>NZ_JBQDBE010000044.1:0-2914 GCF_052090685.1 Gulosibacter sp. | reverse complement strand
CTAGCGGGTGTACCGTTCTATAACGTGCGTATTCGCGCGCAGTCGCATCGGCGCACCAATCACGCGCGCACACGAACAAATCATGAGGAGCACAGTTATGACCTTCACCAATGAGGCTGACCTCATTGCCAAGATCCCCACGCAGCTATTTATCGGCGGCGAATGGGTAGACGGCAACAACGAGCCTTTCGCAGTACTTGACCCTTCAAATGGCAAGGTGCTCACCCACGTTGCGAACGCAACCCCCGAGCAGGGCACCGCAGCACTCGACGCAGCTGTCGAGGTCAAGGAATCCTGGGCACGAACGACGCCTCGCGAGCGCGCAGAGATTCTCCGCAAGGCTTTCGAACGACTGATTGAGCTCCGTGACGAATTCGCGCTGCTGATGACTCTCGAAATGGGTAAGCCACTCGCAGAAGCACAGGGTGAAGTGACCTACGGTGGCGAGTTCCTGCGCTGGTTCTCGGAAGAGGCTCCCCGCGTGATCGGCCGCTACGGCTCGACCCCGGAAGGCAATGCACGGATGCTCGTATCGAAGCACCCGGTAGGCCCCTGCTTCCTCATCACCCCCTGGAACTTCCCACTCGTGATGGCAACGCGCAAGATCGGTCCGGCACTCGCTGCCGGTAACACGGTCGTCGTCAAGCCCGCCTCGCTCACGCCGCTGACCACCCTCTACCTCGTGAAGATCTTCGAAGAGGTGGGCCTGCCCAAGGGCGTCATCAACGTCATCACCACTCGCGACACCGCAGGTGTCTCGAACGTGATCATGGAAGACGACCGCCTGCGCAAGGTCTCCTTCACCGGTTCGACCCCGGTCGGTATTGGTCTCATGAAGCAGGCTGCCGACAAGGTCCTGCGCAGCTCGATGGAGCTCGGCGGTAACGCACCGTTCGTCGTCTTCGAGGATGCCGACCTCGACAAGGCCGTGGACGGCGTGATCGCCGCGAAGTTCCGCAACATCGGCCAGGCCTGCACCGCGGCAAACCGCATCTACGTGCAGCAGTCCATCGCTGATGAGTTCTCGAAGCGTGTCGCCGAGCGCGTCTCGGGCTTCAAGATGGGTCGCGGTACCGAAGACGGCATTGTCATTGGTCCACTCGTCGAAGAGAAGGCAGTGAACAAGGTTGCCGAGATGGTCGAGGATGCGAAGGCCAAGGGTGCAGAGGTCGTCACCGGTGGCCAGAAGGGTGCCGGCGAGGGGTTCTTCTACGAAGCAACCGTCCTCAGCAACGTCAGCCTGGATTCGCAGGTCGTCAACGAAGAAATCTTCGGACCGGTCCTGCCGATCATCCCCTTCGAGACCGAAGAGGACGCCGTCAAACTCGCCAACGGCACCGAATACGGCCTTATGTCCTACGTCTTCACGGAGGACTTCGCACGCGGCCAGCGCATGATCGACCGCATCGAAGCCGGCATGATGGGCCTTAACATCGGCGTTCTCTCGAACGCGGCAGCACCCTTCGGTGGTGTCAAGATGTCGGGCCTCGGTAAGGAAGGCTCCTTCGAGGGCATCGAAGAATACCTCTACACGAAGTACACCGCGGTACCGGACCCCTACGCGGGCCAGTAACCCACACCGCAACTGCACGAGGCGCCTCTGGCGCGCGGGGCTATGCTGAACTTCATGTCAGCAGTCCCCGCGCCAGAGGCGCCTCGTCGTGCACCGGGAATTCTTCTCGTTGTGCTGATGATCGCGATGGCGGCAGGTCCCACCTTCAACTTCGCCCTCAGCGCGCTCAGTGCCACGATCATTGATGAGTTTTCGATTAGCGAGAGCCAATACGGTCTGCTGATTTCGGTGATCTTCGTGAGCGCCGGCGTCACCTCGACCTTCCTCGGTGTGCTCGCTGATCGACTCGATCCGCGCTTTCAAATGCTCATGATCGTCGGCGGCACAATGCTCGCCTTTCTCGTGAGCGCGAGTGTCCACGCCTACTGGGTGCTTGTGGTCGCGGCGCTGATTGCGGGCCCCTCGCAGGCGTTCTCGAACCCCCTCACGAACCGCATTATCAGCGCCCGGGTGCCGGCAGCCCAGCGCTCACCGTGGATGGGGTGGAAGCAGTCCGGGGTGCAGGTCGGGATGCTCGTGTCCGGGTTGGCGTTTCCGATCATTGCGGCCTGGTCGGGCTGGCAGGGCGCAGCGCTCATCGGTGCCGCAGCGCTCGTACCGGCAGGGATCCTGTCCTGGACCGTAATTTCGAAGCTGCGAATGCCGAAACCGGACCAGACGCAGCCGATCACCCTCAGCATCCCGATACCGAAGGGATCGAAACGACTGCCGCTTGCGGTGTGGCTCTTCGCGATCGTCTCCTTCCTGAACGCGGTGGGCGTGCAGGGCGTCAATGGCTTCGCGTCGCTGTTTGCGGTGCAAGCAATGGGCTATTCGATCACGATCGCGGGTCTCATGCTCGGCGTCATCGGAGTGTTCGGGATTCTCAGCCGTATCGGTTGGGCGCGAGTGACGGGCAAGATGGGCCGTCCGTCAATGCTGATCATCGTGATGAGCCTCGGCGGCATCCTCGGGCTGTTGCTGCTCGTTGCCGCTGAACGGACCCAGATTGACGCGCTGATGTGGGTTGGCGTGGTCTTTCACGCCGCCTTACCCTTGGCTGCCAACGTGGTCATCAATTCGGGCATTGTGGATGCGGCGCCCAAGTCACGAATCGGTGTCGCCACCGGTCTCGTCTCGGCCGGGATGTATCTTGGGTTCGCGCTCGGTCCGGTGATCGTGGGCGCGATTGTGGAGGCCACCGGAGCGTTCACCATGGGCTGGGTGGCCGTGGGCGCGACCTATATCGGCTGCTTTATTGTCGCGCTCTTCCTCGTGCGGGCGCAGCGTCAATCCGCCTCCTCCGCCTAGGTTGTGTCCTGTAAGTGTCATCGGAGGCGGAGCACGATGCTGGCGATGAGT
>NZ_JBQDBE010000043.1:0-2962 GCF_052090685.1 Gulosibacter sp. | reverse complement strand
TCTACTTGAGGCAACGAATCAACCTTCCCGGAGGTATTGACATGAGGCAACAGGCGTTCTATGAGTTCTCGGGAGCAATCGCAGCTCGAGATTTGTTTGACCGATCCTTAGCCCGCAATCCCAGCCAATCCGTCACCCACTGACGAGACAATTGGAAAGGCGTCACCTCCATTCCCCGCGCCAGTCAAGGAGTAATCATGAAGGCAGTACGGTTCACCAACTGGAAATCATTCCCCGAGCTCAAGGACATTGAACGGCCCGTCCCGGGCCCGGGCGAGGTGCTGTTAAAGGTTGCCGGTGCCGGCGCCTGCCACTCTGACGTTGCCATCTTCCAGGACTATGACGCTGACTTCCCAGTTGCGCCATTCCTGAAGCCCGAGTACACCCTCGGCCACGAAAACTCGGGTTGGATCGAGGAACTCGGCGACGGCGTGACCGGACTCAAGAAGGGCGATGCCTACCTCGTATACGGACCGATCGGCTGTGGACACTGCCGCGCCTGCTCACGTGGTCAGGACACCTATTGCGATAACGTTGCCGAAATGCCGTACATGGGCATGGGCCTCGGTCGCGATGGCGGTATGGCCGAATACATCGTGGCTCCTGCCCGAAACCTCGTGCCGCTCGGCGATGCGGATCCGGTTGAGGCCGCTCCCCTTTCCGATGCTGGCCTCACCCCGTATCACGCAATCAAGTTGTCGATGCGCCAGCTCGAGGGCGGCGGCAAGTTCGCGCTCGTCATCGGCCTCGGTGGCCTCGGGCAGCTCGCGGTACAGATGCTTAAGGCGCTCACTGGCGCGACCGTGATCGCGACCGACATGAAGTCGGATGCGATGGCCACCGCCGCAAAGAACGGCGCCATTACCGTCGAGGGTGGTGAGGACCAGGCCGAGCGAATTCGCGAGATTACCGGTGGACGCGGGGTGGATGCGGTGTTCGACTTTGTCGGGGTCAAGCCGACGGTCGAGGTATCGCAAAAGGTCGTTGCTCGTCGCGGTCGCATCACGGTCGTCGGTATCGCAGGCGGTCAGGTCTCGTGGGACTTCTACACGAACCCCTACGAGGCCGAACTCACCAACACCTATTGGGGTACGATCGAAGACCTCTACGACGTGGCCGATCTCTACCGCGCCGGCCTGATCAAGCCCGAGGTCACCGTTTACCCCATGGACAAGGCCCTCGATGCCTACCAAGATCTCGTCGACGGCAAGATTTCCGGCCGCGCGGTAGTCGCACCGCACTCCTAAGCATCCGAGTCGGTGCGAAAGCTTCAGTGGGCGCGAGCTCGCACTGCGCAATATAAAAGCCGTTCCTGGGATGTGCACCATCGTTGCTCATCCCAGGAGCGGCTTTGCGCATCCCCGAGCTATCGACGCACGACCGTCAGCCAAGCCAGCGGCAGCAGCACCACGATCGCAATCAGCGAGAGGATCGAGAAGCTGCTCACCATGAGCAAGGGACCGGCGACGAAGGCCGCCGTTGCCCCGAAGAGGTTTGACAGCGCATCCACCCCACCCTGCGAGGACGCGCGCGTGTCATCCGAGACCACGCCGCTGAAGAGCGCGGAACCGGCAACGTTGATGAAGGACCAGCCCACACCGAGCAAGATGAGCGAGGCGATGACTCCCCAGGTCGCTTCCGGCCAGGTCGCACCGATTCCGAGGGACGCAATGAGGATGATGATCCCCATGCCAATGGTCGGCCGGGTGCCCAGCTTGTCGTTCAGGTAACCAACGAGCGGTGCGAGGGCGTACATGCCCGCAACATGCAGACTAATCGTGAAGCCGATCACCGTGATCGAGTCACCCAGGTGCGACATGTGCACCGGAGTCATGGTCATGATCGCAACCATCACAATCTGCGCGGTAATAATCGCGATTACGGCGTACCGCGCGGAACGGTTATTGCGGAGCTCGAGCAGCACCTTGCGGATGCGTGTGCCCATGGATTCGGGCTTTTGGGTTTCGAGGCCGGATGCTCGTTGCAGCGTCAGCAGCGGATCTGGCCGCAGCAGCGCGAAGACAATGATGCCGGCGATAACCAAGCAGACTGCCGCAATGAGGAAAGCACCGGCATATACGGTCAAGCCGGTACGCTCGCCAATGAAAGCTCCGGGTACACCGAGGTTTGGCCCCAATACCGAGCCGATCATCCCGACCCAGACGACCAGGGCGAGCGCCCGCCCCTTGCGTGCGGGTGCTGCGAGGTCGGTCGCGGCGAACCGCGCTTGCAAGCTCACCGCCGAACCCGCGCCGATCAAAAGCAGTCCGCCGAAGAGTGGAACCACGAGACTCCACTGTGCCGCAACCACGAGCAGCGCGCTCCCCAACGCGGCAGCCCACCAGCCACTGGAGAGTGCGAAGCGTCTGCCGAACTGCGCCGCCAGGTTCCCGAGCGGGAGTCCGAAAAGTGCCGCTCCAAGGGTGCTCGCAGTGCGCGCAAGCCCCGCCCACGCCTCGTTTTGTGTCACCTCGCTGGCGAGCAGGATGCCCACCGACGGCGCCACACCGACCCCGACCGTGCCGACGATCTGCATGATCACGAGTACCGCCATCGTGCGTCGTTGCACGGCGGCGAAGTCAAGATTGCCGGTAGTCGGGGTTATGGATGGCTTCATGTACATATCTTGTACCTAAATGAATCGATGGCAGTCGCATTATTGACACCAATTGCCGTTCGAATTCCGGCGGCAACAAAAATGGGGAGATGCCCAAGCTGAACGGGTTACCATCCGAAACCCGGGTTACCACCACCCAGAACGTGGTAACCCCCATTCTCGGTGGTATCGCGAATCACACATCCCCTCCACACCACAACAACAACAACAAACACAAAACGATACCCGGAAACAGGACGATACCCGGAAACAAAAAAAAGGGGGAGACACCAAAAAAGGCATCTCCCCCAAAAAAGAAGTCCGGCAGTGACCTACTCTCCCACACAGTCCCCCATGCAGTACCAT
>NZ_JBQDBE010000042.1:0-5120 GCF_052090685.1 Gulosibacter sp. | reverse complement strand
CCCGGGACGGTGGAAGAGGTCGTATTCGGCAACGCTAACGGTGCCGGCGAAGAAAATCGGAATGTTGCGAGGATGGCGTGGTTGCTCGCTGATCTACCCCGCGAGGTGCCCGGATACACGGTGAACCGGCTGTGCGCATCCGGGATGACGGCCATCGTTTCGGCCTCTCAAATGATTCGCTCCGGGGACGCGGATATCGTTATGGTCGGCGGCGTGGAGTCGATGACGCGAGCGCCCTGGGTCATGGAAAAGCCAGGTAAGGCCTGGGCAAAGCCG
This sequence comes from Gulosibacter sp., assembly GCF_052090685.1. Taxonomy (NCBI): domain Bacteria; kingdom Bacillati; phylum Actinomycetota; class Actinomycetes; order Micrococcales; family Microbacteriaceae; genus Gulosibacter; species Gulosibacter sp. Next base: position 4,844 of record NZ_JBQDBE010000042.1, on the reverse strand, counting down.
GGGGAGGCGTTCGATACCTCGATTGGTTGGCGGTTCCCCAATCCGCGATTTGAGAACGGGGAGCTCGCGCGCGATGGAAAAATGACCTACTCGATGCCGGAAACAGCAGAAGAGGTTGCGGAACAGTTTGGCATTAGCCGTGAGGATGCGGATGCATTTGCGGTGGAGTCGCACGAGAAGGCCTTCCGCGCCATCGTGGAAGGCCGCTTCGATAATGAAATCGTGCCCGTTGAGGTTGTCGGGCGTAAGGGCGCTGTCACCGTGGTTGATACGGACGAGGGCCCTCGCGAAGGCACGACAATGGATGTTCTGGCCAAGCTTCGCGGTGTCGTCAAGGCAGACGGTGTGGTCACCGCTGGCAACTCTTCCTCGCTCAATGACGGCGCCTCGGCACTCGTGATCGCCTCCGACGCAGCCATCGAAAAGTATGGCCTCACGGCTCGTGCACGCGTGGTGCGTGGGGCCTCGGCCGGAGTTGACCCGGAGATCATGGGAATTGGTCCGGTGCCTGCTACCCGCAAGGTACTTGAGCGTGCGGGGTGGTCCACGGATGACCTCGGTGCGGTGGAACTGAACGAGGCGTTTGCGACGCAGTCCCTTGCGACAATCCGCGAACTTGGACTCGACAGCTCGATCATCAATCGCAATGGTGGGGCGATCGCGCTCGGTCACCCGCTCGGCTCTTCCGGCGCACGAATCACGATCACGCTCTTGAACCGAATGGAGCAAGAGGGCGTCGATCGCGGTCTCGCTACGATGTGTGTCGGTGTTGGCCAAGGCTCGGCAGTTCTGCTGGAGCGTGTCTAGTGAATACGTTTCCCGAGCATTTTGAGCGTCTCCAGGTGACGGTCGCCGAGGACCGCGTCACTGTCATCCTCGACCACCAACCGACTCGCAATGCCATTGACCAGCAAATGGTCGATGAACTCCACGTGATCTGCGCCGAACTCGAGCGGGAGCCGCGCATCCTCATCCTTGCCGGGGCAAACGGTCTCTTTGCCTCCGGAGCCGATATTGCCCAACTCAAAGAGCGGCGCCGTGATGACGCGCTGGCGGGCATTAACTCCACGATTTTCGATCGAATCGCGAAGCTTCCGATGCCCGTGATTGCGGCGCTCGAAGGCTTTGCGCTCGGTGGCGGCGCGGAGCTCGCTTACGCAGCAGATTTCCGGATTGCGGCGCCCAACGTGAAGCTTGGCAATCCGGAAACAGCGCTCGGCATTATGGCTGCGGCGGGAGCTACCTGGCGACTGCGCGAGCTGGTGGGCGAGCCACTGGCCAAGGAGATTCTGCTGGCTGGCCGCCAACTTGATGCTGAAGAGGCACTTGCCTGCAATCTGATTACCGAGATTCACGCGGTTGATCAGCTCCTTCCGGGTGCGAATGCGCTAGCGGATCGCATTGCGAAGCAGGACCCGCTCGCGGTGCGGATCAGCAAGTCGGTATTTCACACTCCGCGTGAGGTACATCCACTCATCGACACGCTCGCACAGGGCATGCTCTTCGAATCGGAAGCCAAGTTTGAACGCATGCAGGGATTCCTCGATGCTAAGGCGGCGCGAAAGGCAAAGCGGGAATCGGCACAGGACTCGTCAGCACAGGACACGTCAGCACAGAACACAGAAGGGCGGCACGAGCAGTGACCGACACAATCAACTTTCCCTCGCGCGTTGGCGTCATCGGTGGCGGCCGGATGGGCGGCGGTATTGCGCACGCATTCCTCATGGCGGGTGCGAACGTCACCGTGATCGAACGCGACCCCGTTGCGGCCTCGGACGCGAGAGAACGAATTGAATCCTCGGTGGCAAAGTCAATTGAGCGCGGCGCGACAGACGCAAATTTCGATGAGGTTGTCCAGCGGCTCGACGTCGAGATCACCTATGACGCGTTCTCTGAAGTTGAGCTCGTCGTCGAAGCGGTATTTGAAGACTTCAATGCGAAGGTTGACGCACTCACGACCGCCGAGCGCCATATTGCTGACACGGCGGTGCTCGCCTCCAATACCTCCTCGATTTCGCTCGCGACACTTGCGGCACAGCTCAAGCGATCGGCGCAGTTCCTCGGTCTGCACTTCTTCAATCCCGTCCCCGCATCCACGCTCATCGAAGTGGTAGTCGCCCCGGAAACCGCGGGGCCCGTCGCTGCCGCGGCGCCAGCATGGGTTGAACAGCTGGGGAAGACTCCGGTGGTGGTGAAGGACTCGCCGGGCTTCGCATCCTCACGCCTTGGCGTGGCAATTGCCCTCGAAGCCATGCGAATGGTCGAGGAAGGCGTGGCGAGTGCGAAAGACATCGACGCGGCCATGGAACTTGGCTATAAGCATCCTTCGGGCCCACTCAAGACGACCGACATTGTTGGGTTGGATGTGCGACTCGGTATCGCAGAGTATCTCGCCGAACACCTGGGGGAGCGATTCGCGCCGCCACAGATCCTGCGTGACAAGGTTGCTCGAGGTGAACTCGGACGTAAAAGCGGTAAGGGTTTCTACGACTGGAGCTAATCCGCGCAAGTGGAATGCACACGGATTAGTCGTCTAGTCTGGAGGGGTATTCCCGACCGGTCGGTCGGGAATCCCGCAGCCGCAGCCCGCGTAACGATGCGCGGCCCGAAGAAACGGACAAGGATGACCGATACGATCTCGAAATCGCAGACCGCAGGATTTGTTCCGAGCTATGTGAGTGGAAACTGGTGGACGCCCCAGGAAGACGCTCAAGCAACATCCATTCGTGATACCTCGTCCGGTGAGGAAATCGCTCGCGTATCGAGTGATGGGCTCAACGTTGCTGAGGCGATCAAGTATGCGCGCACGGTAGGTCGCGACGGCCTCGGCGAATTGACCATTCACAAGCGGGCACTCAAGCTCAAAGAGCTTGCCCTGTTCCTCAATGAGCGCAAGCAAGAGCTCTATGACCTGTCGATGGCGAATGGTGCCACCAAGGGTGACTGCTTTTTTGACGTAGACGGTGGCATCGGTGTGCTGTTCACGATGAGCTCCAAGGGTCGTCGCGAACTGCCTAACTCGAACGTCGTGATTGACGGGCCAATGGAGCCGATGTCCAAAGATGGTTCGTTCATTGGCGAACACATTTACACGCGCATCCCCGGAGTGACCGTGGAAATCAACGCCTTCAACTTCCCGGTCTGGGGCATGCTCGAGAAATTTGCCCCCGCCTTCATCGCCGGGATTCCCAGCATCGTGAAGCCTGCCACGCCCACGAGCAATATCACCGCAGCGTGCGTCAAACTCATTATCGACTCGGGGATCCTGCCGGAGGGATCACTCCAATTCATCGCCGGATCAGCCCGCGAACTGCTTGACCACCTCGACTATCGGGACATGGTGGCGTTCACCGGGTCGAAGGCTACCGCGGACCGCCTTCGGCAGCACCGGAACGTGCAGGAGGGTGGTGTGCGGTTCACTGCTGAAACGGATTCGCTCAATGCCGCGATTCTCGGCACTGACGTCACTCCGGAGGCCCCGGAATTCCCGGCATTCATTCGCGCAGTGGTTAATGAGATGCAGGTGAAGGCGGGGCAGAAATGTACCGCGATCCGGCGCGTTATCGTGCCACATGCGCTCGTTGAGCCGGTGGTGCATGCGCTGGCCGCGCGCCTCGACGAAAAGGTCACTGTTGGTGACCCTCGTGTGGAGGGCAACACCCTGGGTTCGCTCGCTTCCTTTGATCAGCTTCGGGATGTGCGTGAAGCGGTCGACTCTCTCGTCGCGGCCGGTGGTCAGGTGGCCTACGGGAATAACGAATGGGATTTGAATCAGCAGGGTGCCTTCCTCGAGCCCGTCGTGCTCAAATGGGATGATAACCGCGTCGAAGCTTTGCATAGCACCGAAGCCTTTGGCCCGGTCACCTCGGTACTCGGGTACGAGACCGTCGCCGAGGCGGTGGATCTCGCCGCACTCGGTAACGGTTCGCTCGTCGCCACTGTGTGCTCCTATGACATGGAAGTGGCGGGCGAACTTGCTCGCGGCATCGCGGGCTACCACGGTCGCATCCACATGCTCAATCGCGATAACGCACGGACCTCAACCGGGCACGGATCGCCGATGCCTCACCTCGTGCACGGCGGTCCCGGTCGCGCGGGTGGTGGCGAAGAACTCGGTGGTGTGCGCGCTATCAAGCACTATATGCAGCGCACGGCTCTGCAGGGCACGCCGGACTTGCTCACAGCAGCGACCGGAGTCTGGCACCCGGGTGCGGCACAGAACCGCGTCGGTGAGCCTGAATTTGGGGGAGTGCCCGAGGGACAGGACGGTGCGATTCACCCGTTCCGAAAATCACTCGAAACGCTCGAGATCGGTGACGCATTTGTGTCCGGTCTCCGTCAGGCGACCAAGCAGGAAATCACTGACTTTGCCCATTCGACGGGGGATATCTTCTACGCACACGTGAACGCCGAGGCTGCCGAAGCGAACCCGTTCTTCCCCGGCATCGTTGCCCACGGCTACCTGCTGATTAGCTGGGCTGCGGGACTCTTTGTCGCACCGGGTGAAAGCGCCGTCTACGCGAACTACGGTATGGAGAACCTGCGGTTCATCACCCCGGTTGGCATCGACGACTCGGTTCGTGTGGAACTCACCGCAAAGCGCATCACGCCGCGAGAAACTGAGGATTACGGCGAAGTGGCGTGGGATGCGCGATTGATCAACCAAAACGAAGAAGTGGTGGCAACCTACGACGTGCTCACGCTCGTGGCAAAGCGTGAGGATCAGGCACTCGGCGGCGAATAGCCGCGCGTAGATAACCCTCCCTCATTTGAAAAAGTGCCACGAGACGGTATCCGCCCGGCGTGTCGCCGCGTGTCGAGCCGCCTCGTGGCACTTTTTCAGT
>NZ_JBQDBE010000041.1:0-5222 GCF_052090685.1 Gulosibacter sp. | reverse complement strand
AGCTTCCAGGTGGGCGTGGAGCGTATGTTCCCCGTGCACTCGCCGATCATCGACAAGATTGAGGTTGTCAGCCGCGGTGAAGTTCGCCGCGCGAAGCTCTACTACCTTCGCAACCTCCGCGGTAAGGCCGCGAAGATCCGCGAAAAGCGCGAGAACTAATCTCGATCTTGTAACAAGCTGACCCCTGCGCCGCTGGTGTGGGGGTCAGCTTGTTCCTGGCCCTAGACTCAGTCGAGATTAATATCGCAGAGGAGATACCCGGTTGCCAGACTCCGAATATCCGGATGACGACGAACTTATTGAAGATGTCATCCGTCATTCTCACGGTTCGCGCCACCGTGTGCGGGAAGGTATAGGCGTCGACGACAACGGCAACGTTGTACAGCGAAACACCATTGGGCTGTTCCTTCGTGATCTGCTCGTCATTGCAGCACTGGCGCTGATTATCTCGATGGTCGTCAAGACCTTCTTGCTGCGGCCGTTTTATATTCCTTCGGCGTCCATGCACGACACCCTCATCGAAGAGGATAGGGTCCTCGTCAATCTCCTCATCCCCGCGCCCTTCGACCTCAACCGCGGCGACGTCGTGGTATTCGAGGATCCGGGCGGGTGGATGCCCGTGGTGCAGCCGCCGGAAAAGGAACCGTTTGTGGCGTTTCGGGATGGCGCGCTGGAGACCTTTGGGCTGAAACCTGAGGAATCTACGAACCACCTCATTAAGCGAGTTATTGGGCTCCCGGGCGACCATATTGTGTGCTGCAACGCGTACGGCCAGCTCGTCATTAATGACGTGCCGATTCAAGAGCCCTATGTGGTATTCGGCGATAACACGGCCGCCTCCGGTATCGAATTCGACGTGACCGTCCCCGAAGATGCCTTCTGGGCCATGGGCGACAACCGCTACAACTCCCAGGATTCGCGTGCCCACCAGGACCTACCCACGGGTGGCTTCGTGCCCTATGAGAACATTGTCGGGCGCGCGTTCATGATCAATTGGCCGATGGAACGCATTGAGTTTCTTGGTAACTATCCGGAAGTGTTTGCCGACGTTCCGAGCCGCGAGCCCGAAGAATGAGCCCCGTGGAACCCACCCTCGACGTTGAGCGGGGGATGCTCGGCGAGGCTCCGGTGGTAATCGGTATCGACGAGGTGGGTCGCGGCGCGCTTGCCGGCCCCGTTGCGGTGGGTGTGTGCGCCGTGCGGGCGATCGATATCGCGGTGCCGTTTCCCGAAGGGTTGCGTGATTCAAAATTGCTCGGCGAAAAGAAGCGGGAGGCACTTGCCCCGGCCAGTGCTGAGTGGGCGTGGCACAGCGCGGTGGGTTGGGCGAGCGCCGCCGAAATCGATGAATTTGGTATTGGCAAGTGCCTCGCTGCAGCCGCCGTCCGCGGTCTCGGCAGCCTCTGGGAAGCCGGCGTGCCGATCTCAGAGTCGGCCATTCTGCTCGATGGTTCTCACGATTGGCTCACACCCGGGCTCGACTCGCCGCTGCGGGTCACCGTGCGGCCAAAGGCCGACCGAGACTGCGCCGTGGTTGCGGCCGCCAGCGTGATTGCGAAGGTGGCTCGGGATGCGCACATGCGCGATCTTGAAACTCGCGATGAAACGCTTGTTCCCTACGCGTGGAGCTCAAATAAGGGCTATGGGTCGGCAGCGCATCGGGCCGCGATCGTCAGCCAGGGCGCGAGTCGGGAGCATCGAAAAACCTGGCTCAGCCGCATCCTGACCGACTCGGTCACCGTGACGGCGGTCGATCAAGGTGCGGTCGAAGAAGCTAACCAAATCGATACCAAACCGCTCTAGACTGGAGAGTTATGAATGACGATGCCTTCGACGACTACGAGCGCGGGCTCGAGCTCTCACTGTTCCAGGAGTACCGGGACGTTTCAACACAGTTCAAGTACGTGGTGGAGACCGAGCGCCGCTTTTACCTTGCGAACGAGGTCTCGCTGGAACGCCGCGACGCGGCGAACGACTTCTATTTTGAACTGACGATGCGTGACGTGTGGGTGTGGGACATCTACCGGTCAGACCGATTCGTCAAGCAGGTTCGCGTACTTACGTTCAAGGACGTGAACGTTGAAGAACTCAACGCCCACGACTTTGAACTCCCCAAGGAGCTTTCGCTCGACGATTAGACGGCAGCCTTCGTTTGACGCTTGAGATTCTCCATAATTTCGAGCTGATACGGCGCAATCACTGCCCCGGAAATTCGGCAGTCGAGGAGCCAGGTGCCGGGCTCGCCGCTCGCGGCCCATTCGGCCCACGCACTTAGGTCAGACAGTGCGCGGACGACAGTGCCACGAGCCCCCACACCCTCGGCGAACTTCGCAAAGTCCACCTGTTCGATGAGCATGGGCTGCTGATCGAGCCCGAGCGTTCCGTACTGGGTCACTTCAGCCGTGTACGCGGCATCGTTGTACACCACAATGGTCGCCCGGTCGGCGGTACGCACGGTGGAATCGAGGTCGGCAATCGCCATCAGCCCGCCGCCATCACCGGTGGCGATGACGAGCATCCGATCGGATGCATTCGCCGCAATTGCCGCACCGGGCGCGGAAGAAAAGCCGAGCCCAATGGACTGGAACTGCGTGCCCACAAGCAGGATCGAGTCTGGGCCGGGAACGCTCAGGTGCGTATTGGCCCACCCAATGAAGTGTCCGCCGTCGGAAGCGATGAGCCGCTGCTCTGGGAGGAGTTCATTGAGCGACTTCGTCAGCGCGCGCGGATCGAGCTGGCCGTCCTCGGCAAACTCGGGGGCGGCTTCCCGATCAAACTGAGCGGATGCGACCGCTTCAGCATCCAGGTCCTGCCACGTGTTGTTGCTTGGGGAGACTTCATTGCGGATCGCAGTAATTGCGGCTGCAGCACCCGATTGGAGGAAGTGCGTGACCTTCGGCGAGGTGGGGGCATCGAGCAGATCGATCTGCACGAGCTTGGCGTCGCTGTTGAAAATACGATTGAAGCCCATCGTGAACTGGTTGAGACTCGCACCCACGGCGAGGACCACATCCGCCTGCTCGAGGTAACCAATGGTGCGCTCGGACGAGAACCCACCGCAGACGCCAGCATCGAGCTGGCGGCCCGCGAACATACCGCGGGCCGGAGCCGAGGTGACGGTGATCGCTCCGAGGCTGTCAGCGAGGGCGGCGAGATCTTCGCGGGCCTCGAGCGCGCCACGACCCGCCAGGATGACGGGCTTGCTCGCATTGCTCAGCAGTTCTGTGACTTCGGCAATCTGCTGGCCATCGGCGTTTGGGAGTTCGGGGACCGTTGCAGCTTCCTCGAGTGCCGGCTCTTCGGTAATCAGGCTGGGCAGGTCGTACGGAATTGAGAGCACGACGGGCCCGCGGCGAGTGTGTGCGAGGTTGATCGCTTCGAGCGTGTCCTTGCCAGGCTGCTCGCGGGAGATGAAGACGGTTGGGGCGCCGCACGCATTGGCGATGGCGACCTGGTCGATATCCCACGGGCGAGCACCGGTGGTCGGCGCATCGCCAACCACGAGCACGAGCGGGGTGCGAGACATCGCGGCGTCAGTGAGGGCCGTGAGCGTATTGGTGAAACCAGCACCGTAGGTTGCCGTGGCAATCGCGAGCTTCCGAGTGGCGCGATAGTACGCATCCGCAGATGCGACGGTCGCGGCCTCGTGGCGGACTGCCGTGAATCGCAGATCGGTCAGTCGCAATACCGCGTCGATGAGAAAGGCGTTGCCGTTCCCCATGAGACCGAAAACTTCTTCGGCGTTCGAGCCAAGGGTGGTGGCAATGCGTTCTGCGACGGTAGTCATGCGCGGTGCTCCAATCTGCACTGAAAGGTGGATGCCCCAACGCTAAAGGAATCTAGCGAACTGCGATATTCCTGCAAAATTTACTTAGCAAATTGTATGGGTTGCTCCGAATCAGCAGCGGTTTGGCGGCGACTTTGAGTTACATTCTGCAGCCGTCGCGCGGACCGCCTGTGGATGAGTGGCCATCCACAGTTGGTCGCATCCGGCAAGCACGAAACCTGAAGGCCGCGCATCCTTTGAAGCATCGCACGGTCCGGCGCGCTGCAAAGTCCAGCGCAGCACGGTGTAGCGCCAGTGGGCGCCGTGTGCTGGCATTCGAAAGGAACGCGCATGAATCGGAATCTCGAACTTGGCAGGCTGGGCGAGGACCTCACGGTCGAGTATCTCCAGCAGCACGGCTATGAGGTGCTTGATCGCAACTGGCGCTGCAAAATGGGGGAGATCGATATCGTTGCGCGCGAGATCGGTCAGCTTGCGTGCATCGAAGTGAAGACGCGACGGTCATTGCGCTCGGGGCATCCCTTCGAATCCATCACACCGGAAAAGCTCGCGCGGATGCGGCGCTTGGCTGGGCAGTGGGCCGCGTCGAACCCTGAAATTGCGGGATCGGTGCGCGTTGACGCGGTATCAGTCATCATTGCCCGTGGAAGCGCCCCGGCAATCGTTCATTTGCAGGACATCGGATAGGTGCCTCGCATGCGGAACACGAGTAAGTCCTGGGCGATTGCGCTGGAGGGGCTTGGCGGCCATCCGGTTGAGGTGGAGACCCACGTTGCCGCGGGGCTACCCAGGTTCGTGCTGATCGGGTTGCCGGACGCTTCGCTCGGTGAAGCGGGAGACCGCATCCGTGCGGCCCTGCACTCAGTGGGCTGCCCGTTACCACCCGAGCGGGTCACCACCAATATGTCGCCAGCATCGTTGCGGAAGCACGGGGCGGGTTTTGATCTGGCAATCGCCGCGTCAATTTTGGCCGCGAACGGGGCGATCGACGCCGCTGGTCCAGCACGGAATGCACACATTGGGGAACTCGCGCTCACCGGCGCGGTCCGAGCAGTTGCCGGAGTGCTGCCTTCGGTTCTTGCCGCTCGGAATGCGGGATTTGAGACGGTGCTCGTGCCAGCCGCAAGCAGGGCGGAAGCATCGCTGGTGACCGGAATACGAATCGTACCCATCGCATCCATTCACGAACTCGCTTTGCACTACGGGGCCGACCCGGAAATGCTCGCGGTGCCGGCAGCCACGGCACCGACGATGATTACCACCGCGAAGCAGGTTGCGCCGCCGCAGACCCACGGGGATCTGCAGGACGTCCTGGGCCAGGACGACGCGATTCGGGCGCTCATGGTGGCGGCCGCCGGGGGACACCACCTCTATCTGGTTGGGCCGCCGGGCGTAGTCACTTAAGTGATTACGTGGTGCGTCGGAGCTTCGAGCA
>NZ_JBQDBE010000040.1:0-5704 GCF_052090685.1 Gulosibacter sp. | reverse complement strand
TCATCGCCAGCATCGTGCTCCGCCTCCGATGACACATACAGGACACAACCTAGTCACTTCCGCTCGGGTGGGGGAGCGGTTCCGTCATTGACCTCATAGAAGATTTTGATGCCAAGTTTCGTGAGGACGCCAAAGTATTGCTCGTCGAGGATCTTTGGTTTCCCTCGTTCGAGCTCCGACAAATAGCGCTGCGACACACCTAACCGTTCTGCCAGGGTCACTTGAGACATCCCATGTGTGTGGCGAATCGTTCGCACTACCTCGCCGAGGTCCTCCGCTGAATGAGCGACGCCCTTCATGGTGCACCTCCATTACGTTGAGGTAATAGTACTAGTTGCTATTACCTGTGCGTAATGGAACGGGTCGCTATTACGCTTTGGTGATGAGGGGCAGGCTTAATGGAAGTGGCCTTCTACTGCTCCACTCTTTGACCAATCCAGCTCAAACAACACCGCCAGCTGGAGGTAAAATTCCAGCTGGCGGTGTTCTTTCGGACTTTTGGTTGGCTCCGGTGCTCGCTAAGACAAGTCTCGGTCTATCTGAGGGATTCGTCTATTGCCAGCATCTGGCCGCTCCGCAGTGGCCTCGATCTCAACCCGGAACGGAGGGAGCAACGCCACCCCGACCGTACAACGGGCCGGCGCATCCTCACCGAAAAACTCGGCCCAAGCTCGATTAAAGACTTCGAAATCAGCGAAATCCGAGAGATAGCAACGCACGAACACAACGTCCGATTTAGCAAGTCCAATCCCCGTCAAGCGTTGCTCGAGGGTTTCAAACACTTCCTGTAGTTCCGCGGACACATTCGTAGTTTGAGTCGTGGCACTTTTCTCAGCCACGATTCCACTGAACAGGACGAACCCGGCTTGAGTTTCCCGGTATAAGGGAGCCGGTAGCTTTAGTGCATTTGGCATCAGACGCGTCCCTCCAATTGGAATGGCCTCGCGATACTGTCAACGTTTCGACGTTCGATGAGGTCTGCGATGACGTCGCCCGTCGCAGGCGCGAGAGTGACCCCGAGCATGCCGTGGCCTGCAGCCACGTAGACTCCCTCGCGTTCCGGGATCTCTCCGATAAACGGCAAGCTGTTCGCAGTCGCGGGCCTCAGGCCGGACCTGCCGAGGGCGACGTTCACTTCGGCGTCGGGTTCCCAACTTGCGATGTACGGCCTAGCTTGATCGACGATCGCTCGGATGCGTTTTGGTTCGATACTCGACGTTTCATTTGGCAAATCGAAGACACCAGCAATCCGCAGACCGTCGTGGAACGGACTCGCACCAAGTTTCGTCTCCATCATGTAAAGAGCGTGCTTGGGCATGATTCCCTCACCCTTAACGGTGATCGAGTAGCCCTTCGCACCCAATAGCGGCAACTTGACACCCAGCGGCTTCAAGACCGAGTTCGTCGCGGCACCAAGCGCAACGACGACTCGGTCGCCGACCATGCGACCACCTGTCGTGCTCACGGACCACCGATTACCGCTCCGTTCGATATTTGTCACGCGCCGGTTTTCATGCACCGTCACGCCGCGGTCGCGGAGCCAGCGAACGAGACCGTGCAACAAGCTATCGGGATGCACATGCCGATCTATTGTCGTGTGAGCTACTTCCACCACGTTTTTGCCGACCGTCGGTTCAATCTCACGGGCTTCGGACGGGCTCAGATAATTGATCTGGCCCGGGAACCCGAGGGGAGTGAGCTCGTCAAAGAGCTGCCTAAACCACTGCAGTCCCCCCTCTTTCAATGCCAATGCCAGGAGCCCGGCCTTGTGCATCTCAAAATTAACGCCACTGTCGAGCATCTCGTCGAACAGGTCAAGCGTGTTCGTGTTGAGTCGCAATAGTGCCTCCACCCCCGCTTGGTATTGGTCCGGCCGTGAAGCGCGCTGAAATTTCATGAGCCAGCGGAGCCAGGACGTATCGAGTTGTGGTCGAATTCGCAGCACCCCGTTCGGATCAAACGCGTGCTTGAGCCCAGTTGAAATGATTCCTGGCGAGGCGAGCGGCGTCGATAATGATGGAGTGATCCATCCGGCATTCACCGCAGAGGCAGATTCACCAATCGAATTTGCCTCAACTACTTCAACTTCAATTCCTCGCCGTGCAAGGCTCCACGCAGTCGCGAGCCCGATCACTCCGCCGCCGATAACAATTACTCGCACTTTTACCCTTTCAATCAATCAGCTTATTCAGAAATTGCGATCACGGTTGAGCTGGTTCTTCCACATATGCCGGGTCGTCGAGTCCATACGTCTTCAAGACCTCTTCCACGGTTCCGTTATCGCGAATGTCGGAGACGTATGCATTCAGGGCTGCAGTGAGTTCATCGTTGCCTTTTGTATGTGGAAAATTAATTCCCGCTGATGATGTCAGTTCGGGGTAGTTCTCATCGAAGGCATTCAGTAGGTTGACTTCAAATTCTGCATTGCTTCGTACTGAGCGTTGATAATTGAGTTCCCCCGAAGCGCCAACGGCCGCATCTATGCGACCAGCAGCCAAATCTTGGAAGATGGCGTCATTCGTTTGATATGTCTTGACGAATTCCTGACCAATCGCTTCAGCGAGGAGTTCTTCATAAATCGAGCCTGCGAGAATCCCCGTTGCCTGACCTTGCAAATCTGTGATGCTGCTCGCTCCCGAGTTCGACGCGATGGCGTTGTACTCAAACCAAACCGGCTCGGTCTGCCCAATTACCTCATCTCGCTCGGGTGTGATCACCCAACCTCCGGCAGCAACATCGGCGTTCTCTTCGGTCATCGCCGCGATGATTGCGGCTCCGCCGTAACTTTCAAACTGCGGAACCAGGCAGGCTCGCTCCGCAAATTCCGTGTAGAAGTCACCCTCGATGCCGGTTGATGTCGTCCCGCCTGGCTCCATGTCTGTGTATGGGAGGCTACCCACGACTGCGACGGTCAGAATACCGTCGGTGACGGTGGGGAACTCCCACTCTGGAACACAATCGGCATCCGGCGATGCAGCCTCCACGTCACTGGCCTGAGTGCAGCCACTGAGCATAAGCACGGCCGCCACTCCTACGGCAGCAGCAATCTTTTTGTTTACCATTATTCTTTCCCTAACTACTTCTGGTTTGCGATTTGGACGACTGGACGAATAGGAACGCGGTTTGAATTCGTACCGAGTCGTCGAGATAGATATGCGGCGAGCGCCGTGAGTGCCGCAGCGCCGACCAGGTAAATCAGCCCCGCAACGTACAGATACGGCAGCGTGCTGAATTCGCGAGTGCCGGCGCCAGTGGCGAGCCCGAGCAAATCTTCAACGCCGATACTAAAAGCGAGCGATGTTGCCTGCATTACGATGATTGAGAAGCCAATTACTGGCGGAATGACAATCTTTGTGGCTTGTGGCATCACCACATATATGAAAACGTGAAATCTTGATAAGGATAACGCGGTCGCAGCCTCGTATTGACCGGCCGGTACTGCAGCAATGGCGCTACGGAAGATTTCACACGTATACGACGCCGTGATGTATCCGAATGCCGCAATAAGTGAAATCTCGCCATTGAGGACGATCCCGATACTCGGTAACCCGAAATACACGAGATATAACGTCACCAGTGCCGGAAATCCGCGGCCAATTTCCGTGAGAACGATTACTGCCCACCGGACGAGCGGCGAACCGAAATGCAGAACCCATCCTGCAGCCATCCCAAGCGGAAGACCAATTAGGAGGGACGCCAAGAACAGCAGCGCGCTGGTGCCGATCCCAGGCAGGAGTGCAATGAAGATATCAAGCATGTTTACTCATCTTTCGCTCATGCCTCGTTCCGATTGAACGCGCAAGAGCACCGAGTGGAACGCTGAGAATGAGGTAAATAAGACCGACCAAGAAAAACGTTTGCAAGCCATTTGCCCCTCGCTCGACGAAATCGCGGGCAATGAACGTGAGGTCGACCACACCAATGAGAGAAACAAGAGCGGTGTCTTTCAGGAGGTGGATCGCGAAGGAGGCTGACGAAGCAAGGATCACGGGCAATGTCTGGGGGAGTATCACCTGTCGAAAACCGTCCCAACTCGGCAGCCCCGTTGCAGCTATCGCCTCGTGCTGGCCGATGGGGAACGCATCCAGTCCCGACTTAAAGGATTCCGCTAAATAGGCCGACGTGATCAACGTGAAACCCACAATCGCTGCCGAGAGCGAAGTCAACCGTGAGCCTGCGATCGTGACTCCGAAGAAGATGACCAGTAACCAGACGAGCGGAGGAATGCCGCGAAATACCAGGACCCAAGCTGTGCCAATCATGCGCAAGTACGTGTTTCGGGCGCGAAGCAGCATGACGATCGGTATTGCAAGCAGGCCGCCAAGTATGAAGGACACTGCAAACACAATCAGCGTATTCATGCCCGCGAGGAGGATGACGTCGAGGCTCATAGCGACTCTTCCATCACGGCTTCGAGGAACTTCTGGAGTCGAGGGTGTGCCGGCTGATCGAAGAAGGTCGCGCTGTCGCCTTCCTCAAGCACCATGCCGTCCGCGAAAAAGGCGACTCGATCTGCGACGTTGCGAGCGAAGGCAAGTTCGTGGGTGACCACGATCATCGTTACGCCGCTCGCCGCGACATCACGCATTACTTTGAGTACATCGACCCGCAGTTCGGGATCTATCGCCGAAGTAGGTTCACCAAAGAGCATGATTTCCGGGTCAAGGGCGAGCGCGCGTGAAATCGCAACCCGCTGTTGCTGGCCACCCGACAACTGAGGCGGGCGATGATTCGCACGATCTGCCAGCCCGACTTTCTCCAGCAGGTCTCTTGACCGCAGATCGGCTTCCTCACGGTTGCGCCCCAGCGCACGAACCTGTGCGAGTGAAATATTCTCGAGCGCGGTGAGATTGGGGAAAAGATTGAAAGACTGGAAGACCATTCCAACCTGACGGCGCAACGCACGGAGTTCCGTAGCGGAAGATTTGCGAGTCTCGGTCCAAACCGGCTTGCCACCGATTTCGATGACCCCCGACGTTGGAGTTTCAAGCAGGTTCAGCGAACGGATGAACGTACTCTTTCCCGAGCCACTCGGGCCAATGATGGCGGTGACTTGGCCCGCATTGATTTGAAAGTCAATGCCCTTGAGCACTTCGTTCGCACCAAATGATTTTCTGAGATTGAACGTTTGCAGTGCGGGCGCCACTGTTGCTGTCCGTTGAACTTCTTCGTTCATACCCACGATGCCTCCTTGCGATGAGCGTGGGATTCAGCGTGGCACAGCGGTGAATCCCGAACTACATGCGATTGTCGACTCGTTGTTAGACAATTGTTCAGTGGGAGGTGAGATATGAGTGCAAGCGGACTGCAAGGACTGTTGGACGACCTATGTACTCGACTGGGACGGTCGGTAGCAATTGACGATGCCGAATTCCGATTCGTCGGTTCCAGTGCCCAAGTTGGCCGGCTCGATGAGCCGCGAATCAACACGGTGCTCGAACGCGAATTGGATGACGATCTCCGAACGTGGCTTGAGTCGTTGGACCTTCACCTCGAACCTGGGCCGGTGTCCGTGCCGCCAAATCAAGCGCATCAGAGTCTTGCGAGGTTCTGTTTCCCCATCCGAGTAGGTCGGCGCTTGCTCGGATACTTGTGGCTCATCGACGAGCCCGAGACTACCGACGAGGACAAGCAACTTGTGCTCGAGAATCTAGGTTGTGTCCTGTATGTGTCATCGGAGGCGGAGCACGATGCTGGCGATGAG
>NZ_JBQDBE010000039.1:0-5806 GCF_052090685.1 Gulosibacter sp. | reverse complement strand
AGATGAAGCGCTTCATCTTCGGGTTCCAGCGACGGGTCTGGTGTCCGAAGTGGACACCGGCGTCAAGCAGCTGACGCATTGAGACGACTGCCATGGTCGTAGTCTCCTTGTGTTTGGGCACGTCAAGTGACGCGCATTGCGGTTATTACTGCTGGCTCTTACGTCCAGCAATCCTGGTGTCCGAGGTAGCGCCCACCTCGTCGTTGCCAACGAGGACCGAGGGTCGCGACCGTAACCGGGCACGCGAAGTCAGCCCGCTTTCACGAACTGCGACTACGAGTTTAGCGCTTCTTCCGCGTTGTGGCACCCGTCGCGCCTGTGGAGGAGCGGTTTTCCACAGTTGCGCGCGATAGGCAAGCGGAATCTTCTCGCTTTCTCGACGATGGTCGCATGATTCCGAACCTGAGTTATCGCACGATCAGCGCACTGCTATTCGTCGTGGTGGGAATTGGCTTCCTGCCGCTATCCGATGCTGCCTCCGCGACCACCAATGTTGAGCCAATGCTGCCGCAGCCACTGGCCGAAAACTCCGATGCGATTTGGTCGTGGCCGATCAACCCCATTCCAGATGTCCTCAGACCATTTGATTTACCCCATCCCTACGGTGCCGGACACCGCGGCATCGATTTGGATGCTTCGGCGAATACGCCAATTCTTGCGCCAGATGACGGGGTGGTTCATTTCGTGGGCTGGGTAGTCGACCGTCCGGTGCTCTCCATTGCGCATCCCAACGGACTGCTTTCCAGTTTCGAGCCCGTCACCGCGGCGGTGTCGAAGGGGGATGCGGTGGCACGCGGAGAAGTGATCGGTCACCTCGCGGTCGATTCGGTACACGCCCCAAATGGTGGGCTCCATCTCGGCGCCCGCGATGGGGACACCTATATCGATCCCTTGGCACTCCTTGGCGCAGTACCCCGAGCCGTTCTATTGCCGATCGGCAATTAAACGGGACAGACCGACTTCCTGCTCTGGCGCATGCCTCGGGACCCTTGCATTCCCGCGGCGCGATTTTCCCAACCCTGCCCGCACTGAAACTGATTCGAGGATTTTGTGACCTTCTTTAATGACCCACCACACCCCGACCGATTCTCCGGTCTACCGCTACGTCTCTTTCTCGCGTTCATTACCCTGTTGGCTCTTGCCTGCACGTGGGTCTGGCTCGGTGCCGGTGTCGCTCGCGCAGCCGATGCCGGCCCCGGTTACTCACAAGACGGCAGTGCATCCGCTTTCGTCGGCGCAATGACCTTCGACGACGCCCACGCCTACTGCATCCAAATCGGTGTGCCCTCCCCGATCGGATCCCCGACACGCCTGTTGGGCGAGGATGAACCGCTCCCTGAGCCCGTTGCGGCAATGGATGATCTCACCCTCGCGCAATTGCACTGGGCGGTTGCGACGATGGGAGCGTCTACCGATTCAAGAGACACCGCCGCAACCGCAATCTTCGTGTGGGAAACGGCCGACCCAGATCACTTCCGAGGTGATGACTATTACCTCGGTCGACTTCCCGAAGACGTCCATGACGACGTCATGCAGCGCGTCGACCGGCTTCGAAACCACGCTGGGAACATTAAGGTCGCTCCCACTGCCACCGCGGTGCGCGGCACCCTCGTGTCTTCGCCCGATCGAGACCTTGAGCTGCAGCTTGGTGCAGTGCCCGAAGGGATGGTGGCGCTCGTGACCCTCACCAACGCCTACGACGCCGATGACGGGCAGCGACAAGTACGCCTGGGCGCGGCTGACTCGCACTCGATTCCAATTGTGGCGGCTCAGGATGCGCAGAGCGTCCGAGCGGAAGTCGTCACTGTGCCAGCAGAGAACTATTGGTCGCCGGATGTCCGCATTCTCGTGACCGAAGGCAAGCAGCTGCTCGTGCAGCGCGGGCTGGCCTGGAATTCCTCCGTGCAGACGGAAATTGACCTCCCGCCGAAGTCTCCGCCCAAGTCAACACCCACGCCGACCCCAACAGCAGCGCCCACACCGACGCCGACGCCGACGCCGACACCGACGGCGCCGGCCAGTATCCCGCCGGCAGAGCCAGAACCCACGACAACGGAAACGACTACCACCGCGCCCAAACCTGATTCGACACCGACACCCCCACCGACATCCGAACCAGAACCCTCGCAGACCAATACATCGTCAACTACTCCCCCAAGCTCGCCAGACACTCCAGCTCCCGACACGTCGCCATCTGCGACCCAGACCCCTGAGCCAAGCGAAACTCCCGAGCCAACTGAGTCACGCGATCCAAGTGAGTCACCGTCGTCGCCGCCTGTCGATTCAGAACCCTCGGTTCCCCCGTTGACTCCCGAGCACGAGGTTCAACCTGAACCCGATGCTCCAGTTCCAGCACCGGAGGATGACGCGCTCGCCGAAACTGGCGCGAGCACCACTGCCTGGTTGATTCCGGTCGGTCTTGGCATTGCGTGTGTCGGTGCCGGCGGCTGGCTAATGTCACGAGCCGTGCAACGAAGAAAGGACAAAGCACAACTCTGGTAATCCACTGAATCGGGCTGATCTGGCGGACTCGACCGAGACTGGACCCGCCCGGGCGCACCCTCGTGCAGCAGATTTGCTACGCGCGAGGGTGCGCTCGTTGGTATGTCTCCCGAAGACGTTCCGCTGATACGTGCGTGTAGATCTGCGTGGTCCCGAGATCGGCATGTCCGAGGAATTCCTGCACACCACGCAAGTCCGCACCTCCGTCGAGCAAGTGCGTGGCAGCCGTGTGTCGAAATGTGTGCGCTCCGGAGGGCCCCGAACCGGGTGCGTGTTCGAGGACCGACTTCGACAATTCGTAGACGGTTCGCGAGTTCACCCGGCCGCCGCGGGCGCCGAGAAATAATGCATCCTCGGATCGATCATTCTCGAGCTCTCGACGCCCGCGATGGAGCCAGTCAGTAATCGCATCGGCGGCGGGTGCCCCAAACGGCACCACTCGCTCCTTATTGCCTTTGCCAATCACCCGGACGATCCGCTGATCAACATCGATCGAGTTCATATCGAGCGCGCAGAGTTCCGATACGCGCACTCCGGTCGCGTAAAGCAACTCGATGATTGCCAAATCGCGAAGACCGACTGGATCTCCCGTCGCTGCTCGGGCACGGAGGTCCTCGAAGATTTCTGCCATCGAGTCCGCGGAGACCATTCGAGGCAGTGATCGGCCAGTTTTTGGCGAACGCAAGCGTCTGGCGATATCTTCGCCACGCCCGGTATCTTTCAACCACGCGGTGAAGCCGCGCGCGGTGGAGGCTCGACGAGCGATCGTCGTCGGTGCCATACCGATCTGAGATTCGTGCCAAAGCCAGTCACGAAACTGCTCGAGGTCCAAGGCTTCGATCGAGACGTTTTCATCTCGATCACCTACGGAACGTTCCACATGGTCTGCAAACCGCGTGAGGTCCCCCTCAATCGCGCGGCAGGTATGGCTGGAACGCCCCAGCTCGAGATCGAGCGCGCGCACGTAGTCGCGAATCGCATCCCGAAGACTTGTCATACCCCCAGCTTAGGGAGCCTGCCCCCAAACCCGAATTAGGCAGAGCGCAGCGAACTCGTCTTCCACCACCCGGTCGCATCGGTCTCGGCCAGCCCGGATAGCTGTAATGCAGTCAGCCCGCCACGCACGTCCGCGGCGCTCAACCCACTGAGCGCCGCGAGCTCTGCAATCGTCAGGCGCTTTCGCGGACGCAAGGCGTCAAAAACGCGGATTGCCGTAGGCGGGAGCTCAGGTTTCAGCACCTCAGCGAGATCAGCAAGCTCCACGGGGACAGATTCAGTGGGTCGCTCTTGCCAGAACAGCTCCTGGTCTCCGAAGAGGCCTGCAGTCTCGCCACGAAGACTCATGAGATCCGAAACATCGGTGATGAGCTCGGCGTGCTGCTCTTTAATCAACCGGTGGCAGCCCACCGAGGCGGAACTGGTCACCGGACCGGGAACCGCACCCAAAGGCCGCCCCAGCTGCATCGCATGATTCGCCGTATTGAGCGCACCCGAGCGTGCGCCAGCTTCCACCACAACGGTGGCCTGCGAGATCGCCGCGATTAATCGGTTGCGTTGTAAGAATCTCCAGCGTGTCGGCGCTTGCCCGCAGGGCGCCTCGGTGATGATCGCGCCCTCCGCAATAATCCGCGTGAGCAGCTCTCGATTACCCGCCGGATAGAGACGGTCGCCGCCGCCGGCAAGCACGGCAATCGTCGTCCCAGCGCTTGCGAGCGTGGCTCGATGCGCCTGCGCATCAATGCCGTAAGCACCGCCAGAGATTATTGCCGCGCCGAGGCTTGCCGCTCCGGCGGCGAGATCGCCCGCAAGACGGTTTCCATACTGCGTACTCGCTCGAGAGCCCACGATTGCCACCGAGCCGAGCGTGTGACGAAGTACGCCGATGTCGCCGCGCACCCACAAGCCTTGCGGCGCGTGCACGCCAAGGTCATTGAGTTGCATCGGCCATTCCCGGTCTTCGGGGGACAAAAATTGGAGTCCGATTTTTGCCGCGGCACGACACATGGTGGCGACCCGCTCCAGGTCCATGCGCGGCAGCCAACGCTCGAGGGCCTTGCCGAGGTCGAGCATTTCGCTGTCGGCAGTGATGCCGTCCTGCCGCAGCGCACCAATGACTTCGCCGGTCTGGTTATCGGCAATGGCAAACACGGACTCCGGCCCGAGCATCCCGGCAAGGAGACCCGCATCCCCATCCCCCGGCTCGACCACCGTGCTCCACATGATGCGCCCATACAGCGACATGAGTTGTTCTTCCGAGGTCACCGGATGAAAACTCCGCAGCGGCTGGATCAGTGCCCCGATCGAGTCCGGATCAAGCGCACGTGACATCGCGGCAGAGAACGTGAATAGATGAGTCGAAGTCATGACTACTGGGCGCCTTTCTGGGCATCGTGAACTCGGTAGTAGAGGGCTTCCGCAATGTGCGCCGAGCCGGGACGATCGCGACCGTCGAGATCGGCAAGACTCCATGCCACGCGCTGCACGCGTGCGTATCCGCGCATCGATACCTGACCGCGCGCAAGCGCACGGTCAAGCAGGTCGGAAGCTCCGGGCTCGGGGCGCAATTCAAGCTGTCGCAGTGCAGCACCGGAGATATCGGCATTTCGCGAAAACGGCGTGCCCCGGAGCCGTTTTCGCGATCGGTCGCGTGCCTCCCGCACTCTTGCCGCGGCTTGCGTGCTGCTTACGTTTCCCATGATGCCGTCTGCTTGCATCCGCACCGCTGCGAGGCCGGCTTTTTCCACCCGCAACTGCAAGTCAATGCGGTCCATGAGCGGCCCACTGAGCCGAGTGAGATATCGACGCTGCGCATTCGGAGTGCACGTGCAATCAAGATCTGCGGCACCGGCATTGCCACACGGACAGGGATTGGCGGCGAGCACGAGCTGAGTTCGCGCGGGAAAGGTGGCACTCGCCCGTGCGCGATTAATCGTGATTTCGCCGGATTCGAGCGGCTGTCGAAGACTGTCCAGCACGCGCTGCGGAAACTCTGGGGCTTCGTCGAGGAAGAGCACTCCGTGCGCCGCCAGCGATAACGCTCCGGGCTGGATCACGCCCGATCCACCACCAATGAGCGAGACCGCGGATGCGGTGTGGTGTGGCGACTGAAATGGCGGCCGCAGACTGAGTTCAGCAGACAGAGGCAGACCGCGAAGCGAACGGAGCGCCGCAACCTCAATCGCCTGGTCGGGGTCGAGGTCCGGAAGTATCCCCGGGAGCCGTTCCGCGAGCATCGTTTTGCCCGACCCCGGAGGAACCAACGCTAAAATGACTCTATGGAAGCCATCGCCTATATCCGCAAGTC
>NZ_JBQDBE010000038.1:0-11007 GCF_052090685.1 Gulosibacter sp. | reverse complement strand
TCAGACGACGGAATAGGCGTGCGATCCAAGTACGCTATTTTCACGACACGATGGCAGCGGTTGCCTTGGCCGGCGTGCTCGTCATGGTGGTGCAGTCAGACGCGGTGACTTCGATCATCGAAGATCTCGTCGTGAGCGCCTTCCAAGCATGATCACGTGGCGGGGGTGGCGGCTGCGCGGTGAACGCGGCTCGGTGGCCGCTGAATTCGCAGTCGCCATGCCCGCCGTCGTGCTGGTGCTCACCATGTGTATCGGCGCCGTGGTCAGTGGCAGCGCATACGTTCGGGTGCAGGATGCGGCGGGCGAAGCGGCACGGCTTTCGGCTCGCGGAGATGCCGCGGAATCGGCGCTCTCGATCGCGGGTTCCGGCGCTGAAATCACCACCTGGGATTCAGGAGAGTTTCGCTGCGCCACCGTGACCGCACCACTGCAAATTCTGGGAATGACGCTGTCCGTACAAGCAGAAGGAACCTCCTGTGCGTTGCGAGACACCGATGGCTGAGCCTGTGGGCCGTGCGCAGTTTCGCCGAACCAGGTGGCAGCGGAGGATGGTTGTGCTCTGTCGTCGCTCGCCCATTCGCTCAGAGGCGGGCAGCGGCTCCACCCTCGCACTCGCCATTATTGCCGCGACGGCAGCACTCTCGTTGACTCTTATCACCGCGATCGGGGCCTTTGCCGTGCACACTCGAGCATCCGTTGCCGCTGATGCTGCTGCGCTCGCGGCCGCCGACACTGCGTCGGGACGCCTTCCCGGAGATCCCTGCGGGCGCGCATCCCTCATCGCCGCCGCACACGACGCATCCTTAGCATCCTGCGACTCTTCGAGGACGGAATCGGTGGTGACCGTCACCACGGAATTCGGCTGGTTTACGGTTGCGGCGACGGCCCGCGCAGGGCTGCCGAGATAATATTTAAGCTTGCCGAAAATGAGCGATCACGCTACTCAATCTGCTCGGAATCTTGAGGATGACGAAAACCACTCTCGGGAATCGTGTTGTATGGTGCCCAGGAACGCGCCGTCGAATTTTGACAGGTGCTGAACCTTTACCTCGTATCCTCCCCGGCATATATAAAGAGGTACCGTCTACCCCCATTGAGGAACGCATTTTGTCGAACTCACTCGTCATCGTTGAGTCACCCACCAAGGTCAAGAGCATCTCGAAATACCTTGGTGATGGCTACACCGTCATGGCCTCGGTCGGTCACATTCGCGACTTGATCGAGCCCAAGAACCTTCCCGCGGAACAAAAGCAGGGCTCGCTCGGCAAGTTCTCGATCGACGTCGAGAACGGCTTCCAGCCCTACTACGCCGTGTCAGACGCGAAGAAGAAAACGGTCACTGAGCTCAAGAGAGCGCTCAAAGACGCCGATGAACTCATCCTCGCCACTGATGAGGACCGCGAGGGAGAGGCAATTGCCTGGCACCTCATGGAAGTGCTCAAGCCCAAAGTTCCGGTCAAGCGCATGGTCTTCCACGAGATCACCAAAGACGCAATTGAGGCCGCGAAGGACCAAACCCGCGACATCGACGCGCACCTCGTAGACGCGCAGGAGACCCGCCGTATCGTCGACCGCCTCTACGGCTACGAAATCTCGCCGGTGCTGTGGCGCAAGGTTGGTCCGGGGCTCTCGGCCGGCCGGGTGCAGTCCGCAGCGACACGATTGATTGTTGACCGCGAACGAGAACGTCTCGCGTTTGTCGCGGCCTCGTACTGGGGTGTGGATGCGGATCTCGGGGCAAATGGGCAGGGTTTCGGCGTTCGGCTGACCAAGCTTGACGGCAAGCGACTCGCCACCGGTCGTGACTTCGATGACTCCGGTGCGCTGAAAAACGATGCGCTCGTGCTCCGCGAACCGGCCGCAACCGGCCTTGAGGATGCACTCAAGGCAGGTCAGGTCACGGTCACCGTCACTTCGGTCGAGTCGAAGCCCTACACGCGCCGCCCGGCAGCACCGTTCACGACCTCCACTCTGCAGCAGGAAGCTTCCCGAAAGCTCCACTTCTCGGCACGGCAGACCATGTCGGTGGCCCAGTCGCTGTACGAAAACGGTCACATCACCTATATGCGTACCGACTCCTCGAACCTTTCGACGCAGGCAATCGGTGCGGCGCGCAAGCAGGCCTCGGAACTCTACGGTGCCGACTCGATTCCGGAGAAGCCGCGCTACTACGGCGCGAACGCGAAGAATGCGCAGGAAGCACACGAGGCGATCCGCCCCGCGGGCAGCGAGTTTGCGCGACCCAATGAACTCGCTGGCGTCAGCGACCAGGAGCGCAAGCTCTACGATCTGATTTGGAAGCGCACCGTCGCATCCCAAATGGCCGACGCGAAAGGGCAGACCGCGACCGTAACCCTCGCCGGTTCGGCGGTGGAACTGCCGGACAACGAGGGCACCCTCAGCCCGATGACCAGCGAATACCAAGTCTCGGGAACGGTCATCACCTTCCGCGGGTTCCTCGCCGCCTATGAAGAGGGCAAGGACGAGTCGCGCGACGGCGGCGACAGTAATAAGGAATCGAAGCTCCCGCCGCTCAAGGAAGGCGAGCAGGTCAGCGTCGAGGGCGCCGAGGCAAAGTCGCACGAGACGAGCCCGCCGCCGCGCTACACGGAAGCAAGCCTCGTCAAGGTGCTCGACGAACTCGGCATCGGCCGTCCCTCGACCTACGCATCCATCATCGCCACCATCATGGACCGCGGCTACGCCATCAAACGAGGCAATGCCCTCGTCCCAGGATGGACTGCGTTCAGCGTGGTGCGTCTACTCGAAGAGCACTTCAATGAGCTCGTGGAGTACAACTTCACCGCGCAGATGGAATCGGACCTCGACCACATTGCCGCGGGTGACCAGGACCGCACCGAATGGCTCGGCCACTTCTATTTCGGTAGCGAAGAGCATCCGGGGCTGCGGAAAGTCATCGACAACCTCGGTGAGATCGATGCGCGAGCGATCAACTCCACGAAGCTCACCGACACGGCGACGCTGCGCATTGGCCGCTACGGGCCCTATATCGAGTTGGCGCTCGAAGAGGGCGCGGCTGAGGATGCGACTCCGCGGCGCATCAATATTCCCGAAGGGCTTGCACCGGATGAGCTGACCACGGAGAAGGTGCAAGAACTCATCGATGCACCGATCGTGACGGACCGGGTGCTCGGGCAGGATCCAGAGACCGGTCACGACATTGTCGTGAAGGACGGCCGCTTCGGGCCCTACGTCTCGGAGGTGCTGCCGGAGCCCGAGAGCGACGGCACGACGAAACGGAAAAAGACCGGTCCGAAGCCGCGCACGGCATCGCTGTTCAAGTCGATGGCGCCGGAGACGGTGTCCTTCGAAGAAGCGATGAAGCTGCTCTCCTTGCCGCGCGTGGTCGGTGTGGAAGAAGAGACTGAGAAGGAGATCACGGCACAGAACGGTCGCTACGGCCCGTACCTGAAGAAGGGCATCGAGACGCGCACGCTGCCGGATGAAGACTCGATCTTCACGATTGACGTTGCGGGGGCGCTCGAGCTGTTCTCACAGCCGAAGTATCGCGGCCAGCAGTCGAAGTCGGTGCTGCTTGACTTCGGTGAGCCGGACCCGGTTTCGGGGAAGGCCGTCAAGCTCAAGGATGGTCGGTTCGGGCCGTACGTCACCGATGGTGAGACGAATGTCACCGTGCCTCGGGGCACCGACCCGATGACGGTCACCTTTGCTCGCGCGGTCGAGATGATCGCCGAAAAGCGTGCGAAGGGACCGGCCAAGAAACGTACGAGCACCGCGAAAAAGCCAGCTGCGAAAAAGCCGGCCGCGAAGAAACCTGCCGCCAAGACCACGGCAGCGAAGACCACGGCGGCCAAAAAGCCCGCCACGAGGAAACCGGCAGCGAAGAAGCCTGCGGCAACGAACACATCCACCACGACCGAGGAATGCTAAACCCGATTGTGACCAAGCGCGGTCTATTCATCACGTTTGAGGGCGGCGACGGAGCGGGGAAATCCACGCAGGTCGCCCTCCTCACCGAATACCTGCAAGACCGGGGCAGTGAGGTGCTGCACACTCGGGAGCCGGGTGGCACCGATCTCGGGCTCGCCCTGCGCGAAGCGGTGTTGCACAGTAAGAACGAGATTGTGCCGCGGGCTGAAGCGCTGATCTACGCCGCGGACCGTGCGAATAACATCGCCACACGGGTGCGCCCGGCAATTGAACGCGGCGTCGTGGTGCTGCAGGACCGCTACCTCGACTCTTCGGTTGCCTATCAGGGATCCGGGCGCGACCTCGGGCCGAAAGAGATCCGCGACCTCTCACTGTGGGCAACCGAGGGGCTGCTGCCCGACCTCACTGTGCTGCTCGATATCGATCCGGTTGAGGGCCGCGCGCGCATGACCGCTGGGCGCGGGGGACTCGACCGGCTGGAAGCAGAAAGCCGCGCCTTCCATGAACGCGTGCGCGCCCAGTTCCTGGCGCTCGCGAATGCCGAGCCCGAGCGCTTTCTCGTCGTGGATGCGTCGGCAGCTCCCGAGGCGATCTCGGCGATTGTGCGAGGGCGGGTGGACGCGCTGTTGGCAGCCGTTGCCGACACCGTCGTCGACACCGCTGCGAGCCCGACTGCCGATGTCAACCCACCCGCGGCTGTCCCCCAATCCCCGGAAACCACCGCGTGAGCGTCTGGGATGAGGTCACCGGCCAACCGCAGGCGGTCGAGACCCTACAGCGCGCGGTTCGCGGCTCCCGCGAACACGCCGATGACCCACAGGCCTTTACCAACTCCTGGCTCATCACCGGCCCGCCCGGATCGGGACGGTCGACCGCCGCCTACGCATTCGCGGGGGCGCTGCTGTGTCCCAACGGCGGCTGCGGCAAATGCGAATCCTGCGTGCAGGTTCGCAGCCGATCGCATCCCGACCTCACCGCGGTGGTCACCGAAACCCTCATCATTTCGATCGACACGGCTCGCGAACTCGTCTCGCGCGCATCCCGCTCACCGATGAACGCGGACTATCGCGTCATCGTCGTGGAAGACGCCGACCGGATGATGGAACGCACCTCGAACACGCTCCTCAAAGCCATCGAAGAACCCGAGCGCACGACCGTATGGGTGCTCTGTGCCCCGAGCGAAACCGACCTGCTGCCCACCATCCGTTCCCGCGTTCGCACCGTGGGGCTGCGCACTCCGGATGTCTCGGACGTCGCCGATCTCCTCGTTCGACGCCACGGGGTGGACCGTGCCGTGGCGCTTCGTGCCGCCACCGAATCACAAAGTCACGTCGGGATGGCAGCGCGACTGGTCACCACGCCGGAGGCCTGGGATCGCCGCGATCGCGCGCTCGTGGGCGTGCTCGGCATGGCTTCGGTGGGGGATGCGGTGCGCAAAGCAAGCGAGTGGGTCGCGATCGCCGACGAGGATGGCAAAGCCGCGTCCGAAGATCGCGATGAGCAGGAACGAAAAGAAATGTTCCGCTCCCTCGGGCTGGAAACCGGAACGGCCATCCCCAGGCAACTCCGCGGAATTTTTCGCGACCTCGAAGAGAACCAAAAGCGTCGCGCGAAGCGAGCCACGCTCGACGGCGTCGACCGCATCCTCACCGATGTACAGTCGCTATGGCGCGATGTACTCATGCTGCAGTTGGATGCTGGTGTACAACTTGTGAACGAGTCGCAACGGCCCGAAATTGAATCTGCAGCTCGCTCCAGCGAGCCGTCTCGAACGATGGCTAGCATTGAGGCAATCAGCGTCGCACGCGAGCGGCTTGCCGCAAACGTCCCACCGACCCTCGCACTGGAGGGACTGCTCGTTGGTTATGTCGCAAGACAAGCACACGCTTAGAAGCAAGATGGAGGATCCCATGACCGCTCGTTCGAAGCTCAAGCGGGCCAGGTTACTCGCGCTGGGTGCGATGGCTTCGGTTGTGACGATGACGCTGAGCGGATGTGTGCTCATCCAAGAGCTCCAGTCGCCTTCCGAAAATGGCTTCGGGAACGAGTCGCTGACTGAGAACGAACGCGGCGAGCCTTCCCCCGACGGTGGTGGCGACGGCGCGCCGTTGTACGACGAAGACCTGCCGGCAGAACTCGTTGCGTTCTATGAGCAGGAACTCGAGTGGGAACCCTGCCCCGAGGAGTATCAGGCCGAAGAGGGCGCCGAGTGCGCGACTGCGGCAGCACCGTTGAACTGGGATGTTCCAGACGAGCACGACCCCATTGAACTCGCGCTCGTCCGACTGCCCGCACTCGGTGAATCGCAGGGCTCGCTCTTCACCAACCCCGGTGGACCGGGCGGCAGTGGTGTGGACTTTGTGGGGCTCTCGGGGAGCTATTTCTTCTCGGAAGACCTCCAAGAGAACTACGACATCGTCAGCTGGGATCCGCGCGGTGTGGGCGCCTCGAGCGCCGTTGAATGCCGCGATGACGAAGGCATGGATCAGTACATCTACGGTATGCCCGAAAATGCCGATGAAATGAACGAGCAGCAGTCCTATGAGTGGGCCCGCCAGCAAGCGGTCCAGTTTGGCGCGGACTGCTTCGAGAACACCGGCCCGCTGCTCGAATACGTGGACACCAAATCCACCGTGAACGATCTCGATATGCTCCGTGCGCTTGTCGGCGACTCGCAGCTCGCCTACTTCGGGTTGTCCTACGGCACCGACATCGGTGCGCAATACATCGACACCTACCCGGACCGCGTGGGCCGGATCGTCCTGGACGGCGCCACCGACCCCACGGTGCCAATGTTTGACGTGGTCATTGATCAGCAAGAGAAATTTGCCGACGTGACCCTCACCTACCTCGAAGACTGCCTCACGAGCGAAGAGTGCCCATTCCAAGCTCGCGGCGGCGTTGACGGGGCGGTGCAAGAGATTCAGCAGATCATGGATGACGTGGACGAGAACCTGCCCGTTGGTCCCGACGGTCGTGTGCTCACCTCGGGTGTGATCCAGACTGCGATCTCCTCCGCGCTGTACTCGGAGTCGAGCTGGCCCTTCCTCACGCAGGCATTTGGTGCGTGGATGCAGGAGCAAGACCCGAGCGGGTTCTTCATGCTGTCCGACTCGTACTACGGTCGCGATCAAAACGGCAACTACGACTCGAATATGTTCGAAGCATTCCCAGCCATCAACTGCCTCGACTACCCGCTCGTCACTGACGAAGCTCTCATCCGCGACTTCAATGAGCGTGTTTCAGACGTGACCCTGTTCGGCGATGATCTCACCGAACTTGAAATGCAGGTTGGCGACATGACCTGTGAGAATTGGCCGGTGCAATCCCGCGTCGAGACCCAAGAGCCGGTCGAGGGTATTGGCGCTGCACCAGTGCTTGTGGTTGCGACCACCAACGACCCGGCGACGCCGTTCAAGTGGGCAGTGGCAGTCGCGGAACAGCTTGAGTCGGGTGTGCTCCTCGAATTCGAAGGTGAGGGCCACATCGCTTACGGTCAGGGTGACGAGTGCGTGATTAGTGCCGTCGACGAATATCTCATTGAAGGCACCGTCCCCGAGGGCGGCCTGAAGTGTTAGCGAGCTGGCGGTAAGCAGGTCTTCCGGCACCGCTCACGCCACCGACTTGGCATGAAGCACCTCAAATGGGTTATAGTTGCGTGTCGCGTGCTTCGGTGCGCGCCCGCCGCCTTAGCTCAGTCGGTAGAGCGATTCACTCGTAATGAATAGGTCACCAGTTCAATTCTGGTAGGCGGCTCCGACAGAAAGACCCGGGCAGGATGCCGAACTCGCATCCTGCCCGGGTCTTTTCGTTGCGGCAGACCAGCCACCACTCTCTTTCCCGGCGAACTACCGCACGATTGCCGTTGGCAGGGTGATCTCCTGCAGCAGCTCGTGACTCACCGATCCGAGCAGCAGACGGCGGAATGCGCCGCGTCCGTGACTGCCAACGACGAGAAGTCGGCCCTTCGCGGACTGGCTTGCCAACGCATCCGCCGGGCGACCCTCGACAACGACCCGCTCGATTTCAAGGTCGGGGTATTTCCCTTCGATGTCCTTGAGCGATTCATTGAGCTCTTCTGCACAGCTCTCGCGCATCGCTTTCTGGAAGTCGTCGACATACGCAAAGGCGTAACCGTAGCCGTACCCGTACGCAACGTCGCTCTGCCAGGACATCACCGCGATGAGCGGTTCACCAGCCGACTGGGCTTCGGCCGCGGCAAATTGGAGGGCTTGGGTGGAGACATCCGAACCGTCCACACCGACGACCACACCGCGCCGAGCGGTGACGTCGGTGGAAGGCACCGCCACAACCGGTGCCTTACTCACCGCGGCAATACGGATGCTTCCGGGATTGCGCGACCCTTTCCCCGAACCGTCGGTGTCGCTGCCGATCACGAGCAGGTCGGCGCTTTCAGACATGAACTCGAAGGTCTGGGGGAGGCTCTCGCCGCGGTGCACCTCGGTGCGAAGCTCAAGGTTGGGCGCAATTTCGCGGGCGATCTTGGCATGTTCCGCAAGGAGGTCATTGGCCCACTGCTCGATCTCTTCGACATTGCCCACTCTCGGCGTCGGGTCAATCACGCTAAAGATGAGTAGTGATCCGCCGGCCCGGTCAGCGTAGCGAGTAGCCCATGCCACAGCGCTTTCGTCGGCCTGAGACCCGTTGATTCCTACGATGATTCTTCCGGCCATGAGGTACTCCTTCGTGAGCGGTGTTTCCGCCCCGGCATCATTACGCGGAGCGATTGTTGTCCTTCCAGAGTAGTGTTGCGAACTTGAAATCGAGTGTGCAAATCTGCCCATTGACGGCCGTAAATGATGCACATCGGCGACCGGTAGGCTCGTGGCGTGACACAAACGCAACGGAGCGAGCAGGCCCCGCGAAGCGGCGCGAATCTGGCGTCCTGGCAGGGGGCAATCGCGCTCGCCGCCGCGATGGGGATTGGCCGGTTTGTGTATACGCCCGCACTGGGTGCGATGACCGCGCAGGATGCAATCAGCGCCGAAGCGGGCGCGTTGCTGGCGTCGGCGAACTACCTTGGTTACCTGGTTGGTGCCCTCCTCATGCTGATCGGTCGTCGACTGCAGCAGCCCTGGCCGTTCCGCATTGCACTACTCATTCTCGCCGTGACTCTGGCATTGATGACCGTCCCGTCTATTGGCACCTGGTTCTTCGCCCGGACACTTGCCGGCATTGCCAGCGCCGTCATTTTTGTGTCGGTTGCGCAAGCGGTTGCATCGCGTCGGGCCGAAGGCGTGGACCCGGGAATCGTCTATGCCGGGCTCGGCGCGGGCGTGACGCTCACGGGGCTCGTGGGCGGACTCACCGTGTCGCTGCCGTGGCAGAGCCAATGGTGGGTCGCATTCGGCTGCCTCGTGCTCGCGATGGCCGCGACCTGGACGTTTGACCCGCAGCCAAAGACGGTGTTGCGGGTGGCGGATGCGGCGCCGAGTGGTAGTCCCGCTGCCGCTCCCGACCCGCGCTCGGCGGCCGCCCCGTCATCGAAGCCGCTCGCAATCCCGCATCCCCGCACATCCTGGTGGCTCTTATTCTTGAGTTACGGACTGCTCGGTGCCGGCTACATCATCCTCGGGACATTCCTAGTGGTGCAGGTGGATGCGGAAATCGGCGCGGGCCTCGGGTCGTGGTTCTGGGTAGTCACGGGTCTCGTGGCGATCCCCTCCACCGTGATTTGGCGGAGTATCGCCGACCGCATCGGCCCGTCACTCGCATTCGCGTTCACGCTGGTGCTGCAAACCCTCGCCGGGATCCTGCCCGTGGTCATAGGAGGGGTAACGGCGACGGTGATTGCCGCGGCACTCTACGGCTTCACGTTCATTAGCGCGGTGATGCTCGCGACCGGCATGATTCACCTCAATGTGCGGGGAGCTGCGGCGCGACTCACCGCGCTCTATAGCCTGGGGCAGCTGGCCGGTCCGCTCGCGGTCTTGCCGCTCGTCGGCGCCGGATATTTGGGACCCTTCCTCGTCGCGGCAGCGATCAATGGGGTCGCGATGTTGCTCGCATTTGGACTCTTCGTATCCCTGCGGCGCACCCGGCGTAACGCTTCCGACGTAAGCTAATCGACGTCTGTTTTAGAGGGGCGAGCATCGCCGGAGGAGTAGCGTGGGCAAACGAGGCCTGAAGAAACGCGGAAGCGTCTGGGGCAGGATCCTGGGGGCGGCGCTCACTGTCGTACTCGCCGCGGGAGCAGGGCTCGGAGGAGCGATTGCCGCGACTCACTTCCGCACCGAAGCCGCGAGCGACTTCACGCCGCCGCACGCCGCGCAATTACTTGGTGCTGCCACACAGCCCGCTGCAGAACTTACGAGCACGGTGCGGACCTGCTCGATTCAGGAGGAAGTCACCGCACCCGCGGCCCTCGACTTCCACGGGCAGGTCACAAACGCCGACACCGGTGAGATCCTCTTCGAGCACAACGCCACCGGCACCCATCCCACCGCGTCGGTGATGAAACTCATCACCGCCGCCAGCGCGCTCGTGACCCTCGGGCCCGACTACCGCATCCCCACCAGCGTCTACCCGGGCGACGTGCCCGGTAGCTTCGTCATCGTCGGCGGGGGCGATGCGACCCTCAAATCTTCCGCGACGAGCTACTACGACGGGGCCACCGCATCCATCGAAGAACTCGCCCAAGCCGTCCAGGATGCTGGCGGCGCCACCGCGGTTGGCTATGACGCCTCGCTGTTCGGCGGCGCGCCGTGGCATCCGACCTGGGAGGACCGGGTGCGCGAGAACGGCAATATTTCGCCGATTACGGCGCTCATGACCGATGGTGGCCGGATGGCGCCGAACAGCATCTATTCGGAACGCACCGCCACCCCCGATACCGATGCTGCCGCCGACTTTGCGAGCGCAGTTGGCGCCCCCGTCGACGCGAGCATCAATGTGCAGCCGGGCTCCGAGCCCATCATTGAGGTCTGGTCGCAGCCGGTGTCGGAACTTGTCGAATACGTCCTGGTCGACAGCGACAATGTGCTGGCGGAAACGCTCGCACGGCTGGTCGCGATTGAGCGCGATCAGGGTAATACCTTTGCCGAGGTGGATGCGGGCGCTGAGCTATCGCTCGAG
>NZ_JBQDBE010000037.1:0-15279 GCF_052090685.1 Gulosibacter sp. | reverse complement strand
CACCTCATTCCGTTACGCCACGCTGTCCACAACCTCCATGGGAAGAACACCTAGGTATAGGCAAAGACCAACGCCTGGTCTTCCTCTGATCCCGATGTTGCATGGCGACGGGAAAGCAAGCGGTATATTCAACGACGTGCAACACCAACAGGCGGAGACAGCATCCGGCACGCGTTTTCGCTCCGATATCCAAGGGCTTCGAGCGATCGCAGTGGTCGCAGTAGTCCTGTACCACGCGGGCGTCCCATTCCTATCGGGCGGATATGTCGGCGTTGACATCTTCTTCGTGATCTCCGGCTTCCTCATCACCGGCCACCTTTTGAAAAGCTTGCGCACCGACGGGAAGATCGAATTCGGGAGCTTTTATGCGAAACGAGTGCGGCGCATCCTGCCGGCCGCGTTTGTCGTCATCGCGTTGACGCTCATTGCCGCGCTGATTTGGTATCCCTCCGTTCTCATCGATGAGGTCTGGGCTGGCGCGCTCGCGGCGGCGTTCTACGTACCTAACTACTTGTTCGCAGCCAATGACACCAATTATCTCGCGGAAACCATTCCCTCGTTGTTTCAGCACTACTGGTCACTCGGCATTGAAGAACAGTTCTATCTGCTGTGGCCACTGGTGCTGGCAGGGCTATACCTCCTCACAAAGAGTCGTCCGAAGGCGCTGTTCGGGATGCTCGCCGCGATCGCCTTGCTGTCCTTCTTCTTCGGTGTGTTCTTGACTTATCAATCCCAGCCGTGGGCATTCTTCTCGCTGCCGACCCGCGCCTGGGAACTTGCCGCTGGTGGGCTCGCGGCATTCTTCCTCGCATATCGACCAGGTCTCGTATCGGGGACGCTTGCTGCAGTCATGGGATGGTGCGGATTGGCGGGGATCATTGCCTGCACAATCTTGTTCACGGGGGCAACGCCTTTCCCAAGCTACTGGGCCGCATTGCCAGTCGTCGCGACGTTGCTCGTCATTGTGGCTGGCGATAGCGATGCGCGATTCGGGCCAAGCTGGGTGCTATCGACGCCTCCAATGATGTTTCTCGGGCTCATCTCCTACTCCCTGTACCTCGTCCATTGGCCGCTCCTGCAGATCCCCCAGGGTGCCGTCGGGTTCGACTCTCCGCTACCACTCCTGGTGAATCTCATCCTGGCAGTGATTGCAGTCCCAGTCGCGTGGCTCATGTACAAGTTCATTGAAACGCCAGCTCGACGCGGTAAATGGCTCGCCGGTGCGCGACCTCGGCGATCACTAATTGTCGCTGGCGCCGCATCCATTGCAATTGCCGTCCTGGCAACCGGCGTGTTGCGAATCTCGACAACGTCGACGGACCACGGCACTGAGGTTCCAGCTGCGAGTAGTGTCAGCCTTCCACTGGAAATCACAGAGTTTGTGCCAACCAATCTTTCGCCGTCCCTCGACGCGGTCTCGGACGACAAACCAATTACCTACGACGATGGTTGCCACCTCAGTGTCAAGGAAACCGAGGCCGCTGACTGCGTCTACGGCGACCCGAACGCGCCAAGAATCGTATTGTTTGGTGACTCACACGCGGCGCAGTGGTTCCCCGCTCTACAGGAATTTGCCGAATCGAACGGACTGGCAGTGGAGAACCACACGAAGAGTTCGTGTTCATCCGCCACGACCGATGTGTTCCTCGATGGAGTGGAGTACCTGGAATGCGAACAGTGGCGACAGTCGGTTCTTGACCGGATCAGCGACTCGGCACCTGTGCTCGTGGTGATGGCGAACTACGGTGACTGGTATGTCAATGAAAGCGGCACTGAGACTCCGGATGCATGGAGCGACGCGGTCGGAGTCACCCTCGATGAAATTGATGTTCCGACCGTCATTCTTTCCGATACGCCGGAAATGCCCGCGACACCAGCCGTGTGTCTGTCGCAACACCTAGAAGACGCACTGGAGTGTGCCTCCGAACGCGAGGACGCGATCAACATCGAGGTCGATGAGGCTGAGCTGTCGGCGAGCAACCAGCACGGGTCGGATTACATCGACATGAACGACTACTTCTGCACCGACGAACTATGCCCGCCAATCGTCGGCAATACCCTTCTGTATCGCGACCAGCACCACATGACTACCGTATATAGCGAGCAGCTGAGTGCAGCGCTCGGCACTGAATTGGTCGAGTACCTGCCGGAGTAGTCGACCCGAAGTCCGCGTCGAGTTAGCGGTCGCCGAGAATTTCGCCCACGAGCGCAGGAATTACGAGGTCAGCACCGTAGGTTTTCGAGATGAATTCGCGTGCTTGGTTGCGTTCATGGTTCCACAACTCAACATCCGAGGTTACGCGCATAATGTCTTCGGCAAGTCGGACGCTCGTTGGCTGCATCCAACTCGACGGGTACAGCAGGTCGGCACCCGGCCAGTTCAGCATGCGGGGGAGTGCACCTGCGATTGCGCCATCCGGGATGGTGTAGTGGAAGGATTCAAAATCGCTTGTTGAGAGTGCGACCCCGACGTCCGAATACCACTGCGCCATGTCGGGACCGAACGGCGACAGCTCCACCGCATCCTTGAGCAGCGGCTCCTCATCGATACGAGCGAACTGCTCCTCGAAGTATCGGCTCTCCTCAGTCCGAGCATCAGCCCAGGCATACTCTTCCGGCAGCTTGCCTCGCAGTGAAAGCCGGTACCGGTCGTCCCGCTGGCGTAGCCACGACAGCACATTGAGTGCTTCGTGGAGCCCCTTTCGCGCGGGCACCATTCCGACGAGCCCCAATACGAACCGTGACTCCGGATCGCGCTCCACCGCCGCCTCCGCAGGCTCGACGAAATTCGGGATTACGCGGCTCTGCGCATCCGTCAAGGCGGAATCTCGAATCACCTGCCGGCGCACGTGCTCCGCCACAAAAATGCACTGGTCGACGGCAGCCCAATTCGTAAGTGTCGGAAACTCCGTCGCGGCTTCCTGAAGGTGCAGGCGTGCGACAAGTCGCTGATCTGTGCGGACGCGCTTCGAATACCAGGCCACGTTGCCGAGCGCCCATTCGCACCACACGGTGTCGGCCCACGCAAGCAACTGCTTGCTCGTTTCGACATCGTGCCGAGCGTGCCCGCTCCATTGATCGACGCGAACCTCGTGCCCCGACACGCGAAGCGATTCGATAGCGGCCTCGGCGAACTTGAGGTCATGGCTCGCGACGAGGATGCGACGGGGACGGTCCGTGACTGCCGCTCGCGATTGGCTATGGTCACTTGGTTTATCCCAGACGCCCGGGTCTTGACTATTGAGGTCGAGGGAGACAACGGCTCGCTGTCGTGCGATCCGACCAGCACTCCGAGGATCGACAGCGGTCTCGGCAGTGACGAATTCGTTCGCCTGCCGTGGAAGGGGCGTCGTTTCGGGATGCGGAATGACGGGTACACCGCTCGCGAGGGCTTGGAGTGCGTCGGGCGCGAGTTCGGGACCGGAATAATCGAGCGTCGAGGGGACGATGAACACCGAAGCGAAACTGAGCGCCGCAGCGTATCGCCCCAAAGATTCGGCCTCGATCAGCACGGTGCCCGGATTCGCGCGCATGTCGCGAAGGGCTTTTCGTACCTGACCCGTAGTCGACGCGTCCGTCACGAGGATCGTGTGCGGCGGCTGCCTGAGTGACAATCGATGCCGCAGGAGCGTTTTGATCGTCGAGACAGGGTAGGCCACCGCGCTGCCCCGCTGGGTGACGCGAATCACTATGCAATTCCCTGATCGGTCACCGCCGTCGTTGCTGCGCACCGCGCGACCGACGAACCATTCCTGGAGACCGACAGGAGGACTCAGTGGCAGCCAACGCTGCTCTACACGACCCGTGACCTGGTCCTCCGGGTGCCAATACCGCTGGGGGACGTCATACCGACCCGCACGCGCGTGTACTGTGCGAAGAGCCGTCCGCGTGGTCATTGACTTTGCGCGGCGCACTGTGCGTTTTGCCTTATGTCCAAGGGCATGAATTACCCTTGCCAGTGGCGTTGCCACCATTAAGCTCTCCTATATCGGTACTGTCGGTACTTGATCTACGGCAGCAGCGCTTGGCGAGGATAATGCCGAATCATTCCGTGGTAAACAAGGTTGACGCTAATACACGAACTCGAGAGTTCGGCGGTTGGAGCGCAAGACAGGAGCACCGTGAAAAAAATCATGCCGATTTACGGCACTCGTCCTGAAGCCATTAAAATGGCACCAATTGTGAAAGCGCTTCAAGAGGCGCCGGATTTCGAATGCATCGTCACCGTGACCGGACAGCACCGTGAAATGCTCGACCAGGTCAACGAACTCTTCGGCATCGTGCCGGACCACGACCTCAACATCATCCAGCCTCGTCAGACGCTCAACTCGGTCATGTCCAAAATCATCGCGGGGCTTGATTCCGTTCTCGAAGAAACCCAGCCCGATGCGATTGTTGTACAGGGCGACACGACGACGTCGACGGCTGGTGCCATCGCCGCCTTCAACCGTGGGATCCCGGTCGTACACGCCGAAGCTGGGCTTCGAAGCTTCAACATCCACTCGCCATTTCCCGAAGAAGCGAACCGCAAGATTACCTCGCAGATCAGTTCACTGCACCTCGCACCGACATCGGTGAGCAAATCAAACTTGCTCCGCGAGACCGTGAACGAAGCGGACATATACATCACTGGGAACACCGTAATCGACGCGCTCCTGGACGTGGTTGAGCTCGAAGTGCCGTTCTCAGATCCCCGTCTCGCTAGCCTTTCTGAAGGCGTCGCATCCGGTGAGAAGTTGGTGCTCATCACGACGCACCGTCGTGAGAATCAAGGCAACGCGATGCGCGGGGTCGGGCGCGCGATCGCCCGACTTGCCCGGATGCATCCAGACGTGCAGTTCTTGCTGCCGGTCCACAAAAATCCTGTCGTCCGAGAAGCTGTGCTGCCTGAACTCGAGGGACTTGAGAACATCCTGGTCACCGAGCCGATGCCCTATGGCGAGTTTACCCACGCCATCCACCTCGCCAATGTCGTGCTGACCGACTCTGGTGGGGTGCAAGAGGAAGCGCCTGGCTTGGGGAAGCCCGTGCTCGTGATGCGCGAAAATACCGAACGGCCAGAAGCTGTCGAAGCCGGCACTGTGCGACTCATCGGGACCGATGAAGAACGCATTGTGCACGACGTCAATGAACTCCTTACC
The DNA here is from genome assembly GCF_052090685.1 of Gulosibacter sp. Taxonomy (NCBI): domain Bacteria; kingdom Bacillati; phylum Actinomycetota; class Actinomycetes; order Micrococcales; family Microbacteriaceae; genus Gulosibacter; species Gulosibacter sp. The sequence goes on along the minus strand of NZ_JBQDBE010000037.1, from coordinate 10,138 downwards.
GACCAGGCGGCATACGCCAAGATGGCTAACGCAGTAAACCCCTACGGGGACGGCAAAGCCGGCGTACGCACCGTCTCGGCGATCGCCGAACTGCTCGGCGTCGGCGAGCGCTTGTCAGAGTTCGATGACGGTCTGAAACGAGACCACTAAGTTGTGACGAGTGTGGCCGGTGTCCGATTGAGCGGACACCGGCCACACTCGTGTCAGAGGCTAATGATTTGCTGGCCGGTAATCGCGTTCTTGCAGTAACTTGAGTTGCGCCGCACGGACGTTCGCGGCACTCTCGGGGCGCCCGCGTGCGTGCGCGCGGGCAAAGACTTCGTAGTCGTGGACCACGGTCTTGGGATCGCCGTCGGCGATAACTTGACCTTGGTCGAGCCAGATTGCACGGCTGCACATGCTCGTGATGGCGGAAGAAGAGTGGTTCACGAGGAACCCTGTACCCGAGCGCTTCATGAGGTCACGCATCGCTTCTTCGGATCGTTCGAGGAATGCCGAGTCACCAGTCGACAGCGCTTCATCGACCATGAGGATCTCGGGTTCAGCCGCGACCGAAATTGCGAAGCGCAAGCGTGCGCCCATTCCTGATGAATAGGTGCGCATGGGCATGCGGATGGAATCCCCGATATCCGCGAACTGCACGATGCGCTGTCGCCGTTCCTCAGCCTCTGCCGGGCTGAGTCCCATCGCCAGCAAGCCGAGGCGGATGTTTTCGAGCCCCGAGAGATTTGGCTGCAGTGCGGCACTCACGCCGAGCAGTTGTGGCTTGGCGCTGGTCATTACCGTTCCCGACGTGGGGGACTCAAGACCTGCGAGGACGCGAAGCAGCGTACTCTTGCCAGAACCGTTTCTGCCGACCAAACCGATGAACTCACCCTCACACGCATACAGCGAGATGCCGCGAAGTGCGTGGAATGTCGTGCGTGGCTTTCGCAGTTGGAACTTGCTGCGCTTGCTGCCCGCCGCGGCGTCGAGCGTTACCCGGTAGTCCATGTGGATGCCTTCGGCGAGTACAGTCACTTTCGCGTTCGTGACATCTACTGTGTTCGGCCGTCTCGCTTCGTCTCTCTCCGACGTTTCTGATTCGGTCTCGTTAGTAGGTCCGCTCACGTGAGTATGTCTCCTCTCCGCGCCAGAAAAATAGGAACCCGACAATCAGCAGACCGAAGGCCCATGAACCCAACACGATCCAGTGGTGCGTCGGGGGTACCGTGCCGTCTATCAGGATGAGCCGGTACATGTCGAGTACGACGTAGATCGGGTTGAGGTTGATGATCGACATGATTGTCGGATGGCTAATGAATCGGTCGATCGGGAAGATCACTCCCGAGCCGTACATCAGAATTCGCGTGACGAATGCCATCGCTTTCGCGAGGTCGGGCAACATCACTCCAAGGCGTGAAAACAGCAGCAATAAGCCGAAGTCCATGACCATTTGGAGGACCAAGATGACAGGGAACAGCAACCACGTTGTGGTTGGCAGCTCGTGGGGTGGTATCGCCATGATGATGACGAACATCACCAAGATCGCGGGCACCCGCTGCAGGTAGTCGCGGACCAGGGTCGCGAGTGGAAGCGCAGCTCGAGGGAACTGGAACGCTCGAATCATTGATTTCGATGACGTGATGACTCGCGTGCCACTATTGATCGCGCCGCTCGTGTTCTGGAACATGAAGACACCGATGATGACGAATGCGATGTAGTTGTCCATGCCGCGGCTCATATTCAGCAGCAAGCCGAAAATGAGCCAGTAGAACATCGCATCCAGAATCGGGCGCAATATGAGCCAGAACGAACCGAGCCGATCCTCGACCGTTGAAGACGCGACCTTGCCGCGTGAATCCCACCAGATGAAGTGGCGACGATGCCAGAGTTGTTTCAGATATTGGCCGAAGGGTGGGCGTCCGCTTACCGCCCGGAGGTGGCTGAGGTCCCCGTGTTTCGTCACGACATTTCGGACAAATTTTGAGTCCTTGAGCGCTTCGAATTCGTTTTGCTCGCGCTTTGAACGCGGCATACTCGCGATTTCAATCGCCTCAGTCTGCATACCAGTCTTGTGTGCAGGAGGTGCGGGTGAATCCGATCCAGTGGAGGTTTCACGAGTCACTCGAGGTCACCTTCCTTGCCAGCCATGGCTGGCGCAGTGGTTGCAACAATCGCCTTCAAACTTGTCGTAATCCTTCCATAAGCCGGCCCTGTGGTGAATTAGCCACGCAACTGAAGTGGCGGGCCACGGAAGACTGCAGTGGCGGCACCGCGACGAGTTTGGCCGCGAGTGAGATAGCTCTCTACTTTACTCGTTCGTGGTTGCATTTTGAGCAAGGAGTGCGCTCATCGATGTCGGTAGCTACATCTAAGGTCGTAGAAGCTGAAGAACGCATGTCTGCCTCGCCTACACTTGGGCACCGTTCACCAACGCAACCGGGGGAAAAATGCGCGGTACTGACCATCCGAACATCCAGTGGCGTCGCGTCTCGACCAAGTACGCGACGCTCGGGGCCATTAACTACGCGATCTCGACGTTGTTTTTCGTCGCCATTGCGATTGGGCTCTCGTTCATCCCTGACGACGGATGGTGGTGGCTTTTCGGTGCAATCCCTGCGCTGATCTTCGCAAGCCAAATCTTCTTCGTGGTCGTTCGCACCCGCGCGATTGGCTACTCGCTCCGAAGCGACGACATTGTCTTCCGCAGCGGCATCATGTGGAGCCGCATGGTCGCCGTCCCTTACGGTCGACTCCAGCTCGTTGACGTCAGTCGTGGCCCGGTCGAGCGGATGCTTGGCCTTGCCAGCGTCAAAATGGTGACCGCGGCCGCGTCCAGCAACCTCGCAATTCCCGGACTTCCATACGCTGAAGCTGAGGAGCTCCGGGACCACCTCATCCGTGTTGCCGAGACTCGCCGGGCAGGTCTGTAATGACCCACCAAAACCCTCCACAGGGATGGCAGCCCGGGAACGGGCAGCAGCATCCTGATCAGAATCACCCGCAATTTCGCCCCGGGCAGCCGCAGCCGCAACCTTCAGACCCGAATCAGTGGCGGAACCCACAGGGGCAGTACCCACAGGGGCAGCCAAATCCCGGGCAGCCGCCACACGGCCAAACGCCACACGGCCAGCCGCCACAGGGTCAACCGCCCCGGAACCAGTCATACCCAGGTCAGCAGCCCCAGGGCTTTCCTCCCCAGGGACCGCCACCCGGGCAGCAGCCACACCCGGGACAGCAGCCACAGGGTCAAGTGCCGCCGGCGGGTGTGCCGACCACGAACCTTGCCGACGGGGAATGGCATCGGCTGCATAAATCAACGCCGTGGATCGGCGCGATCGGCGGCATCATTGCCTCGTTCTTCGCGATATTCTGGGTGGTCTTCGGACTCCTCGGCTCCATCATCGACGGTGGCGCCAATATCAGCCCGATTATTTTCATCCTGGTAGCACTCTTCGGCCTGGTTATCGTGGTCTTGGTCGCGCTTGGCGCATTCCTGGGCTACCGAAACCGGCAATTCCGCCTCACCTCAGAGGTGTTTGAGCTGCGGTACGGCGTGCTCGCGAAACACAACCGTCAGGCGCGACTCGACCGCCTGCAGTCGGTCAACCTCAACCGTCCGGTATTCGCACGAGCTATGGGACTCACCCAGCTCGAAACAAGCGGCGCGGGTAAAGACGCCGACATCAAACTTGCTTACCTCGGTCGCGACGATGCCGAGCGGCTCCGCGCCGAAATCCTGCGTCGCGCATCCGGGGCGAAAAAGCGACAAAAAGACCAGCACCGTGGTTACGCACCGCAGCCCGGTGCGCATCCTGCCCCGGGCCAGGCCGCTGCCGGTGGTCCCGAGACCGTCGGCGCGGGTGCCGGAGCGCCAGTCGGAGCCGCACCGGCGAAGCCGCGACCCCGTTCACTCGGCGACTACCTAGACGCAGCCGTTGACGACTTCGCGAGCCCAGAGCTACCGGCGGGAACAGCCCCGGAACCGGCCGTTGTGCGCGTATCGGCCGGGCGAATTGCGGGAGCCGGGTTCCTCAGCGTGGTGCTCGTCGCACTCATCATCTCCGGGTTCCTGGCACTGGCGATGATTCCGGTGTCGATCATCATCGGCGCGGCCACGAGTGAAAACGTCCTCTTCATCTTCTTACTCGGACTGCTCGCCATCGTCGGGTTCATGGTGTTCATGGCATTCGTCGGTGGCTTGACCTCAGTTGGCACACTCGTCAGCTCGATGAACTACACGATCGCCGGCACCCAAGACGGTGTCCGGATCGGCAGGGGTGCGCTCAGCCAGACCAATGACACCGTGCCGCCCGGTCGCATCCACTCTGTTCAGGTGCGCCAACCTTGGATTTGGCGACCGTTCAAGTGGTACGAAGTGAAAGTCGACCGCGCCGACATCACCTCGGTGGCCAGCAGCGACAGCAACGAGCAAGCCGCATCGCTACAGCGCCAGACCGTACTGCCGGTCGGTACGTGGGATGAAGTGCAGCGCGTGCTCGCTCTCGTACTGCCAATGCACATGGGGCCACGCACCGCAGAAATTCTTTCGACCTCAATGTCGAAGGGGGCGCAAGACACCTTCGTACCTGCGCCATCGCGAGCATGGTGGCTGCACCCGATTCAGTGGCGCGGTCTCGGTTACGCGATCGACAGGGGCCTGGTCTATCTGCGACGTGGGCGATTCTCGAAGCGCGTTGCCATGGTGCCCGGCGAGCGTATTCAGTCGGTAACCATCCATGACAGCCCCATCGAGCGAGGACTCGGGGTCGTGTCGCTTTGGATCAACACCGTGGGGCAAGCGGTCACCACCAAGCTTCCGAGTGTGGATGCGTCCCGCTCGATCGCGCTCTTCGATGAGCTCGAGGCGCTCGCGGTCTCGCAGGCCGCCGCCGATACCTCGCACCGTTGGGATGAAGCGCAAGCGCGCACGGCGCTCGCGACCGCGCACATGGCGGCACAGGATGCAGCCAAGCGTGGCGAGCGCTTGGATCCGTACACCCAGCGGATGCTCGATGCGGAAGCTGCCTGGAAGCGGGATCAACAGAACGGTTCCGGCGGGGCGGTGGGGCAGCAGCAGATGCAGCAGCGACCGCCGCAGCAGCAGGCTCCGTGGCAACCTGGCCCAGGGCAGCATTGGCCGGGGCATCAGGGACCAGGCTCTCAGCAGCCGGGGCCGCAAGGCCATTGGCAGCAGGGACAAGGACAGCAGGGACAAGGTGTTCAGGCACCGAGACCGCACGGTCAGCAGCAACCTCCCGCGCAGCCGCAACAACCACTCTCGCAGCAGCCGCCAGCTGCACCGCAGCCGGACGCGAATGAAGAACAGGGGCGAAACGGCATGCCACCGCTACCGCCGCTGCCGCCACGGGGCCCACAACAGTGAGCGAGCAAGAACGCGACGGGCGGCTCGGCATCGGAATCGTCGGGAATGAACCGGCAGGTGCCGTCCTTGCTCGTGGACTCGCGGCCGCGGGACATGCGCTCATCGGCGCGTCAATTTCAGACGAGCACGCCTTTGAACGCGCAGAGGCCCTGCTTCCAGGACTGCAGCGACTCGACGAGAACCACGTCATCGAGCGCAGCGAACTCGTGATTCTTGCCGAACCGGCGGAGTCACTTGCCGAACGCGTGGCTGAGCTGACGGAAGCGAACGTGTGGGTGCCGGGGCAGCTCGTCATGCACAATGTGGCGGCCTATGGCACCGGCGTATTCGGTCCGGCGCTTGACCGCGGTGCGATTCCACTCGCCATCCATCCGGCCATCGACATCACCGGAACCTCTCTCGATCTCACACGGCTTCGCGAGGGGTGGTGCGCGGTAACCGCGCCGCGCCCGGTGCTGCCAATTGCGCAGGCGCTCGTTGTTGAACTCGGGGCCGAGCCGGTGGTGATCTCCGAAGAGGACCGCGGCACGTACGCCGAAGCGATCGAAACCGCCACCTCGTTTACGCGCTCGATCGTGAAACAAGCGACCTCGCTGCTGGCCGGAATTGGCGTTGACCAGCCCGGCTTCGTGCTGTCGAGCCTCGCGCGCTCGGCAGCCGACAACGCGTTGATCGATGCGAGTCCGGAACTCGAACCGCCATTCTCTGAGGAGTAGTGCCGTCAAGCGCTGTGCGCAGACCCCAGCAAATGTGTAGCGATCGGCGAATGCGCGTGGTGGTGGCCCGAGAGTGCCAGGGAACTCGCTAGGCTTTCCTGGTGACCCGAATCCTCAAGACTGTGGCGGACACTCGCCAAGCCCTCGAACCAATCCGCAAGGGCACGAAAGTGCTCGGACGCATTGTCGGCGGGCGCATCCCCGTGTCCGCGAAGCACCGGCTCGCACTCGTCCCCACCATGGGCGCACTGCACGACGGGCACCGAGAGCTCATCCGGCTCGCGCGAGAACACGCGGACAACGTCATCGTCTCCCTCTACGTGAACCCGCTGCAGTTCGCTCCCGACGAGGACTTCGAGAAGTATCCGCGCCCGGTTGAACAAGACCTCGCGATGCTCGAAGAAGAGGGCGTCGAATTCTGTTTCATGCCTGCCGACGAAGAAATGTATCCCGAGCATGAAGAAGTGACGATCGTTTCCGCGGGCGAGGCCGGACGCATCCTCGAAGGCGAATTTCGACCGACGCACTTCGATGGCGTGCTGACGGTGGTTGCGAAGCTCTTCAACATCATCGACCCCGACGTTGCGTGCTTCGGCGAAAAGGATGCACAGCAGCTCGCGCTCGTACGACGCATGGTCGACGACCTCGACTTTCCGCTCGAAATTCTCGCGGCGCCCGTCGTGCGAGAGGCCGATGGCCTCGCGCGCTCGAGCCGCAACACCTACCTGCAGGGCGAGGATCGTGCCGCCGCGCTCTCGCTGTCAAAGGCGCTCAGTGCCGTCGAAGCCAAAGCCGGTGAAGGTGTTACTGTCGCGCTCGCGGCCGGTAAGGAAATCTACGAGCACGAAGCATTGGCTAGCATGGACTACCTAGAGCTCGTTGACGCCGCCTCATTCGCGCCGATCAGCGAGGGATTCCAAGGCGAAGCGCTCGCGCTCACCGCCGCTCGAATCGGAACCACCCGCCTCATCGACAACCGGCGCGTACAACTCGGCGCGTAACCCGCGCATCCACTTCACCATTCAACTAGGCCGCCCGGCCGCACCAACTTGCAAGGAGCCGTAATGGCGAACACGCCTGAGCAACACGTACCCCTTACTGAATCCGAAATGTCGGAACAGAAGCAGGTGCGGCTCGACAAGCGCGAACGCATGATTGCGGCGGGAATCGCGCCGTACCCACTCGAGGTGCCAATTACCACCACCATTCGTGAGGTCGTCGCGGCGCATCCCGAACTCGAAGCCGACGTGAAAACGGGCGACGTGGTGGGCGTGGCAGGGCGCATTGTGCACCTGCGGAACACGGGCAAGCTCTGCTTCGCGGCGCTTCAGGATGGGGATAACCGCATCCAGGCGATGGTGTCGCTCGCCGAGGTGGGCGAAGAATCACTCGCGCAGTGGAAAGAGTTTGTCGATCTCGGTGACCAGATCTTCGTGACTGGCGAAGTGATTACCTCGCGCCGCGGCGAGCTGTCGGTTATGGCCACCGAATGGAAGATGGCGTCAAAGGCGCTGCGACCAATGCCCAATCTGCACTCCGAGCTAAACGAAGAGACCCGCGTACGCCAGCGCTACCTCGACCTACTGACGCGTCCCGCCGCGCGCGACATGGTGCGCACCCGTGCGTTGACCAACGCTTCGCTGCGGCAAACCTTCGTGGAGAACGGCTACCTCGAAGTCGAGACACCGATGCTGCAAACACTGCACGGGGGAGCAGCCGCGCGTCCATTCACGACGTATTCCAACGCCTTCGACACCGACCTGTTCTTGCGGATCGCGCCCGAGCTGTACCTCAAGCGCGCGATCGTCGGCGGGCTCGACCGGGTGTTTGAGATCAACCGAAACTTCCGCAACGAAGGTGCCGACTCGACCCACTCGCCCGAGTTTGCAATGCTCGAGGCCTACGAAGCATACGGTGACTACAACTCGATTGCCGATCTCACGCAGCAGCTGGTGCAGAACGCTGCACGCGCGGTATCCGGCGACGGCAGTGCTGTGGTGACCTGGGCTGACGGCACGCGCTTTGATCTCGGCGGCGACTGGCCGCGCATGTCGATGTACGAGTCGCTGTCTGAGGCGGCCGGCATCGAGGTGACGCCTTCGACCTCGGTGGCTGAGCTCGAGGCGTTGGCTTCGCGCGAGGGTGTGGAAGTGAGGCTGCCAAACCACGGCAAGCTCGTCGAAGAGCTGTGGGAACACTTCGTCAAGGATCAACTCGAGAACCCGGTCTTCGTGATGGACTTCCCGGTGGACACTTCGCCGCTGACCGCTGCGCACCGCTCCAAGCCCGGCGTGGTGGAAAAGTGGGACCTCTACGTGCGCGGATTCGAGTTGGCCACCGGCTATTCCGAGCTCATCGACCCCGTCGATCAGCGCGCACGTTTCGTCGAGCAGGCCCGCGAATCCGCTCGCGGCGATGATGAAGCGATGCAGCTCGATGAGGACTTCTTGACCGCCCTCGAGCACGGGATGCCGCCGGCCGGTGGCATGGGCATGGGACTCGACCGGCTGCTGATGGCGCTGACCGGCCTCGGTATTCGCGAAACGGTGCTCTTCCCGCTCGTGAAGTAGCGCGGTGCGCTGTGGTGGTGTGCGCTGTGGTGGTGCTGCATGAATTTGATCGTCATTCCCATTGCGGTGCTCGTGGGGCTGCTGATCGGAGCGATCGGTGTGGGCGGTATCGCGTTGCCACCCGCATTGGTGTGGCTCGTCGGCACTGACCCGCACACCGCGGCCGGCACCGCTTCGTGGAGCTTCCTCTTCACCGGCATCATGGGGACGATCATGTACGGTCGCCGCAAAGCGATGCCCTGGCTGATGGTCGGGATGCTGACCCTCGGCGCATGTCCCGGCGCGCTGCTCGGTGCTTTGGCAAACGGCCTACTTCCTGACAGCATCGCGCTGCTTCCCCTCGCGGCGTTCACGCTCGCCGCAGGGGTTTATCACTTGGTGTTTCGATCACGCAATAAGCGCAGCCGTGAGCACCTTCCCACCGCCACGGCAATCGCAGTCGGTGCGGTTGTGGGATTCTGCTCCGCGCTTACTGGGACCGGGGGCCCGGTGTTCCTCATTCCGGTCTTGCTGGCCCTCGGCATCCCTGCCATCACGGCCATCGCCGCCGCTCAGGTGATCCAACTTCCTTTGGTGGTGTTCGCCGTGGCCGGATACGCCGCGCAGGGTGCCGTCGATTTCGGCCTCGGAAGCATCGTTGGGGTACTCGCGGCCGTGGGAGTGATCGGCGGTGCGGCGATCGCGCTCAAGTTGAAAGCGAAGACCCTGCACCTTGTCACATCCGTATCCCTCGTCGGTTTCGGAGTCCTCATCGGTATCCTCCAGATTTTCACCGCACCCTAAAGAGAACGCCGCCAACTGCATTGCCCGTTGACTGCACTGCCCATTATCTGCACTGCCCTTGCTAAGGCGTTCCAGCGCAGAAGCTTGCGCTGAGCGCGATACCTCGTTGCGAATTCCAGGGGACGGGTAGACTTAGGGAATCATGACGCAAGAATGGTGGCTCAATGCTCTATGGTCGGTTACCCCGACCATCATTATTGGCACTCTCTTTGGCCTCATTATTTATGCCGCCATCAACGCCGACCGCAAGATCCGACAAGAGCGTGCGGATGTCGAAGCGGAAGAGCGGTCACGTCATGATGCCGAGCGCGGCGCAAAGCCGACCACGGCCGAGAGCGAATAGACCGAAGCCGCAGCTTTTGTCTGCTGGGACTGGGACCGCGGGGTAGTTCTCTTCTCCTGCCGATCGAGCTTCGCGATGCTCGCGCGCTCGCACCTGGGGAGTGGCTCGATAGTCGCGCGGATTCCAGCCTGCAGGTACTGTGGAAGCTACTCGCAATTCGCTAAGGTGCGCCTTAGCTTCAACTGATCTCAGCGATGAGATTATTGTGTCGGGGTGCACGAGTGTTGCGCAATGTTTGGTCGTAGTCCAGCAAAATCACGAATCCGTGTGCCGCAAATCAACGCCGTTCACACGTTTTTTGCAGGCCTGTTGCCTCATGTCAATACCTCCGGGAAGGTTGATTCGTTGCCTCAAGTAG
>NZ_JBQDBE010000036.1:0-16856 GCF_052090685.1 Gulosibacter sp. | reverse complement strand
TCGAGGTACTCCGAGAAGTTGGGCTCGATCGAGGGGTTGTGCCAGAGGTGCTGCTCCTTCGAGTAGGCCTCAACGAGTCGGATCTGCTCTTCCGAACGGCCCGTAAACCGCAAATAGTTCAGGGTCTCTTCGTCGATCGGGAACATCGCCGCGGTCGAACCGAACTCAGGCGACATGTTACCGATGGTGGCACGGTTCGCGAGGGGTACCTCGCCAACGCCGTCACCGTAGAACTCGACGAACTTGCCGACAACGCCGTGCTGACGCAACATGTCGGTGATGGTGAGCACCACGTCCGTTGCGGTGACACCCATGGGGATCGATCCCTTGAGCTTGAAGCCGACCACCTTGGGGATGAGCATCGACACGGGCTGTCCGAGCATGGCGGCCTCTGCCTCGATACCACCAACACCCCAGCCGAGAACGCCGAGGCCATTGACCATAGTGGTGTGCGAGTCGGTACCCACAAGGGTGTCCGGGTAGGCGCGCTTCACACCGTCTTCTTCACGTACGAAGGTCACCCGAGCCAGGTACTCAATGTTGACCTGGTGGACGATACCGGTCCCCGGGGGAACAACCTTGAAGTCCTCGAAGGCGCCCTGTCCCCAGCGGAGGAACTGGTAACGCTCACCGTTGCGCTCATATTCGATCTCCACGTTACGCTCAAACGCATCGGAGTTACCGAAGAGCTCAGCGATCACGGAGTGGTCGATGACCAGCTCGGCGGGAGCCTGCGGGTTAATCTGCTCGGGGTCGCCGCCGAGTTCCTTCACGGCCTCACGCATGGTTGCGAGGTCGACAACACACGGCACACCGGTGAAGTCCTGCATGACCACGCGTGCCGGAGTGAACTGAATCTCGGTGTTGGGTTCTGCCGAAGCATCCCAGTTCCCGAGGCTGCGAATCAGATCTGCGGTGACGTTCGCGCCGTCTTCGGTGCGAAGCTGGTTCTCCAGCAGAATCTTGAGGCTGAAGGGAAGCTTTTCATAACCCTCAACCTTGTCAATGCGGTAAATCTCGTAGTCGGTGCCATCGACGTTGAGTACGTCCTTAGCTCCGAAGCTATTAACTGCGCTCACGTTGCTCCTAACGGTCTGCGAAAAGTCTCTCGATATCGAGATACCTTACCTTATTGCGATGAACGGAATTGTCATGCCCGATCGGCATCGGGTGAGGCGGCCACTTCTTCTTCAGCGAGCCGTGCGTCTGCGATGGGTTGAAACACCGCTCTTACAAATAGCACGGTGATCACCACCAAGACGCCGAATAGCGGGGCTCCCATGAGGAGTCGCGCCACACCGAGTGCCTCGACGGCATCGGCGAAGTACATAGGCAGTTGTACCGCGAGTCGTGCCGCGAATAGGCCGACCCACACTCCGGTAATGAGTTGCATCCAAGTAAGGATGCGGGGGTATTTTCGCCAGCCGCGCCAGTCGCCATACAGGGCACCGGCGAGCACACCGATCAGCGGCCAGCTGGCGATCATCGAGATTAGGAGACCGAGGCCATAGGCCGCGTTCGTCCAGAACCCGACCAAGAAGAAGTCGCTGCCCTCGCCGCTTCGCAGGGCGAAGAACCCGCTCACCACCAGACCGATCAGACCGCCGAGTGCGGAGGCGGTGGGCTCCTTACGGACAATACGAATCAGCAAAAAGATGAGCCCGGCAATTGCGGGCGCGCCAACTGAGATCCACAGTGGATCGAGCCCGAAGGGCATCGCGCCGCCGCCAGCAACCGTACGGGTCGTAATGACGTACAGCACGAGAAAGAGGATTCCAGGTAGCAACGCTTCAACAATGCCGCGCCAACCACCCATGGCAACGAGGAGCGCCTCACCGGTGGACGATGACTCCGCCACTTTCCCCAGCGCCGACTGCCTTGCGGCAGTGCTGAGTCGCTCCTGCAGCTCCGCGTCCTGCTGGGCCTGTTCGGCAGCAACCGGTTCTCGGGAGTCGTGTGATCCCGACGTATCGGGGGTGGGATGTTCGTCAGACACGGTCTCAGTTTTCCGCTTGGGCCTGTTGCTGCTCACGTTTTTTCGCGGCGGCAGCCGCCATTTGATCGGCCATTGCCTGTGGCACGGTAAGCGGCAGCAAGTCGCGCGGTGGAACCGCTTTCTCGCCGCGATTCACGATGACGCCGCGGAAAATCTCCAGCATCGTATTCAGCCGCGTTTCATCGGCGGTTGCCTGACCGGTAATCACACCGCGAAGGAACCATCGAGGTCCATCGACGCCAAAAAACTGCACCACGCGCGCCTTATCGCCGCCTTGGATGATTGGCACTGAGGTTCGCAGCGAAATGCCGACTACCGAGTCCTTCTCTTCAGCCTTACCGCCCTGTTTCTTGACCTGCTGCGCAAGCTTGGTGCGCACATCCTTCCACAGCCCACTCGATCGCGGTGACGCGAAGGCCTGCACTTGCATCGTCGAGCCGTCGAGATCGAGCCCAACTGCGATCACTCGTTTGGTCTTGTCCTCAAACTCGAGACGCAGCGCAAGGCCGCTCTGGGCGGGAACTTTCAGCGCACCAAGGTCAATATAGGTGCCCTCGCCATCGTGCTCCGACGTGTCAAAGGGCCCGTTTTCCGCGCGGTCTTCCGGCGCTTCCTTCTCGAACTCGTCAGGATCTTCGGCATCCTCAAGCTCTTGGTCGGCAGCTGCCGTCTCGTCCTCGACAACATCGTCATCATCTTCAACGACGAGCTTGTCCGCCTTAATTACTTCTTCTTTGCGTTTGAAGATGTCAAAAAGTCCCATAAATCCACTCCGCCTAAAACTCTCGCTAGCCCGCGTATCCACTCGAGCCAAAACCAGCCGCCCCGCGATCACCGGTCGGCAATTCCGATACCGCGATGAATTCCACCGCCGGAATCGGCAACACCAGCAATTGCGCGATCCGGTCGCCGGCGTTCACGGTATATGCCTCGTCACGATCCGTATTCAACAGGGTTACTTTGAGTTCCCCACGATAACCGGCATCAATGACCCCTGGCGCATTGACAATCGTGATCCCGTGTTTGGCGGCGAGCCCCGAACGGGGTGCGACCAGCCCTACTGTGCGCTCCGGCAGCGCGATTGCCGTTCCAGTACCGATGAGTGCGCGCTCTCCGGGAGCGAGCGTCACTGACTCGGCGGCGTACAGATCGGCACCGGCGTCTGAAGGGTTGGCGTGCGTTGGCGCCTGACCGGTGTGTGGGATTTGGATTGATGCACTCACCCTTCGAGGCTAACCGACTTCTGCTGGGGACTCAGGATGCTGGATGGTCGAGATGATGAGATGGTCGAGTGATTTACCGCGAACGAGTCTCTCCCTCAATCTGGGTCTATATCTTTGGGGCAGCGATAATACCGGCGGTGTTCGTTGTGTTCATGCCGATTAATATCCTGGTCGGCATCATCCTGGGTGTCGCGCTCTATGCCGGTTACGTGATCGCGCTCTATAGCGGATCCCCCGTCATCGAAGTCGGCTCCAGCACCCTCCGGGTCGGTTCTGCAGAAGTGCCGCTCCAATACCTAGGTGATGGCTACGCTCACGACACGACCGAAAAGGCAAGAGAGCAAGCCGGCCCAAACCTGGATGCGCGTGCGTGGACTTGCCTGCGCGGCTGGGTTAATACCTCCGCCAGGATCGAAATTGTCGACGAGAACGATCCGATCCCCTACTGGCTGTTCTCGACCCGTCACCCCGATGAGGCGATTGCCGCCATCGCGGAAGCAAAGTCGCGGCTACCCGATTCGCCCTGAGTTAACACAAGAATGGCGCCCACCGCTCAATTCGAGGGGTGGGCGCCATCGTGACGTTAATTAGGCCGCGCAGTCGTTACAAATCGGGTTCCCCGGGGTGGACTCTGCCGAAAGCTGTGAGCGGTTCTTAATCAGGAAGCACTCCATGCAGGTGAATTCATCGTCCTGTCGCGGAATCACCACGGTCTCGATCTCAACATCGCTGAGATCCGAGGCGTCCAGTTCAAACCCGTGAACACCGTCGCCCTGGTCGATATCAACGTTCGGGGAGCCCGAATCGGGAACACGCTCCTTGAGCGCCTCGATCGAGTCAGTGTCTTCTTCTGTCTTACGCGGAGCGTCGTAGTCGGTGGCCATAACCGTCCAAAAAATATCGAAATCTATCGGGATATATTTACCCCGTCGGCGCGCTATTCTGCACCATCCATCAGTTATTCGCAAGTCGACATGTTTCACCGTGGATTCTGCGGCACGCGGAGAACTTACCGGCCACTGACGACTCCGTCTGTGATGCTTGGCGAGATCCTATTGGAGGAGGCACACATGCAGGAACTACGCTTCGTCGGTCTCGAAGACGATTGGCTCATCGCCACGAACGATAGCGGCGAGCGATTTCGCCTCCGCGCGGACGAATCACTGCGCGACGCACTGCGACCCCGCCCAGCGGCTCGGCCGGAAGGGCCCCGAGTTCCTCCACGACAAATCCAGCAGTTGATTCGCGCCGGTCGCACCGTTGACGAAGTCGTCGCCGAGACGGGAGCGGATGCAGAAACGGTGGCCCGGTTTGAAGGCCCAATTCTGGCAGAGCGCGGCTACATCGTCGAACAGGCACGTGCCGTTGCGGTGCGCCTGCAGTCACCTATCGATCCGCTCTCGCCCGAAGGTGCAACCTTTGGCACCACAATTGATGACCGACTTGAGCAGCTTGGCGCAACCGGAATCAATTGGGATGCGTGGAAAGACCCGGAGACAGGTTGGCACGTTGGTCTCGATTTTGTGACCGAGGACGTGGCTCGCAACGCACTCTGGCAATTTGACGCCCGCGCTCACACACTGCAGCCGTCATCGCCCGCCGCAATCACGCTCTCGCAGCAGGGCGAACCCAGTTCGCTGGTCGGCCCGCACCTTCGTGCGGTGAAGCGTGAATCCACGGGCGGGGTCATCCCGGTGCGCGAGGACGATGAGTTGCAGTCAGAGGCTTTGAGCACAGCCGATCGTCGCGACCTCACCTCACATGAAACGGCTGACCTCCTCGAGGCACTGCGACGTCGCCGAGGCGAGCGTCAACACGCTACCTATGAGGAGGAGGCCGAATTCGATCTCGGGGAAGACCAATCCCCCGACACAGAGACCGAAACTGACCTCGGCGCCAGCAGGGTTACCCCATTTGCGCGACCGGCTACTGCTGACTCTGCTGATGCGACTGTCTCTGCCGCTGACACCGACACTGATGAAGACTCGACGCAAAATGGTGCGGACAGCAGACCGACTGGCGATCCAGTCACCGACGACGCCACCGCAGGCACCGAGTACGTCAAGCAGGTCGCGTTCGACGGTCTCGATCAGGAACTTGATTCCCAAGACTCCTCGACCGGGCAACGCACCAAGTCGGCGCGCCGGCGCGGAGCGCGTCCCTCAATGCCGAGCTGGGATGAGATCGTGTTCGGCACGAAAAGTGATGAGGACTAGTTCGCGCTGAAGGCGCCGTGCCGAATCAGCGGCACAATGGTCTCCTCATTGGTGAGTGAACCGTGCTGTCCAACCATGAGCCGCATACTCGCGGGCATCTCCGGCGAAAAATAGGTCACCTGATCGCGTGCGGCGACCACGATATCTCCAATGCGTTCCACTGAAGGTTTCGCCACCTCGCTCCCGTAGAGCCCGCTGGCGATAATCTCGTCCTTCGTATAGACCCAGGCGCGAGCGCTTTCGGCCTCGCGGTACCGCTCAGCCAGCGCAGCGACATCACATTCGTCGTCCACGTAGATGTGCCGCAGCCGCGGCTCCCCCGCAATCGCAAGCACGCCTTCCAATAGGTCGCCTTCGAAGTCGATCTGATTGTCGTGCGGGATGTCGATCATGCCGTGGTCAGCGGTAATGAGCACACCGATGTCTTTGGGCAGTTGATCGAGCAGCTGCGCGATGGAGTAGTCGAGCTCTTCAAGTTTCTCGAGCCAGGTGCCGGATTCGCAGCCGTGTTTGTGCCCCGCTTGGTCGAGCTCAGCGTGGTACAGATACACCAGCGGCCGCTCAATCTGGTGACACAACTGCGCCGCAAGCTCGGCCCGCTCCGTCATGCTCTCGGCCCCGTAATACTCGCCACCGCGAAGCGAGGCCTGCGTGAGGCCAGAGTTTCGATACTCTTCAGTGGAGACGATGACCGGTGTGATCGGTGAGGCGTCGGCAACGAGTGATTCAAACACGGTGCTTCGCAACTGCCACGTCGCCGGTTCCATCCCTGCACCCCAACCGGATAATTGATTCCGATACTCTGCTGTCTTGCGGTCCCAAATCGAATACCCCACGAGGCCATGCGCCCCCGCACCCGTCGCGGTCATGAGCGAGGTGATTCCCGCAACGGTGGTCGACGGGAAGCTCACCGCAATGTCTTCCGGCTGCCAACCACGAACCGTGTGGCGGGCATGACCACCGCGGGTGCGCAGCAGCGACTCCCCCAAACCATCCACGAGCACGACCACCGCGCCGCGCACGGCTGGCAGTCCAAGACTTGCTGATTTACCATTCATTGCGGCCAGGCAGTTCGGCAACACGTCGGCGAGCGTCGGCGCGTTTGCGGGGCGGTTGAATACGATTGGCTCCATCGGACCATCTTTTCACAGGCCCAATTTCTTAGAGCAACAGAAGCGAGACCCATGGCGACAACGACCTCTTCAGAATCCGAATATGACCGGATTGAGGATGTTGACGTCTCGACGGAGATGCGGGGATCCTTCCTCGAATACGCCTACTCGGTAATCTACTCCCGTGCCCTGCCCGACGCTCGTGATGGGCTCAAGCCCGTCCAGCGGCGCATCCTGTATCAAATGACCGAAATGGGCTTGCGGCCAGACAAGGGCCACGTGAAGTCTGCACGCGTGGTCGGCGATGTGATGGGTAAGCTCCACCCTCACGGTGACTCGGCCATTTATGACGCCATGGTGCGGCTCGCGCAGCCCTTTACCCAGCGGGTTCCGCTCATTGACGGCCACGGCAACTTCGGTTCGCTTGATGACGGGCCGGCCGCCCCGCGCTATACCGAAGCTAGGCTCACTGCCGCCGCCCTCGCCCTCACCGAATCGCTCGATGAAGACGTGGTCGACTTTGTTCCGAACTACGACAACTCGCTCCAGCAGCCCGATGTGCTGCCCGCAGCCTGGCCAAACCTGCTCGTTAACGGTGCATCCGGAATCGCGGTCGGCATGGCCACAAACATGGCACCGCACAATCTCGGCGAGGTGATTTCGGCAGCCCAGCATTTGCTCATGCATCCCGATGCCTCGCTCTCGGAGCTGATGGCGCATGTGCCGGGACCGGACCTTCCCGGCGGCGGTCGAATCATCGGTCTCGACGGAGTCAAAGAGGCCTATGAGACCGGCCGAGGTTCCTTCCGGATGCGTGCCTCAGTTACAGTCGAAAACGTCACGGCCCGGCGCAAGGGCCTGGTCGTCACCGAACTGCCTTACCTCGTTGGCCCGGAGCGGGTCATCGAACGGATCAAACAGGGTGTGCAGTCGAAGAAGCTGAACGGTATTTCTTCCGTGACGGATCTCA
Source organism: Gulosibacter sp. (assembly GCF_052090685.1). Taxonomy (NCBI): domain Bacteria; kingdom Bacillati; phylum Actinomycetota; class Actinomycetes; order Micrococcales; family Microbacteriaceae; genus Gulosibacter; species Gulosibacter sp. The sequence goes on along the minus strand of NZ_JBQDBE010000036.1, from coordinate 9,339 downwards.
CGGACCGCAAGCACGGTATGAAACTCGTCATCGAGTTGAAGACCGGGTTTGTGCCCGAGGCCGTGCTCGAACAGCTCTACCGCTTCACACCCTTGGAAGAGCAGTTCCACATCAATAACGTCGCGCTCGTGGATGGTGCTCCACAGACGCTTGGCCTACGCGAGCTGCTGGATGTGTACCTGCGGCACCGCCTTTCGGTGGTCCGCAGGCGCAGCGAGTTCCGCCTCGGCAAGCGCCGTGACCGGCTGCACCTGGTTGAGGGCCTGCTGATTGCGATCCTCGATATTGACGAGGTCATCCAGATCATTCGTTCTTCGGATGACGCCGATGAAGCGCGTTCGAGACTGCAAATGGTGTTCGATCTCTCCGAGCGACAGGCCGAGTACATCCTCGAGTTGCGACTGCGACGACTCACGAAGTTCTCCCGCATCGAGCTCGAAACCGAAGCTGAGCAGCTTCGTAAGGAAATCGCCGAGCTCGAAGCTTTGCTCGCATCCGATGAGCTACTGCGCGGTCTCGTCGGTGATGAGCTGTCTGCGGCATCCGAGGCATTTGCCACTCCCCGCCGGACCATGCTGATCGAAGGCGATGCTCACGTACAGGCGACCTCGAGGACCAAGAGCGCAACCGATTCCTCGGCCCTGCAGGCACCCGATGTGCCCACTCGCGTGCTGCTGTCGGCCACCGGCAAGATTCTGCGCGTGGAACTCGGTGAAGAAGGCGTATTCGTACAGCCCAAGCGTCGCTCGAAGCACGATGCCATCACTGCGGATGTCTCGACCACGACGCTTTCGCACATTGGCGCGGTGACGAATCGAGGCATTGTGTATCGGGCAACACCCGTATCACTGCCCGCCTCACCGGCTTCCTCGGTGCTGATGAACGCCGGAGTCTCCGCGAAAGAATACTTCGGCATTACCGAACGCAATGAAACCATCGTCGGCCTCGTCCCGCTCGGTGTTGACACTCCGCTTGCACTCGCAACGCGTCAGGGCGTGGTCAAGCGCGTGAACCCGGCGGAGTGGAAGAACCAGCATGAGCTCTCCGCGATTGCGCTGAAGCCGGGAGACGAGGTCGTCGGAGCGGCCCGTGCGGCCGATGACGCAGAGCTCGTGTTCGTCACCAGCGACGCCCAGCTTTTGCACTACTCGGCCGCCCTCGTGCGTCCACAGGGTCTGGGCGCTGGTGGAATGGCCGGCATTCGCGTCGGAGACGGGGCACGAGTGATCAGTTTCTCCGTGCTCACGCCCGAGCAGATCGACCGCGCGCTGGTCGTGACCGTGGCGGAGCCACCCGCCGACGAGGCGCTCTTTGGTGACGTGCTCGGCAGCGCGAAGACGAGTGAGTTTGCGGAATTCCCGGCGAAGGGCCGCGCAACCGCCGGGGTGCGGGCACAGCGGTTCGTAAGGTCGGAGGCAGCCCTTGCCATGGCCTGGGTTGGGCCAGGGCCGGTTCGGGCCACCGCGAAAGACGGCGCGATCCGTCAGCTTCCCGAAGGGCTCGGCAAGCGGGATGCTTCGGGCACGCAACTCGACACCCAAGTGGATGCGCTTGGGCGCACGATGGGTGATCTGCCAACCACTGAATAGTGCGCTAGCGGCCCTTGAATTCGGGCTTTCGCTTTTCTTGGAACGCTTTGAACCCTTCGGCATAGTCCTCGCTCGCGCAGAGTTCGCCCTGAGCTCGGTTCTCAGCATCGATGGATTCCCACATCCCGATGCGCTGGTCACGGATCTGCTGTACGAGGATCTTCGAGGTCGCGAAGGCGAGTTGCGCCCCTGAGGCAGCTTTTGCGGCGCGTTCGCGCGTGAACTCGAGCACCTGGTCATCAGCAACCCAGCGGCTAAACAACCCCTGTTCCACGGCTTCCCGGCCGGAGATGAACTCCGCCGTATAGATCAGATCCAGTGTTCGGTGTGCACCGAGGCGTTCGGTGAAGAGCCAGTGTCCGCCTGAGTCAAGCGTGGCGCCGAGGTTTGCGAAGGGGGAGCCGATTTTGGCCGTTTCAGCGATATAGACCACATCGGTCGCAATCGCCAAACCGAGTCCAACCCCCAAACACGCGCCGTGCACCGCGGCAAATGTTGGTGCAGGAAACTCGCTGATCTTCTTCAGCACACCGGTCACTCGGTTACCGAGGAAGTCGGCAACATCGTCATCGGCGGGCACCACACCGGAGATGTCACGTCCCGCGCAAAAGCCCCGCCCTTCACCACGGAGCAGCAGCGCGCCAACGCTTGCGGCTGCGGCCTCGTCGAGCTTCTCACCGAGTTCGACGAGGTCATCCTCCGCCAAGGAATTAAGCTTCTGCGGGGCATTGAGAACCAGCTCAGCCACCCCATCCTGAATTGTGAGATCAATCATGCCCATGTGAGCCGTGTTCCTTCTTTCAGTTCTGCCGGGTCCTCTCGCGCGACTAGGCGTCGAAGTTTACGAGCACCTTGTCGCTTGTCGGTCGTGACTGGCAGGTGAGTACGTAGCCGTTATCGACGTCGTCGGACTCGAGGGCGTAGTTCTCCGCCATGTCTACCGAACCAACCTCAACCTTTGCTCGGCACGTGCCACACACGCCGCCGGCACAGGCAAAGGGTACGTCTGGCCGCACTCGAAGGGCGGCGTTCAACACCGTCTCACGCGCATCCTTCGGCGACTTCACTTCGCCACTGAGTCCGTCGAGGACGAAGCCGATCTCGAAGTTATCGCCCTCGGGGTCAACCTCAACCGGACGGCCGGCGCTTGACTGGGCGCCCTCGCCAGGCTGTCCGGTCGAGAACAGCTCGAATCGAACCTTCTCGCTCGCGACTTCTCGATCGCTCAACTCATCACGGATCATTTGCACGAGTTCGAACGGGCCGCAGAGGAACCATTCGTCAACATTGGGCACGTCGATGAGGTGCTCAAAAATCTGCGAGAGCTTCTCGGCGTCCAGTCGACCCGAGTAGATCGGTGCCTGACGCTGCTCGCGCGAGAGTACGTGATGTATGGCGAGTCGAGTCGGGTGGCGGTCCTTGAGGTCCGCGAGGTCCTCAAGGAACATCACGTCCGAAGCGGCTCGGTTTGCGTAGATGAGATCAACATTCGTGTTCGGATGCTCGAGGAGGGATTTTGCGATCGCAATGACCGGGGTGATCCCCGAGCCGGCGGCCGCGGCCACGAAGTGATTCGCGCCGTCGGCCGTCGCTTCGGCGCTCACCTTCTCGGCGTCATTCATCCCCGTGAACTGGTGCTTGGAGACGAACACACCCTGCGGGCTCATGACGTCAATCTCATAACCTGCCGCAAGACTGTCATTGGCCCAGTTCGAGAAGAGACCGCCGAGGTCTCGCTTAATGCCAACCTTGATCGTGCCCGGAGTTGGAGCCTCACAGATTGAGTAGCTGCGGCGAACTTCCTGGCCATCAATATTGGCTCGCAAAGCGACGTACTGCCCGGCAACGTAGTTGTATTCGTCTTGCAGCTCTTCCGGGACCGCGAAGGACACTTCGATGGATTTGTCGGTGAGTTTCCGCACCGCACTCACTTCGAGAGTGTGAAATACCGCGCGTCGCTTGGCCGTGCTGACATCATCGTCAGCGGGTGATTGCGTATTTGCTTCAGTCACTAGTGCACCTTGAAATAGTCAAACGGTTCCTTGCAGGAAGCGCACTGGAACAGCGCCTTGCAGGCCGTCGAGCCGAATCGGCTCAATTCATTCGTCTTAATGGAGCCGCAGTTGGGGCAGCGAACGGCAAGCGAGAGCCGCTTAGGGCCGCGCTGCATTCCTACGGCGGAGTTCCCGGTGGGCGGAGCAATACCGTATTGCTCGAGCTTTTGCTTCCCCTCCGGGGTCATCCAGTCGGTGGTCCAAGCGGGGGCAAGTGACATGGTCACTTCATAGCGGTCATACCCCGCTTCGCGAAGTGCCTGCTCCACATCCGCTTTGATCGTGTCCATTGCGGGGCATCCGGAATACGTCGGGGTAATGATCACCTGTGCCGTGCCATCCGAAGCAACCATGACCTCGCGCAGAATCCCGATATCGATAATCGTCAATACCGGAATCTCTGGGTCGGTTACTTTCCCCACAACATCCCAGACACGGGCCGCTTCGGGATCCATTGGACGTTGCGCAATGTCTTTACTGAGTTGCTGGATCATTACTACCTACCAGGTCACTCCGGGGTGTTTGCGCGCCAGCACCTGCATTTCCGCGAGGAGCGGACCGAGATGTTCACGGTGCTCGCCACGGCGGCCACCGGTTACGGCTTGCTTGCTGTCTGGAATCCGAAGACCGGAGGCTTCAATCGCTGCCGTAATCCGCTCAAGCACAACATCTCGCAATTCGGATGGGCGCACCGCGATGCCTTCGAGCTTGTCAATGAGTTCATCGTCTTCAAAGAGTTCATCAACATAGGGCCAAAAGTATTCGAGCGCCGCCTGCAAGCGTCGATTTGATTCTTCGGTACCGCGACCCAATCGCAGTGTCCACTGCTCAGCGTGATCGACGTGGTAATCGAGTTCTTTCACGGTCTTGCCCGCAATCGCGGCAAGCGTCTCATCCTGAGAATGCAACAGACGCGTGTATAGCTCGAATGCAAAGTGCGAGTAAATCAGCTGCCGCGCAATGGTCTCGCCAAAGTCGCGTCCTGGGAACTGCACGAGGTGCAGGCAGCGAAACTCCTCTTCCTCACGGAAGTAGGCCAAGTCATCTTCGGTCTTGTCCCACGCCGAACCGGCGAAGGTGAGCAGCACGCGAGCGTGACCGAGCAGGTCGAGCGCGATATTGCCGAGGGCTATGTCTTCCTCGAGTTCGGGAGCACGCGATACCCACCAGATCATGTTCTGGGCAAGGATCAGCGCGTCGTCACCGAGTCGAAGCGCATATTCAGCCACGTCCGGGGCTGCAATGACATCGGACTGCGCGAGCTCCTCACTCGTCAGGGCGTAGCCGGCAGAAATTAGGGTTGCGGAATCGAATCCGGATCCTCCACTCACAGGTGCTTCACCCCTTCCGACTTCGTGTAGTAGGTCGCGTGGCGGTAGTTCTTGCCCTGCGAGGACTCAAAGTACGAGCCCTTCGAGTCGGGGTCCGATGCCGCGATGTCTTCGCTACGCACTACCCAGAGGGAAACGCCCTCGTTGCGACGCGTGTACAGGTCACGCGCGTTGCGAAGCGCCATTTTCTCGTCGGGTGCGTGCAGGGATCCCGCATGCACGTGGCTGAGGCCACGCGAGGAGCGGACAAACACTTCCCACAATGGCCATTGGTTGCGCTGCACGGGGGCAGCCGGGGTTTTTTCACTCATAGCGTTTCTCTCCGTTGAGTTAGTCGAGCCGTCAACTGACGACTCGACCACTTAAATTCGTTGCGATGTGGAGCGTGCGTATTGCGATGGTGGACGTGCTCTACGCGACTGCGGAGGTCGCGGCTGCCGCTTCTTCTTGCTTCCGGGCGTATTCGGCCGCGGCTTCGCGAACCCAAGCACCGTTATCGTGGGCTTCCTGGCGACGCGCGAGGCGCTGTGCGTTCGCCGGGCCGTTGCCCTTGATCACGCCGAAGAATTCATCCCAATCCAGCTCACCGAAGTCATAGTGGCCACGCTCTTCGTTCCACTTGAGATCGGGGTCTGGCAGGGTGAGACCGAGTGCCTCAGCCTGCGGAACAATCATGTCAACAAAGCGCTGGCGCAGTTCGTCATTAGAGAAGCGCTTAATGTTCCATGCCATTGACTGCTTCGAGTTCGGTGACTCGTCATCCGGCGGGCCGAACATCTGGAGCGCCGGACCGTAGAAGCGATTGACCGCATCCTGAGCCATCTTCTTCTGCGCCTCGGTGCCGTTGGAAAGGGTGTACAAGATCTCCCAGCCCTGGCGTTGGTGGAAGGATTCTTCTTTACAGATGCGCACCATTGCCCGACCGTATGGTCCGTAGGAGCAACGGCACAGGGGAACCTGGTTGCAGATCGCGGCGCCGTCGACGAGCCAACCGATCGCCCCCATATCAGCCCAGGTGCGTGCCGGATAGTTAAAGATCGAGGAGTACTTCGCCTTGCCGTCGAGCAGCTGCTGGTTGAGGACATCTCGCGGCGTGCCGAGCGTTTCGGCCGCTGAGTAGAGGTAGAGACCGTGACCGGCTTCGTCCTGCACTTTGGCAACGAGGATCGACTTGCGCTTCAGCGAAGGAGCGCGAGTAATCCAGTTTGCTTCTGGCTGCATTCCGATGATCTCGGAGTGCGCGTGCTGGGAGATCTGCCGAGTCAGCGTCTTTCGATACGGCTCCGGCATCCAGTCGGCGGGCTCGATTCGCGAGTCCTTGGCAATGATCTCGTCAAAGTACGCCTCGGCGCGCTCTAGTTCAGCATCGTCGCGATGCGGCATCTCAGTAACGTTATTCGTCATGCGGAGGTCTCCTTCGACGTAACTGGTGATTTGGGGTATTTGTTCTGGCCTTGAAGCAGCACTGGCTCAAGATTACAGACCGTGCGTTCAGTTTATGCTGTATTTTGACAAGGTCAAGCCAAATACCGGAAGTACCCAGGTAGGAAAGCAATCGATCCGAGACCCGGTTTCAGAAGCAGCTTTCCAGGAAAATTCGCCTGACGCAGCCAAAAACTCAAACTTTTCTGTAAGACTGTTCAGGAATTCACGAAGAAGTGGATGGAGGACCATGGATTCAACGAAAAACGCATTGGCATATGGCGACCTTGCCGAGCATCACCGCATCCTCAAAGATGATTTCGCGAGCGAGTGGATGGGCATTCGTGTGCTCAAAAGTGAGCCCGGCGAAGCGATCATTGAGATGGAGCTTCGGCAAGAAATGCTCAATGGCTTTGCCATCGCCCACGGCGGCATGGTGTTTGCCTTTGCGGATAGCGCATTCGCCATCGCTTGCAATACCCACGAGGATAACGGCACGATCACCGTGGCTTCCGGTGTGGACGTGAACTTCCTGCGGCCGGCCACCATCGGCCAGACTCTCACCGCGCACGCCAAAGCCGTGCACGAAGCACGAAGCGGTGTCTATGACATCGAAGTCACCGCACAGGGGCCGGACGATCCTAGTCCCGTGCGCATCCTGCTCTTCCGCGGGCGTAGCCGCACCATCCCCAAACCCGCTGGCTAATCACACCGGCAACCCATCGCAGCAAAACATCCATCGCACCGTCAAAGACGACCCATTAGAGAAGGCAATTTCCCGTGATCCAGACCGAATTCCACCTCGACCAGCTCGACCCCGAAGAACAACTGAGCCGTGAAGAGCTTGAGGCTCTGCAGCTTGAGCGACTCAAGTGGACCGTGCGACACGCGTACGAAAACGTGCCGATGTACACCAAGAAATTCGACGAACACGGTGTCTCTCCTGACGACCTCCAAACGCTCGCCGATATCGCCAAGTTCCCGTTTACTACGAAGGACGACCTGCGCGAAAACTATCCGTTCAAGACCTTCGCTGTGCCGATGGATCAGGTCCGTCGCGTCCACGCCTCCTCCGGCACTACCGGGCGCCCGACCGTCGTGGGCTACACCGAAAATGACCTGGACAAGTGGGCGCAGAGCGTGGCCCGAGTCCTTCGACTCGCTGGTGCGCGGCCCGGCGACCTCGTCCATAATGCTTACGGCTACGGACTCTTCACCGGTGGGCTCGGTGCGCACGATGGCATCGAACGTGCCGGGCTCACCGTGATCCCGATGTCGGGCGGGCAGACCGCGCGGCAGATCCAGATGATGCACGACTTCAAGCCGCGCATCATCATGTGCACACCCTCGTATTTGCTAACGATCCTTGATCACATGCGTTCACACGGCATGGATGCCCGAGACACTTCGATTGAAATTGCGATTTTGGGTGCCGAGCCCTGGTCAGAAGAAATGCGCAAGGAAATCGAGCAGGGCTTCGATCTCAAGGCGATCGATATTTACGGTCTCTCAGAGCTCATGGGTCCGGGAATGGCGGGCGAATCCGTGGAACACCAGCAGGGCTCCACGATTTGGGAAGATCTCTTCCTCCCCGAGATTGTCGACCGGGAGGACCTCACCATGGTGCTTCCCGATGGCGAAGAAGGCGAACTCGTCTTTACCTCGTTGACCAAAGAAGCGATGCCCATTATTCGCTACCGCACGAAGGACCTCTCGGTACTCGAGCCCGGCGATGCGCGGCCCAATATGCGCCGGATGCGCAAGGTCCGCTCACGTACTGACGACATGATCATCCTTCGCGGCGTCAATATGTTCCCCTCACAGATTGAAGAACTCGCGCTCAACCAGAAGGCCCTGAGCCCCTACTACCATCTGGAACTCACCCGGCCCCAGCGAATGGATGAACTCACCGTCGTAATCGAGCGCCGCCCGGAGTACACCATGGCGGAGGCGCAGGACTGTGGCCGTGCGCTGCAGCAGGACATTAAGATCCGTATTGGCTCTTCAGTGCGCATCCACGTGGTTGACCCCAACAGCGTGGCGCGCTCCGAGGGGAAGGCGAAGCGGCTCTATGACTACCGCGATCGCAACTTCAGCGAGTACCCTGCCCATCACCTGCCTATTCACCGATGACCCGAAACATCCCGGTGAACTGAACGGGTGGTGGCGCGAAAGTGCTGCCACCCGTTCGCGTTTATTGAGAAAGATGCCATGACCACCACCAATGAATCCATCGCCACGACACCGCGCCGCGGTCGTCCCGGCAATGACCGTGCCGACGTGATCACCGCCGCGGTCCGACTGTTCAATCAGCACGGCTATGAGGCCACAACGGTGGGAATGATCGCCGAACAACTCGGCGTCTCAAAATCGGCGATCTATCACCACGTGGCGAGTAAAGAGGACCTGCTCGCGAGCGCTCTCGACCGGGCGCTTTCTTCTCTCGAAGGGATGCTTGCGGAATCGGTCGCGCAGTCGACCTCCACGGTTGATCGGCTGGAGGCGGTGCTGCGAGGCACGGTGCGAGTGCTCATTGAGGAGTTGGAATCGGTGACTCTGCTGCTGCGTCTGCGCGGTAATACCGCGCTCGAGCGACAGGCCCTGGAGCGACGACGCACCTTCGACCGGTCGGTCACCGCGCTCGTAGCCGCCGCCGATGACGCCGAGGCACTGCGCTCGGATATTGACCCGAGACTCGTCACGCGCGTTGTCTTTGGCATGGTGAACTCACTCATCGAATGGTATCGCCCCGGCGGCACGATCAGCGCAGACGAAATTGGCGACACCATCGTCGAGATCGTGTTTAACGGGCTTCGGCCCCGCACCTCATAACCCAGCACCGAGCACCCAGCACGCAGCACCCAGCACCCAGCACCCAGCACCCAGCACCCAGCTTCCGGCCCCGACGCCCATCTCCTTCCCCCGTCCCGGCAACCGGGCGTC
>NZ_JBQDBE010000035.1:0-20331 GCF_052090685.1 Gulosibacter sp. | reverse complement strand
CTAAAACCGCTCCGCGCGAAAGTCGCAGAAGAGCTCGTCGCGATTAGGGACTTCCCTCATCCTGCAGAAGACAGCATCTCTCTCAGCACGCAACTCCGTGACCTCCGCACTGCCATCAAAGAATCAGCCAAGTCCGGTGCTATCGCAGAGCCCCGAAGCGTCACTCTCCCGGGGACGAAGGCTGGCATCTCCAAACTGGGGAGGGACCTCTCGAAGCTCGCGCTCCGAGCCTTCAACGCGGAATGCGAGAGCATCATCCGCGGCGCAACCGTGGCGAACTACGAATCATCCTCATCGAAAATCGCGCGCTCTGCGGACACCATCAACAGACTGATCGAAACGCTCGGCTACCAGATCAAGTCGTCATATATCGAGCAGCGCATCCGCGAACTACATATCGCGTCGAAGCACCTCGACACTAAGAAGCTCGAACGCGAGCTAGAACGGGAACGTAAGGCGGAGCTGCGCGAGCAAGCAGCTGCCGAGCGGGAACTGCAAGCCGAGCGCGACCGCCTGGAAAAGGAGAAAGCGCACTACCTTAACGTCCTCAAGGTCGTCGAAGCAACCGGGGACGAAGAAGAAATCTCGAAGCTCAGGAACGAACTCGCGAACATCGAGCGCGGCATCAACGATGTCGAGGAACGCGCCGCGAACATCCGAGCAGGATACGTATACGTCATCTCCAACGTCGGCTCGTTCGGCGACCGAATGGTGAAGATTGGAATGACCCGACGGCTTGACCCACTCGATCGAGTTCGAGAGCTCTCCGACGCGTCCGTGCCATTTAACTTCGATGTGCATGCCATCTTCTTTAGCGATGACGCGGTATCCGTCGAGGCTTCGCTCCACAAGCGATTCGCGGATCGGCGTGCCAACCTCATCAATACCCGACGAGAATTCTTCCTCGTGCCTGCCAACGAAGTGCGAGATGCTTTGCAGGAAATCAACGGCAACATCATGGAGTTCACCGAGGAGCCCGATGCGGAGCAGTACCGCCAAACTCTCGCATTGCGCACCGCAGAACATCAACCCGTCACCGAGCTTATCTAGAGGCTCGCCGCGCCGAACAACTCTGGTGCGAAACTGCCTAATGAAAGAGGCCACCATGAAGAAGTTCATCATCCCCGCTGCGATTACCCTTCTCGCGCTCACCGGGTGCACGTCGGCCGAACCCGAGCCGACGCGCGAGGAAATCTGCGCAGCCGTACCCAGCTCTGACACTTTCATGAGCGATTATTTCGACGACAACGGGAAGGCCTCGAGCGAAGCGCTGCCTGGTCTTTACGATGCCCAAGAGCAGGCCGCAGCGATTGGCGACGAGCAGCTCAACGATGCGCTCAGGAATGTCATTGAGATCCTCGAGGTCGCGCCGAGCGGTCAGGATGGCTACGTGGAGGTGGGCGTCGAACTCCAGATGCTCGAGCAGGAATGTAAGTTCTCCTGATGGCTCGCCGGAGTAAGGGTGAGGGATCGATCGTCAAGTTTGCGGACGGTTAGGTGGCGCGCCCGCACGAGAGTGAGTGGCGAGGAAGTCATTCGTGACCGGACGAGTCGGGCGGCCGCGTGGCAAGCGCTGGATGAGCTTGTTCGGGCCTCGCGGGTGGGCGCAAAGCACACGACCTGGACGGTCACCGCGTGGCTCAATCACTGGGTCGACACGATTGCCGACCTCACTCCGGAGACGCGTCGTGGCTATGAATCATCGATCCGTGCGTACCTCAAACCACATGTGGGTCGGCACAAGCTCACCGAGCTACGGCCGGAGCATCTCGAACGGCTCTATGCGGCGATGCGTGACGGCACGTACCGGAAAGCGCGGAAGAAGCAAGACGACACGCTCGATAAGCCTCGACCGCTGTCAGCGTCGACGATCCATCAAGCGCATGCCATCATCTCGCGTGCGCTCAAGATCGCACATCAGCGTGGATTGACGATCGCGAACGTCACTCTCATGGTGGAGCCGCCGAAGGCGGGCAGGGCGAAGACGACGACCATGAGCGTCGCGGATGCTCGCCGTGTGCTCGAGCAGGCTGTCACCAGTGGGGAAGGTGCGAGGTGGGCACTCGCGCTCATGTGCGGAGTGCGGCCGGCCGAAGCGCTCGGCTCGCATGGAATTCCATCGACGGCGACAAGATCCACATCCGCCGGCAGCTGCAACAGGTGAAAGGCGTAGGGCTCACGCTGCGGGAAATGACGAAAACCGATGCTGGCTATCGCACAATCCCACTCCCTCAGCCTGTCGCTGAGATGCTCGAGCAGCATCGACGGCAGCAACTGGAGTGGATGGTGGAGGCTGGCGACCGATGGACGCACCGGGACGGTGCCGGCGGGCGGCACCGTCCCGGTGCTGCTGTGCTTCACCGACCGCCATGGTGTGCCGATCAAGCCGCGGCATGATTCCACGGTGTGGGCACGCCTGCTGGAGCGTGCAGGTGTGTCGCATTCGCGTCGGTACACGGCTCGGCATACGGCAGCGTCGTTGCTGATCGCGCAGTGCGTGGAAGTCCCGGTCGTAGCGGCTCAACTGGGTCATACGGATACGAGTTTCACGATGCGTACGTATGTGCATCCGCTGGAGGAAAAGAAGCGTGAAGCGGCCGATATAACGGGCCGGCTTTTTCATAGGGGTGGAGATAGGGGTGGGTTTCCGGTTTTTGGAAACAAAAAAGACCCCCGGTCACTGCCTCGAAGTGAGGCGTGACCTGGGGGTTTGCCGTGGTGGGCCCAGTGGGACTCGAACCCACGACCCACGGATTAAAAGTCCGTTGCTCTAACCAACTGAGCTATAGGCCCGCGCAATAGACTACCGCGATTTTTGCGAGTCCGTGTCACCTTCGGCGGGTGAATCCGGTTCGGTTTCGCTTTCGGCGTTCTCGAGGGAGTCGTTGTCCGCATCGTCGCGTGACTGGGCATCCGCGCGCCCATGGGCATCCACACGATCGTCCGCATCCTCGCGCGCCCGCGAATCCGCGTCCGCATCCTCACCATCATCAAAGAGCGCCCCAACGGTCGTCGGCTCCGCATCCTCGAGTTGCTTATTGCGAAGCTGGAATCGACTGCGCTTCGGCCACAGTCCGCGTTCGCCGCGACGCCACCAGTTCCACATGGCAACGGCGGTGAATGCCATGGCCATGGCTTCAATCAACACACCCCACGTGACCGGGAAAATGCCGAGGGTCGCATTGAGCCGTGCCCAGCCCACGACGAACAGCCAACTCAGCGTAAGAATTGCGAGCAGGGCCCACAGTGCCACGGTGGATGCGGGCAGGGCTCGTGGCTTCACTGCCCGGATCACGAGCAGTGCCGCTACCACGAGCAGCGGCACCGTGGTGAGCGCGCCGAACAGGATGTTTCCGATCACGCTGAACCCGGTCAGCGGTGCGTACCCGCCCATGCCGAAACCGACGATGAGCAGGTCGAAGCCGGTGAGTTCGGTGGTGTGCTGCAAAAGTTCGCCCGTCGTCTTCCACCACGGCAAAAACATTGCACCAACAATGATCACCGCGAGCACCACGGCGGTCACGCGCTTTTCGCGCGACTCGGGCAGCGCTCGTTGGTTCGGTGCCGAATTGAGAGTTCCGTTCGAATCGGCAGTAGGCTCGACGGGGTTCGCGGGGGATGAGCTGCGTAAGGCCATGGTCTCCAGCCTAATGAGATATTCCGGGATGCGCCGTCCGCGGAATTTACCGACAGGCACTCGCGAGATTCGCGCATCCCGGCCACACTGGTACATGGAGAACACACGCGGACTTGTGGGAGGAGGGATGATGGAGAAATTCGATCGACCGGTGCGAATGCCGATCCAAGCGTTTGACTCGTTTGTCGGGGGAGACGACCCCGCCAATGCATCCCGACTCGCTCGCAATACCGCACAGGCGCTGTTACACCGCGTGCGAGAAGCCGATGATCCAGCGGTGATCGACCGGACCGTTGGCTATGCGCGCACGAACGGCCTCGCCGATCTTGCCGAACTGTGGTCGAGCGCGAATCCCCATTCACTCGCCGGCTCGCTGTGGCGTCTCTACCTTGTGCACGAGGCGATCGCCCAAGACCCCGAAACCTCAAGCTATGTGTACCGTCAGGGTGCCGCGATCGACAATTCGATCAACCACATTGTTGCCGGTGCGATGGAGCCGACCGGCCCACTTGAGATTCGATCCCTGACCGAGCAGATCTTCCGCGGTGCGTTTAGCGGTGACTTTGAGGATGCGCTGGACCGCGCGGCAGCGTTCTGTGCCGTGATGTCTCTTGGATGCGCGAGCATCGCCACGGACTACGAGCATACGGATGCGGACCGTGCCGACCGGGCGACAAAGCGCTCAGCGCGCTACCTCGGCTTCGCGAAAGACCTTGCCGCATCCGCGCGGCTCTGGCGGCGGGGCCTGCTCGACTAGCGTTGCGTGTGCCTAGACTGCTCCGGCGGACGGACTGCCGGCGGGTAGGCGCTGCTGGCAGATGGGCCCCGAGGGTCAGGTTGCCCTGTAGGGTGCTGGCGACCGCAGACTGCAATATTGCTCGCCTCGTGGTGAGCACGCTTCAATTGGCAACGAGCGAAAGTACGCTTTCATTCCCGATTTCGCTCTCGGGCGAACGGGGTTGCGCTCTCTTGCTGAGTCAATAAACTATTCGAGTCAGGTCGCAGTAACCCCGGGCTCCAATATTTGCCGCTTCGAGCGGCCTTCCGCCGAGAGGCGTTCTGCGGCCTGGCATTTTACGTTTCCGGACGAAGCGGGCGACGCAGTTCCGAAGAAGTGCCACGAGATGGTGCGACACGGGACGACACGCCCGAGAAATGCCCATCCGTGGCACTTTTTCAGGAGGGCGGCCCCGGAAACGCAAACGGGGCGCGGCCAGAAAGCCACGCCCCGAACTCGGGATAATCCCGCAGTGAGTACTAGCCGAAGCGGCCGGTCACGTAGTCCTGGGTCTGCTCGTTCGCGGGGTTCTCGAAGATGTTGCGAGTGTCGTCGAACTCGATGAGCTTTCCTGGCTTGCCGGTACCGGCAATGTTGAAGAATCCGGTGCGGTCGGACACACGCGTTGCCTGCTGCATGTTGTGCGTCACGATCACGATCGTGTACTCCTGCTTGAGCTCGTGGATGAGGTCCTCGATCGCGAGCGTCGAGATCGGGTCGAGTGCCGAGCAGGGCTCGTCCATGAGGAGCACGTCGGGCTTCACCGCGATCGCGCGAGCGATGCACAGACGCTGCTGCTGACCACCCGAGAGGCCACCACCGGGAGCGTCAAGACGGTCCTTGACTTCTTCCCAAAGGTTGGCGCCGCGAAGCGAAGTCTCAACGAGCTCATTTGCTTCCGAACCGCTGATGCGCTTATTGTTCAGCTTGACGCCGGCGAGGACGTTCTCCTTGATGGACATCGTGGGGAACGGGTTCGCGCGCTGGAACACCATGCCCACCTGGCGGCGAACGTGCACGGGGTCAACGTTCTGACCGTACAGGTCGTCGCCGTCGAGGAGCACCTGGCCGTCAACCCATGCGCGGGGGATTACCTCGTGCATCCGGTTGAGGGTGCGGAGCACGGTGGACTTACCGCAACCCGAAGGCCCGATGAAAGCGGTGACCGCTTTCGGCTCGATGACCATGTTCACGCCTTCTACAGCTTTGAACTTGTCGTAGTAAATGTCGAGGTCTTTTAGCTCAATGCGCTTAGCCACTGAATTATCCTTTGCTGTTTGTTACCCCGGGGACCTAGCGGTCGCCCTTGGGGGAGAAGAAGTGAGAGACCAGTCGGCCGATGACGTTGAAGAGAACAACGATAAGCAGCAGCATGAGTGCGCCACCCCAGGCGAGAGTCTCGCCCTCATCGGTACCGAACTTCCACTGCTGGTACACGAACGTGGGAAGCGCCGACATGACACCTTCGAAGAGGTTCCAGTTCATGTTGATCGCCATACCTGCTGCGACCATGAGCGGTGCGGTTTCACCGATCACGCGAGCGATTGCAAGCAGCACACCGGTGACGAGACCGGCGAGGCAGGTCGGGAGCACGATCTTGGCGATCGTGATCCACTTGGGCACGCCGAGCGCGTAGGAGGCTTCGCGCAGGTCGTGTGGGACCAGTCGAATCATCTCTTCAGCTGAGCGAACAACAGTAGGGATCATCAGCACGAGCAGCGCAATTGAACCGGCAAAACCGGAGTTCACCTTGGTGATGTCGCCACCACCGAGTTGGGTCACCATCATGAACAGTGCGAAGGCGAATAGACCGGCAACGATCGAAGGGATACCCGTCATCACGTCGACGAAGAAGTTGAGTGCCTTGGAGAGCCAGTTCCCATTGCCGTATTCAACGAGGTAGATCGCGGTGAAGATACCGATCGGAACGGCGATGATGGTCGTTGCGAGCGTGATCATCACAGTGCCGTAAATCGCGTGCCAGGCACCGCGGCTACCGGGGGTTGCCGCGTCACTTGTGAAGAAGTTTGGTGAGGTGAGGCCCTCCCAACCGTTGACGACCAGCGTGAACAGCAGTGAAAGCAGCGGAATCATCGCGAGCACAAAGGCGGTGGTCACGACACCCGTGACCAGACGGTTCGTTGCTTGGCGTGGACCTTCGATGCCGCGAGAAATGAGCCAGATGCTGAGCAGGTAGATGACCGCACCGAGTGCGAGCCACGCACCCCAGTTGAAGTTGACCGTGAGCCTACCGGAGCGTTCAACAACGGTATAGAACGGTTCACCGCTAGCGAGCCAGAGCAGCAGGAACAGGATTCCTGAAACGACGAATGATCCGATGAGGATGGCGGCGCCCTGCCAGGGCTTGAGCTGTCCAGCAGTGAGGACGTTGTGAGGAGTCTTGGGAGACTTGCTCGTTGACGGAGTTTGAGTCGCAGTAGTCATATTCGTCTGCACCTACTTCTTGCTCTTCGCGATGATCCAACGGCCGATCGAGTTCACCGCGAGGGTGATTGCGAACAGCACGAGACCACCCGCAATGAGGGTGTTGGAGTTCATACCGGAGGCTTCGGGGTACTGGTTAGCAATCTGTCCAGCGATCGTCTGCGAGTTTTGCGACGTGAGCAGCTGGAAGGTCACCATGCCCGAAGCCGAGAGCACCATGGCAACGGCCATCGTCTCCCCGAGCGCGCGACCGAGTGCGAGGATGGCGGAGGCGAAGATACCGGAGCGAGCGTAAGGGAACACGGCCTGCTGGACCATTTCCCAGCGCGTGGCGCCGAGAGCGAGCGAGGCCTCTTCGTGGAGACGCGGGGTCTGGAGGAAGATCTCACGCGTGAGCGAGGTGATGATCGGCAGGATCATGATCGAGAGCACGATCACAGCGGTCATCATGTTTCGACCACTCGCAAGTGGGGTGCCCGAGAACAGCGGGAACCACTGCAGGTTCGTGCCGAGCCACGTGTACAGCGGTCCGGCAATCGGTGCAAACACGAGGATGCCCCAGAGACCGAAGACCACAGAAGGAACGGCGGCGAGCATGTCGATTACGAAACCGAACGCGCCCTGCAGCTTGCGGTTTGAGAAGTGGCTAATGAACAGCGCTACCGAGATGCCTACTGGGATGGCGAGCAGCATCGCGAGCAGCGAGGACCAAATGGTACCGAACACTAGCGGGCCGATGTAGCCCCAGAAGTTACCGTTCTCCGCGCGGAAGCTGTCGGTATTGAGCTCGTGGTTCACCGGGCTGAACATCGCGGGAGCGCCCTGGATGAGGAGGAACGTAAACACCGCAGCGAGGATCGCAAGGATAAGCGCGCCGGATGTTGTCGAGATTGTTTTGAATACGGTGTCACCGATGCGGCGAACGGTGCCCCTTGATTTAGGGGCCTCCTTGGTTTTCGTCGCAGAGTCAGTACTCGTCATCGGACAAGCCTTCCTGAAGAACGGATACGAATTTCATATGCATGAACGGGGGTTTCGACAGTTGGGTCCAGGAATCCAACATGCCCGGTGCCGGCGAGATTCGCTCGGCACCGGGCACGAAGTTGGTCACTTTTCAGTGATGAATCCAGCTGAAGCTGGATAGGTTACTACTGGATCGTGTCGATCGCAGCCTGAGCCTGGTCGCGGATCTCGTCCGAGATCGGTGCGTTGCCAGCCTCAGCAGCAGCTGCATCCTGAGCCTCAGGGGTCACGATGTGGCTGAAGTATGCCTTCACGAGTTCGCCCTTAGCGTCATCTGCGTAGTCCGAGCAGCCGATGAGGTAGGAGACGAGAACGATCGGGTAACCACCCTCAACGCCGGTGTAGTCGAGCTCGAACACGACGTCGGTCTCGCCACGACCCTCTTCGAGGGGCGAGCCAGCAACGACCTGTGCGGCAGCTTCAGGGGTGTACTCAACGAAGCTCTCACCCGAAGCGATTGCAGCGACCTGGAGGTCGGTTGCCTGCGAAGCGTCGAGGTAACCGATCGAGCCTTCACCAGCTTCGATAGCGGATGCAACACCAGCGGTCTGCTGTGCAGCTTCGCCACCGAGGTCAGCGGGGAACTCGTCCTCGGTACCGTGGGTCCACGCCTCAGGCGCAGCCGACTCGAGGTACGAAAGGAAGTTACCGGTGGTACCCGAAGCGTCACCGCGGTGAACTGCGTTGATCGGGGTGTCAGGAAGCTCGACGCCCTCGTTGATTGCAGCGATTGCGTCGTCGTTCCAAGTGGTGATTTCACCAGCGAAGATGCCCGAGAGTACCTCTGCGTCAAGGTTGAGGGTCTCAACCGAAGGCAGGTTGTACGCGATAGCGATCGGCGAGATGTATGCGGGGAACTCGACGAGGTCGGTGTCCGGTGCACATACGGGGAACTCGCTCGACTCGATCTCTTCGAGGTCGAATGCGCGGTCCGAACCGATGAAGTCCGAGGTGCCGGCTACGAAGTTGTCACGACCGGTACCCGAACCGGTAGCGGTGTAGTTGACGGTAACGTCGGTCTCGACGCTCGTGAAGCCGGGGATCCAGCCGTTGAGCTGGGCGAGTTCCTGCGAGGATGCACCGGTTGCGTTGAGCTCACCGGAGAGGCCCTGCGACTCGGCGCCCGAGCCGCCACCGTTTTCGGTTGCAGCGTTGTCAGTGTCGTTGGTCGATGCCGGGTCGGCGTCGCCACCGCCGGCGCAGCCAGCGAGAGCGAGGGCGGCAATTGCGGTCATGGCTACCGAGGTGCCTACACGCGAAAGCTTCATTGAGTTTCCTCCATAAGAAACGTTTCTGGGAATCAGATTGGATTCGCGAGTGAACCTATTGGCTTCGAGTGACGCGCGAGCAGTCATCAGGTAAACGGAGGGTTAACGGGAAGCAGAACTTCCGCGTTTTGTTGCGGGAGTCGGGCGAGTTAAATCTGCGGGCCGTGAGTTTCAACTGCAACTAATTTGGGGTCCTGGTCCCCAATTTGCACGTGGAAAACCGAGGCCTCCGCCGTCGAGAGCAATGCCCGTTTTGCCAGCGTGCCGGAAGTGACCGCGGTCATGCGCTCGATGGCATCGACGAGCTCCGGCATTACGGGTGAATGGCTGCAGACCACGAGGCCTTGCCCTTCAGTAAGTAACTCATCCAGCAGCGTGCGCAGTTCGCCGTCGAGCGGTGCCACGGATTGCGAGAGTATGCGTTCGCTGCTCGGCGCAAGGTGGCTGGCCGCAGCGAACGGCGCGACGGTCGCTCGGCAACGCACCGCGGTCGATGTCACGATTCGCGCTGGCGCGAAGGCTTCAAGGATGGGGACGAGCTGCGAAGATTGCGCTTGGCCGCGCGCAGTGAGCGGCCGGGAATCATCCTCACCGTCCCAGGTGTGTGTCGGCACTGCCTTGGCGTGCCGGAGTAAGACGATGGGGATGGTCCGGTGCGTGCCCCCGGCCGCGCGATCACGGAACTGCTCGATGAGTTCGCGATCACGAACATAGGTGAGCTCCCGCTGCGCATCCTCGAGCGTGAGCCATTCGAGGCGATCGACCTCGTCATTCGGGACAAACTCGTAGGACTCGTACTGTTCCCGGCTAACCTCGCAGGCCCAATAGTGAACTTCCTTGGGGCGCCCACTCGGCAGGGTGTATTCGACCACGTCCAGCGGCGCCCCGAGGGATACTCGAAGACCGGTCTCTTCGAGCACCTCTCGGGCAGCGGTCTCGGGAAGCGACTCGCCGGGGTCTACCTTGCCTTTGGGCAGCGAGTAGTCCCCGTGGTGTTCACGATGAATGACGAGCGTTTTGATTTCGCCGCCGTCTTCGTGCCAGAGCAGCGCTCCGGCCGCGTAGACGGTGGTATTCGATGGTTCGTTGGAGCTCACGCTGGAATTATCGCAGCGTGTTTCGGCGGGGTCGACTCGACGTGCGGCGCATGACCTCATTGTGGACGTCGATGAGCGGATTGCCCTCGCCGTCGAGGTGACGACGCTCCCATGAAGCGTCAGGGAGCATATGCCAGGTTGCCGCAGCGTCTGACATGCCGAGGTCGAAGAGCTCGGTGATCACGCGGATGTGGTCGGGATCGGTCAATCGCACGAGGGCCTCAATGCGGCGATCGAGGTTGCGGTGCATCATGTCGGCCGAACCGATGTACAGCTGCGTGTCGCCACCGTTGTGGAAGCTGAAAATGCGCGAGTGCTCAAGGTTGCGGCCTACCACTGAGCGAATCTGGATGGTTTCGCTCAGGCCGGGGACGCCCGGGCGGACACTGCAGATGCCGCGTACCCAAATGTCGATGGGCACACCGGCTTGGCTCGCCGAATAGAGGGCATCGGTGATTTCCTCATCCACCATGGAGTTCACCTTGATGCGCACCCGACTCGGTTCACCGCGCAGCGCCGCTTGCTTTTCGTTTTCAATGAGCTCGAGCAGGCCCTTGCGCAGATGCAGTGGCGCTACGAGCAGGCGTTTGAAGTCGCGCTCAATTGCGTAGCCCGAAAGCTGGTTAAACAGTCGCGTGATGTCACCCGACACTTCATCGTCCACGGTGAAGAGTCCGAGGTCTTCGTAGATGCGCGAGGTCTTCGGGTTGTAGTTTCCTGTGCCGATGTGGTTGTAGGTGCGCAGGCGGCCATCTTCGCGACGGATCACCTGCAGCAACTTGCAGTGGGTCTTCAGTCCCACCAGGCCATACACCACGTGCACGCCCGCCTTCTCAAGCTTGCGTGCCCAGACAATATTGTTCTGCTCGTCGAATCGCGCCTTGATTTCCACGAGAGCGAGGACCTGCTTGCCAGATTCAGCAGCCTTAATGAGCGCAGCAACAATCGGCGAGTCACCCGAGGTGCGGTACAGGGTCTGCTTGATTGCGAGCACGTCAGGGTCATCCGCAGCCTGTTCGATAAAGGCCTGCACGCTCGTCGAGAACGATTCATACGGGTGGTGCACGAGTACATCCCGTTCCGCAATGGTACGGAAGATGTCGGGCTGCTCATCCGAGTCCGAAGTGCGGAACTCCGGCACGGTCACCGGAATCTGTGGCGCGTACTTGAGGTCCGGGCGATTGATCTTCCCCAGGCCGAAGAGCGCGGTGAGATCGAGCGGTCCGGGAAGCACAGTCACTTCATCGTCGGTGATGTCGAGTTCGCTCTTGAGGATCTCGAGCGTCTCCTGGTCCATGTCATCGGATGCTTCGAGACGGATCGGCGGCCCAAAGCGGCGGCGTAGGAGTTCTTTTTCAAGCGCCTGCAGCAGGTTTTCCGTCTCATCTTCTTCGATGAGCATGTCTTCGTTGCGGGTCACCCGGAAAGCGTGGTGGTCGAGGACCTCCATGCCGGGGAAGAGAGAGTCAAGGTGCTGCGCAATGAGGTCTTCGAGCAGGATGTACCAGGTCTCGCCTTCCGGGGCCTCGACCTGGAAGAGTCGGGGGAGTACCGGCGGCACCTTGAGGCGGGCGAAGTCGGTCTTGCCCGACATCGGGTTCTTGACCCGCACGGACAGGTTGAGCGACAGGCCCGAGATATAGGGGAAGGGATGCGCGGGGTCCACGGCGAGCGGCATCAGTACCGGGAAGATCTGGGTCGCGAAAAGCTCAGTGAGTTTGTCATGCTGACCAGCGTCGAGTTCATCCCAACCGAGGATGTGGATACCCTCGTTCGCGAGCGCAGGGCGCACTTCTTCGCTGAACATTTTGGCGTGACGGATCTGCAGCTCGCGCGCCTTGGCACGAATCTGCTGCAGTAACTCTTTCGAGTCGACGCCTGCTGCGGTCGGCTTGTCGAGGCCGGTGTCGATGCGTCGCTTCAAACCAGCGACACGCACCATGAACCACTCGTCGAGATTCGAGGGGAAGATGGCGAGGAAATTGGTGCGCTCGAGCAGGGGCACGTCTCGCGCTTCGCCGAGTTCGAGCACTCGCTGGTTAAACGCAAGCCAGCTCAATTCACGGTCGATATAGCGGTCGAGGCCGAATTCGCTGACGGGTGTGATCGATGCGTGATCCATGGTTGGCATCCTTTCAATCACGCGTGAATGAAGCGTGACAGGAACTTATTTAGAGGAAGGAAGTGAACAGTAGAAGACAGGGAGCCACTCGCGGGGGTGATTAGCTCGCCAGGTTAGCGATTCGCGCGGTACTGCACGTCCACGGTTCGGTCGGTGAACCCGAGACGTCGGTAGAGCGCTACGGCACGTTCGTTCACGCCATCGACATAAAGCACAGCTGCCTGGCAGCCGCGGTCACGAAGACGACGAAGCCCAGCTCGCATAAGCGCGGTGCCGTAGCCGTGCCCGGCGGCCTTCTCGGCCACGCCAATCACGTAGATCTCGCCCTCTTCCGGGGTGATCTTGAGCCAGTTATATCCGAGCATTTCGCCCCGGTCGGACTCGAGGATGAGGAAGTCCTCCGCGTTGTACCAGTCTTGCGCGATTCGACTATCGAGGTCGGCGATTTGCAGGGAGCCCTGTTCTGGATGCGTCGCGAAAACCTGTGCGTTCAGCGCTATCCAGGCCGCGCCGTCACGGTCTCGGTCGAAACTCCGGATGCGTTCCCCGCCCTCGAGCGTGGGCTCGGCCACGTCCTCGACCAGCGGCAATTCGAGTTGATAGAGCGTGCGGACGTTCGCGAATCCCTGCGAAGCAGCGAGTTGCTGCGCCCCGGGAAGGTTTCCGTGGGCCCACACCTGCAGTGCGCCGTTTCCTGATTCCCGCGCGTAGTTGCGCAGGGTCTGCAGCAGTTGCGAACCGAGCCCGCGGGCGCGCAACTCCGGATGCACGGCCAGTTCCGCCTCGAGCGTTCCGTCCTCGAGACGCTTGCTCAGTGCCAGGGCCGCGAGCCCGCCGTCAATTTCGATGCTGTGTGCCTCACGCTCGTCCAGGTTGAGCACGGTGTCCTCATTAAACGCCGCGACACCGTCGGTGAGTGAAAGGGCCGCGGCGAACTCCGAAAACTCGCCACGCACACTCGCACCGCTTACTGCTTTAACCGCCATGGCTGCATCCTCTCGCTCTGCCGGCACCTGCGCCGAAACCTATTCTTCCCACACTACAAACCCGAGCATCCGGAATCGCTCCGGATGCACCATACTGAGAGAATGACTCGGGAACGCATTGAGATTGTCGGCATCTGGGTCGTGGCTGTGATCGCGGCCGTGGGCATTGGCGTGCTTGCGACACCGGATCGGCAACTGACCTGGGTGCCGATTGTGATGCTCCTGCTCGTATTCGCCACCGCGCTGGTGCAACTCGCGGGGGCCCAAGCCAAGGGGTTCATCCACCGAATGGCGTTGAGTCTCAGCGGCGCGGCAGTGATTCTTGCGATCGCATCGATCATTTTTCTCGCGATGGGTGCGAGCTCGGGTGTTGACGCATAGCGAACCCAAACCCGGGTAAGCTGGGGACATGGAAATGTTCTTCGAGATCCTGTTCATGGGCCTGCTCGGTGCCGCAATGGTCGGCATCCTCGGTACCGCGATTGTGGTACTGCGCCGTCTGTTCAAGGGCCAGAGCTAAGCCCCAGCGGCACATATGATCGAAATTCCGGTTGGTCTCCAGCCCGAACTCGTCCCCCTGTACTGGCTTATCGGTACGTGGGAGGGCACGGGCATGGTGGAGTACTCCGTTGACGGGGAGCTGCGTGAGCATCCCTTCCGTCAGCGGGTCACCTTCCGGCATGTCGATCTTCCCTACCTCGAGTACCGCTCGAATGTGTGGCTGCTTGATGAAGACTCCGACGAGTCCTCGCCGCTCACCGCCGAGACCGGTTTCTGGCGGCTCGCGCGCACCCACAATGACGGTGACGTCGGTCCGGGGTTCTTGCCGCCGACCGCCGAGCCCAGCCTGCGCAACGCTGAGGACGTGGAGACGCTTCGCAATGCGGAAGATGGCTTTGACCTCGAGGTGTCGATTGCGCATCCAACCGGAGTGGCGGAACAGTATTACGGCATGATTCGCGGCCCGCGGATCGACCTCGCGACGAACGGCGTGCTCCGTTCTGAAAATGCCAAGGATTATCAGGCCGCGACGCGGATGTACGGCCTCGTGAATAACCAGATGTTTTGGCTCTGGAACATTAAGGCGCTCGGGCAGGAGCTCGCGACCCACGCATCCGCCCAGCTGAGTCGTGTCGCTGAAGACGCGACTGCTGGCACGCAAGCCGACTCGACAACCACGAACCTGGATGAAAATTGACCACTGAATCTCCGTTTTTGCAGCTGCCCGGCGCGATCGCTGCCGCCGAGCCAGACACGGGGGTACCGGTGCACTACGGCGGGACCCCGTTCATCGAACAGCGCGAGCTCGCCCGGGGTGAAGCCATTGTCGATTGCTCACACCTGGGCATCATTGAAGTCGCGGGTGAAGACCGGCTGAGCTGGATTGACTCGCTGACCACCCAGGCGGTTGCGAACATGCAGCCCGGCGACAGCGCCGAAAACCTGCTGCTGACGCCGCAGGGCCGCATCGAGCATGCCTTCGGGATGCTGGACGACGGCAGCTCGGTGTGGCTTATCACCGAGCCCGACCACGCCGCCGGACTCGCAGAATTCCTGCACAAGATGCGCTTCCGGATGCGCGTGAAAGTCACCGATCGCTCGGCCGAGTTGTTCGCGATTGGAACGGTCACGCCGCGCGGCGCGGCGGATCTCGGTGGCGTGGCGGAATCCGAAGAAGGCGAAGTCGCGAACCGCGATTCGACGGAAAATGTGTTCGGCGCCGTTTCACCCAACGGCCTGGCACTCGTTTGGCACGACCCGTGGGCTGAAGGCGTTGCTGGAGCGGTGAGCTACGCCGCCGTCGACCCGGCAATGCATCCTGGTCGTGATTTTGCACTGTCACTGCACATTGTGGATGCTCCCGGTCGCGAAGCGCTTGCGGCTCGCGTTCGCGCGGGGGAGCTCAAGGCTGCCGGCTCAATGGCGTTGGAGGCGCTGCGGATCGCCGCGTGGCGTCCGCGACAGGCATTCGAATTTGACGATCGTGTTATCCCGCACGAGCTCGATTTGCTGCGTTCCGCAGTGCACCTCAACAAGGGTTGCTATCGCGGCCAAGAGACGGTCGCGAAGGTCCACAATCTTGGGCATCCACCGCGTCGGCTGGTGCGACTCGATCTCGAAGGGACCGACGGACGCCTGCCCGCACCAGGTTCACTCGTATTTCTCGCGAGCGCTCCCGAAGGCCGTCCAGTTGGTCGTCTGACGAGCGCGGCGATGCACTATGAGGATGGACCGATTGGGTTGGCATTGCTGAAGCGGACCGTAGATGCGACGGCCGAACTCGTCGTGGAACTTGCCGAGACGGCTGCTCCGGTTGCGGATGCGGAGCCGAGCGAGCAAGAACAAGTGGGTGCGGCGCAAGCTGAAACCGAGGCTGCGCCGGCCGAAAAGTTGGCCGCGGTCCAGACGGTGATCGTGAGCCCGGAATCGGGACGCACCGTAAACATCCCGCGCAATCTGCGTCGCTAACGAGACAGGTCAGGCGTCATGGCAAGACCATGACATTTGACCGAGGTGAGCGCCGAGGCATTCCGGCACGCTAGAGGCATGAATGCTCCGGCAGTAGAAATCAACGCACTCACCAAGACTTTCAACGCGGCCTCTGGGAACCCCGTCCGCGCAGTCGCCGGCGTCGACCTCCGTATCGACCGTGGCGAGATCGTCGCGCTGCTCGGCTCCAACGGCGCCGGTAAAACCACGATGCTCGACATGGTGCTCGGTCTGACCGAACCCACCAGCGGCACCCTCAAGGTGTTCGGCGGCACGGCCGGCAACGCAGTTGGCAGCGGTCGAATCGCCGCGGTGTTGCAAACCGGCGGATTGCTCGGCGACCTCACGGTGGGCGAGACCGTGCGGATGATTTCGAACCTCTATCCGCATTCACTCACCCCGAAAGAGGCCATGACGCGGGCCGGGATCAGCAAGCTCGCGAACCGTCGCGTCTCAAAATGCTCCGGCGGCGAACAGCAGCGCTTACGTTTTGCCCTGGCGCTCCTGCCGGAACCTGAACTGCTCATCCTGGACGAGCCCACTGCCGGTATGGACGTCAACGCGAGGCGCGCCTTCTGGGACACGATGCGCCAGGAGGCGCACGACGGCCGCACAATCATCTTTGCGACGCACTACCTGCAGGAAGCAGACGATTTCGCCCAGCGCATCGTGATGATGAATCGCGGCAAGGTCATCGCAGACGGTTCCGTTGCGGAAACGCGCGAACTCACCGGACACAAGATCGTTCAGGTCTCCTGGCCACAAGTCACCGAGGCCGACCTCGAGCGCATCCCCACAGCCAGCGACATTGCGAGAAGCGGTGACCGAATCAAATTCTCTACCGGGGACGCCGACGAAGCGGCGCGCTACCTCCTTAACCACACCGCAGCATCCGGACTGGAAATAACCACCGCCGGACTCGACAGCGTCTTCACCAATCTGACCAGCGAAGACGATCGCGATGCCGAAACGGCAACGAAGACCTCTGAAGGAGCACGCTCATGACATCCACCTCCATGCCAAACACTTCGACGGAGAACGCCGCAACCGCACCGGCTCACGGCCCGAACAAACGTGCCGCAGGGATAGGTCGAACCCTCAACCTGGCCTACACCGGGTTTGAGCTTCGCCGAAACCTGCGGATGTACACCAACCTGCTCTTCATGGTCGGCCTCCCGGTCGCCATGTACGTGATTTTTGGGGCGATGCAGGAGTACTCGACCTCTGAGCTTGGCAGCGGCCGAGGCAACGTGTCGGCGCAGATCATGGTCTCGATGGCGACATACGGGGCGGTCACCGCAACCTCCGGACTCGCCGGGGCAGCCGCCGTCGAACTGCAACAGGGCTGGGGACGTCAACTCGCGCTCACCCCGTTTACACGACTCGGATACATCACCAGCAAAACCATCGTCGCGCTCGCGCTTGCAATCCTGCCGATTCTCGCGGTGTATATCGTGGGCGGTCTGATGGATGCTGAAATGGATGCCTGGATCTGGCCCGCTACCGGCGCGTTGATCCTCGTGGGCGGCATTGTGTTTGCGCTCTACGGATTGGCGTTCGGACTGATGTTCCGCAGTGAAAGTGCCGTCAGCGCCGCGAGTGGACTCGTGGTGATCCTGATGTTCCTTGGCAACGCGTTCGTGCCGCTGAGCGGTGTCCTCCTCGAAATCGCGCCGTTCACACCCGTCTGGGGTGTTATGCAACTCGCGCTTTGGCCGCTCTCGGAAGGCGTCGGAATTGATCCGGAAGCGACCAACGGCATGATCGAATACGCGCTGTGGCAGCCGATCACCAACATTGCGGTGTGGACGATCGTCTTCGGACTGATTGCGCTCCTGAGCGCGCGTCGAGGCACCTCGCGCCGCTAAGTTGGTGACCATGGTCGAGGCAGCACTCTCCGAGGCGGAGCGGCGTGAGGAGCGGAAAGCTCGCTTGCGCCAGCTTCGGTTTTCGAGCATATGGGTGGTGTTTCTCCTCATCCCGGCCTTCCTCGTGTACGTGTACTCCGAAGCCGGCCCCGCGTGGGATTGGACAGCGTACGGCGCGATCGTGCTGTTCGGCATCCTCTACATCGCGAGTTTTGCGATAGTGCCACGTGCAGGTCTGCTCAACGAGGTGGATGTGTGGCCGCACCACGGTCGTTTTGTCACCCTGCTGCTGGTGCTCCTCGCACTTGCCGGGCTCATGGTGCCCTCGCTCCAGGGATCCATCATCGCGATCTTGCCGTTTTTCGCCGGCTACGGACTGTTCCTCTGGCCGCTTCGTGCGGGAATCTGGTGGACAGGCGGGTGCGTGCTCCTCATGCTTGCCATTTTGTGGATATTCAATGTGGGGTTCGACTTTGGCCTCATTGTCGGACCACTGCTTTCAGTGGGTTTCGTACTTATCATCCGCGTCATCCTCGAGTGGAGCGCGGTGGAAGAGCGCACGAATCTCGAACTCGCCGCCGTACGAGAGCGTGAAGCGCTCTCGCGCGACGTCCACGACATCCTCGGGCACACGCTCACCGTGGTCTCACTCAAGACACAATTAGCGCGGCGGACACTGCGCGATGACCCGGCACAGGCGGAAACGGAACTCGACGAGGTGCTGGCACACACCCAGTCTGCCCTCGACGAGGTTCGGGCCACCGTGGGGCGGCTGCGCACGCCGGACTTAGCCGCGCAACTGGTCTCCGCAAAGACTGCCCTGGACACGAAAGACATCCGGCTCATCTGTCACGGCAGCGCGAACGACGTGCATATCGACCATCGCGCGGTGTTCGCGTGGGCGGTTCGTGAGGCGGTGACGAATGTGGTTCGTCATTCGGAAGCGGGCGAATGCCAGATCGTGTTCGAACGCAATCGGCTGCTAGTGATCGATGACGGCATCGGCATCGGCATCGAACGAGCGGAAGGCAATGGGCTCAGCGGTTTGCGCAGGAGAATCGAAGATGCTGGTGGCACTCTTTCGGTCGGCCCGGCGCAGGAGAACCAACAGAACCCAGCCCTTCCCGGCACGAAACTCGAGGTGAGATTTCCTTGACCAGCACCATCCGCATCCTGATCGCCGACGACCAGCACCTCGTGCGGGGCGCGCTCGCGGCCTTGCTGTCACTCGAACCCGATCTGGAAGTCGTTGCGCAAGCGGGTCGTGGTGACGAGGTTGCGCCGCTGGTCGCGGAGCACGATGTTGATGTGGCGATGCTCGATATTGAGATGCCCGGGATGAACGGAATCGACGTGGCAGCGGCGCTCAAGGACGCTGGCGCTCGAAGTCGGGTGCTGATCGTCACGACCTTTGGCCGGCCCGGATATTTACGGCGTGCGATGGCAGCGGGAGCCGCCGGTTTCGTGGTGAAGGACACTCCGGCGCCGGAACTTGCCGAAGCCGTGCGCCGAGTCGCGCGCGGAGAACGCGTGATCGACCCGGAGCTGGCGCTGGAGACCCTTGATTTTGGCGAGAGCCCGCTGACTGAGCGGGAAGCGGAGGTGTTGCTCGCCGCCGAAGACGGCAGATCGGTGCGGGAAATCGCACAACGCCTGTTCTTGTCTACCGGGACTGTCCGCAATCACCTTTCATCGGTCATCGGCAAGACCGGGGCCGCGAACCGGGCTGAGGCGGTACACATTGCGCGCGATCGAGGATGGTTGCTCGAATAGCAGATTCCGTTACTTCGACCGGGTTAAGCTGGTGCCATGAACGCACCGCTGACGCTCATCCTGGTCCGCCACGGCCAGAGTGAATGGAATGAAAAGAACCTGTTTACTGGCTGGGTCGATGTGAACCTCACCGAGAAGGGCCGCGCAGAAGCGGTCCGCGCGGGAGAGCTCATCAACGAAGCTGGTCTGACCCCCGACATCCTGTACACCTCGCGACTTGTTCGAGCGATTGACACCGCAAATATCGCGCTGAAAACCGCTGGTCTGAGCTGGATTGACGTGAAGCGTGACTGGCGCCTCAACGAGCGTCACTATGGCGCACTCCAGGGGAAAAATAAGGCTGCTATCCGCGATGAATTTGGCGAAGAGCAGTTCATGACCTGGCGTCGTTCCTATGACACGCCGCCGCCCCCGCTCGATGACGACAACGAGTGGTCGCAGGCGAAGGATGCTCGCTACGCCGGTCTCGGCGAGGACCTGCCACGCACCGAGTGCCTCAAGGACGTACTCGAGCGACTGCTGCCATATTGGGAATCCGACATCGCCGCAGACCTCCGTGCTGGGAAGACCGTGATGGTTGCCGCTCACGGCAACTCATTGCGCGCGCTGGTGAAGCACCTCGATGATATTGCCGACGCTGAGATCTCGGCACTCAACATCCCCACCGGAATCCCACTCGTGTACAAACTCGACCCGGCCACGCTCAAGCCGGTGGAACCCGCCGCGTATCTCGACCCGGAGGCTGCTGCAGCTGGGGCAGCCGCGGTCGCGAACCAGGGCGCGCAGAAGTAGCACCGATTCGCACTCACAATAAGGAAGCGGCCCAACCGAATCGGTTGGGCCG
>NZ_JBQDBE010000034.1:0-21323 GCF_052090685.1 Gulosibacter sp. | reverse complement strand
TCTACTTGAGGCAACGAATCAACCTTCCCGGAGGTATTGACATGAGGCAACAGGGTATGTGACGCGCGCCGTTACGGAATCCAGCACTCGCGAATGAGCACCACATCGGCCGGTTGCGTGGTCCGCAGCGTGTGTGCGAGCACCCGGTGTTGCTCGGTTATGGCTGGCAATTCCACCAGCTCATAGCCGACCACTGCCTTCAGTGCGTTTTGTGCTTCGACGGCGCAGACGAGCTCTTCGCCGGGTTTCACCGACACGCGTGCCTCGATGGACGCTTCGGTTGCTGAAATCGACTCGAAACGTGCGGTTTGCGACTCCACGGTCGTCGAGGAATCCACGAAGGTAAGCGCCCAAAACCCGATCGTGCCGAGCAATAGGACAATCACCGCAACCCACCACAACCGGTTCGGTTTTGTCGACGGCTCCGACTTCGGGCGGCGGCGCGATGCACCGTAGCGCGCTTCTAAGTCGGACAAGGATCAACTCTCTCGCGATAAGCTTATTTATTGCTAGGTACGAGCTTACCCGAGCCGACTTTTATTTTTGACAGGAGCGTTCGATGACATTTCGACTTCTCGCGGTCCACGCACACCCCGATGACGAATCGAGCAAGGGTGCTGGAACCTACGCGGCCTACGAGGATCGCGGCGATGAAGTGATGATCGTGAGCTGCACCGGTGGCGAAGCAGGGGACGTCCTCAACACCGCCGTACCGTCGCGCGCCCACGCGGAACGAGACTTGACGGGCCTGCGACGAGTCGAGATGGCCGAGGCCCAGCGGGTCCTCGGTATTGAGCACCGGTGGCTTGGATACCGGGACTCCGGAATGGCACGCGAGGATGGCTCACTGGAGCCGGGAACCTTCGCAGCTATCCCGGTGGAGACGAGCGTGCGCCCGCTCATCCAGCTCATTCGCGAGTTTCGACCACATGTCTTGGTGACCTATGACGAAAGTGGCGGATACCCGCATCCTGACCACATCCGCACCCACGAGGTGTCGATGCTCGCGTGGAAGCAAGCGGGCACGGATCTCTTCCCCGAACTCGGCGAGCCCTGGCAGCCGCAGAAGCTGTATTTCGACCGCACCATGAACGATGAGCGCGCGAAGTCGATGCTCGATCACCTCAAGGACCACCCCGATCTGCAGCACCTTGCTGATCGGATGGAAGCAGCGCTTGAGCGATTGCTGCAGCAACACCGCAAGCGCACGACCAAGATCGAGATCTCGAAATACCTCAACCGTCGTGATGACGCGCTGCGTGCCCACGCGAGCCAGGTCGCACCCGACAATGAGTTCTTTTTCGGGTATCCGCGCGATCTCGAGGTGCTCGCGTACCCATACGATGACTATGAGCTGGTGGAGAGTCGGGTCGAATCGGAGCTGCCCGAAACCGACCTCTTTGCCGGGGTAATTCTCGAAGGGAACCACTAATTGACGCCGCTTGACCGGGGAATGATCTGGCTTATCCAGGCAGTGCCCACGCCGACGCCGACTGAAGCATTTGATCCTGCGGATGTCACTCCCGGGCCAATCGGCTTTTTCGCGACCGTCGGGATGATGGTTGCGGTCGGGCTCGTTGCAATGGGCCTGATGCGACGCTCTGCGCGGGTCCAGGCGCGCTGGCAGGTTCGCGAGCAGCTAGAGCGCGAGGAAGCTGCGGCGGAAGCTTCGGATGCTGGTGGCCAGACCTCGGGTGACACGTCTCAGGACGCGTCCGGCAAGGATGCGTCCGGCCAGGATGCGTCAGAAACTGACACCTCACCGAGCAAGGAAGTCTAGGTCGCCATTGTGAAACGCCGCACCGGTTTCCGCGCACCCGCATGGGCATACAAGCTCTATGCGCGGAACCTCTGGCGTTCGCTGCGCCGAACCAGTGCGCGGCCGGCGCACGTGGCGATGATTATTGATGGCAACCGTCGCTGGGCGAAACAATCGGGTCTGCAGGATGCGGCGGCCGGTCACCGTGCAGGTGCGGCCAAGATGGTTGAGTTTATTTCTTGGTGCGATCGGGCGGGGATCGGGACAATCACCCTGTACTTGCTCTCCCAAGATAATCTGCGCAGCCGTTCGCCCGAGGAGCTTCGCGACCTCATGTCGATCATTGGGCGACTCGCGACGGACCTTGCTTCCAATGAGCGGTGGCAAGTGCAGCATGTTGGTTCTCCTACGGGACTGGCACCGGAATTGGCGGCCACCCTCGAAGAAGTTGAGCGGAAAACGCAGCGCGCACGCGGGCCCCACGTAAATCTCGCGATTGGTTACGGCGGGCGCAGCGAGATTGTGGACTCCATGCGCAAGATTGTGCGCTCACATGCCGATAGTGGTGGGTCGATCGAGACCCTGGCGGACATTCTTACTCCGGAATTGATCGGTGAGCACCTCTACACGGGAGGTCAGCCCGATCCGGATCTCGTCATCCGCACCTCGGGGGAGCAGCGGCTGAGCGATTTCATGCTGTGGCAATCCGCGCACTCCGAGTTTTACTTCGTGGAGGCCTTGGGGCCGGATCTCCGAGAGGTCGATTTTTTGCGTGCCCTGCGTGACTACGCGAGTCGGCAACGGCGATACGGGCAATAGCCGCTCGCCGCACGCAGCCACCCTCGGCCCGCCGGAATGCGCGCGACACGCCAGACACGCCAGAATCCGATTAACAGCTCAACTGCAGGCTGAAGGTTTCACAGATTTGAGTGTCACTTCAGATCACTTTTGTCACATCCGTCACTTGGGTTACGCGCAGAAGTAAACGCAAAGTAAAGGTTCCATAAAACGGGCATTCGCTGAGCGACTGAGTTAACCCGCGGGGCTAGCGTGCAAGGCATCAGGAAGTTCCATCCTGATCGAGAGGAGCGCGAGCGCCGTGACTAGCACCAGCATCCCAAACACGCTGCAATCCATCGAATCGGAGGTATCGCCGCAAACCCCAGAGCAATTGAGGGTTTACGTGCTTGATACCTCCGTTTTGTTGAGTGATCCGCGTGCAATTTTTCGGTTTGAGGAGCATGAAGTTGTGCTGCCAATTACCGTCATTATCGAACTCGAGAAGAAGCGTCATGATCCGGAGATCGGGTATTTCGCCCGCCAGGCGCTTCGACTTTTAGACCAACTCCGGCAAAAGCACGGTCAGTTGAACGAACCAGTGCCGCTCGGCGACGAAGGCGGCAGTTTGCGAGTGGAACTCAACCACTCGAATGAAGCGGTATTACCGAGCGGCATGCAGCTGCACGACAATGACTCGCGCATCCTCGCGGTGTCTGCGAACCTCAAATCGGAGGGTCACAATGTCACCGTGGTCTCCAAAGACCTACCGATG
Source organism: Gulosibacter sp. (assembly GCF_052090685.1). Lineage (NCBI taxonomy): Bacteria > Bacillati > Actinomycetota > Actinomycetes > Micrococcales > Microbacteriaceae > Gulosibacter > Gulosibacter sp. Next base: position 18,012 of record NZ_JBQDBE010000034.1, on the reverse strand, counting down.
CGCATCAAAGCATCCTCGATCGGCATCGAAGCCGACGAATATCGGCACGAACTTGCCGTTGACGCCGGCTACACCGGATCGGCACAGGTGAGTCTCGCTGCCGATGAGGTGAGTGAGCTTTACGAGAACGACGAACTGCACACCTTTGCGGTGGATGGGCTGCCCGTGAACACCTCGCTGGTGATCCAGTCGGAGCGCGGTTCGGCACTCGGTCGCGTCAGCGCGCCGGAAACCATCCGTTTGGTCCGCGGTGACCGTGACGTGTTCGGCGTGCACGGCCGTTCCGCCGAACAACGACTTGCGATTGACCTGCTCCTCGACCCGAGCGTGGGGATCGTCTCGCTCGGTGGCCGCGCGGGTACCGGTAAGTCGGCGCTCGCGCTCGCGGCCGGACTCGAAAGCGTCCTTGAACGTCGCCTGCACCGGAAGATCATGATCTTCCGACCGCTCTACGCCGTCGGTGGCCAAGAACTCGGCTACCTGCCCGGTGATCACGACGAGAAGATGAACCCGTGGGGTCAAGCGGTGTTTGACACACTCAGCTCGATTGTTTCGGACAATGTGCTTGACGAGGTCATGGACCGCGACATCATTGAAATCCTGCCGCTCACCCACATCCGGGGCCGATCGCTACACGACGCCTACGTGATTGTGGACGAGGCGCAGTCGCTCGAACGTAATGTGCTGTTGACGATGCTCTCGCGAGTGGGCATCAACTCACGCGTGGTGCTCACGCACGATGTCGCACAGCGCGACAACCTTCGCGTCGGCCGCCATGACGGCATCGCCTCGGTGATCGAGACGCTCAAGGGCCACAAACTCTTCGGCCACATCACGCTCACGCGTTCGGAGCGCAGCGATATCGCCGCACTCGTGACCGACCTGCTCGAGGACTACAACGTCGGCTGACACCAGCTGTTGATAACTTTCCACCCGGCGCACACTTTTCACTAGAGTGCGTCGGGTGGAACTGTCTGCTGCTGCGTATGTCGCATGCTGGGTCGCGCTGGTGACGCCGACGCTCATGCAGCTCGACATTGCCGAGCATAGGCTCCCGAACGCGATTGTGATGCCGGGATGGGCGGTCGCGGCTACTGGGCTCGGGCTTGCGTGGATGCTCACGGGCACCTTCCCAGTGACGGCATTGGTCACCGGCGTGGTGACACTCGTGCTGGCTTTTCTCTTGGCGCTCGGCGGCGGGCTCGGCATGGGGGACGTGAAACTCCTGTTCCCGCTCGGCATTGGCCTCGGATTGCAAACCAGCCACGCCATCCTCGTCGCCAGCCTGGTCGCCATCATGCTGGGTGGCGTCGTCGCCGTAATTACGCTCATCCGACATCGCCGTCGAAAGACCGACATCCCCTTCGGGCCTTTCCTCCTGTTGGGCTATTGGGCAGGGTATCTCGCGTAACCTGGTGTGGTTCCGCATTCCTCATCGAAAGGTTTCACTGTGGTGGAAAATCAGGATTCCGAGTTCCGCATCGAGCACGACACGATGGGTGAAGTACGCGTTCCGAAGAACGCGCTCTATGCCGCGCAGACGCAGCGTGCCGTGGAGAACTTCCCCATTTCGGGTCAGGGCTTCGAGGATCGTCAGATCATTGCGCTCGCGCAGGTGAAGCGCGCCGCAGCAATCGTGAACGCGAAGCTCGGCATCATTGACGATGGCCGCTCGAAGGCAATCATTGCCGCAGCTGAAGAAGTCATGAACGGTCAGCACCTCGATCACTTCCCGATTGACGTGTACCAGACCGGTTCCGGTACTTCCTCGAACATGAACATGAACGAGGTCCTGTCGACCATTGCCACGCAGGCCCTCGGTGACACGGTGCACCCTAACGACCACGTCAACGCTTCGCAGTCCTCGAACGATGTTTTCCCCACCTCGGTACACGTCGCCGTCACCGGTGCGCTGTTGGAAGACCTCGTTCCTGCGCTGCAGCACCTTGCTGAGTCCTTCGAAGCGAAGGCTGATCTGTGGAAGGACGTCGTCAAGGCCGGCCGCACCCACCTCATGGACGCCACTCCGGTCACGCTCGGTCAGGAGTTCTCGGGATACGCACGCCAGATTCGTCTCGGGATTGACCGGGTAATGGCCACGATTGAGCGCGTGGCAGAGGTACCCCTCGGCGGCACCGCCACCGGTACCGGTATCAACACACCCAAGGGTTTCTCCGCACAGGTCATTGCTGAACTGGCGTCGAGCACGAAACTGCCGATCACCGAAGCCGAGAACCACTTTGAGGCACAGGGCGCGCGCGACGCACTTGTTGAGGCTTCGGGCGCGCTGCGCACCATCGCGGTCTCGCTGACGAAGATCAACAACGACCTGCGCTGGATGGGCTCCGGCCCGAACACCGGACTTGGCGAGCTTGCTATCCCAGACCTGCAGCCGGGCTCCTCAATCATGCCGGGTAAGGTCAACCCGGTTGTCCCCGAGGCAGTGCTCATGGTGTGCTCGCGCGTGATCGGAAACGACGCCGCGATTGCCTTCGGTGGCGCATCCGGTTCCTTCGAACTCAATGTGCAGATCCCGCTCATGGCGACCGCGCTGCTCGAATCGATTCGCCTGCTCGCAAACTCCTCGCACGTGTTTGCCGACAAGACCATTGATGGTCTGGTCGCGAACGAAGAGCGTGCACGTGAACTCGCAGAGTCCTCGCCCTCGATCGTGACCCCGCTCAACCGCGTTATCGGCTACGAAGCCGCATCGAAGGTTGCGAAGCACGCGGTGGCCGAAAAGGTCACCGTACGCCAGGCCGTCATCGACCTCGGCTTTGTGGAGCGCGGCGAGATCACCGAGGCAGAACTCGACGAGAAACTTGACGTGCTCAAGATGACTTCGCCGAACCTCTAAGGTTCATCGCGAACAACAAAATTGGCTGGCCCGTGCGGATGCGTGGGCCAGCCAATTTTTTTGTTGGTTTAGCGACTTCAGCGATTCACGGTCAATTACGGCACAAGCGCCGCGAGTTCCTGTACCGACTCGGCCGAGTGGGAACCGTAGAGCACGTAGACCGAGTCATCGACTTCCCGGACGAGCGAATAGCGAGTGTTGCCCGCCTCGTCAGAATCAAGCTCGGAGTAGTCGTATTCGACCCACTCCTCACCGTTAATCGTGATCGCCCCGGTTGGGCTCCGCTGGTCGACTTTTTCGTAGGTCCAGGTGTCGTTGGCGTTGATGCCCTGGCTGAGACCGACGTACTCAACGGCTTGGTCGTCCTCGAGGAGCATGAAGCCGATGTACCACTCGGTCACCCCGTCTGCGCCGGTACGAATTTCCGCCTGGTTCGACTGCCAATGCTCCGGCACGGCAGGGTCGGCAAGTGGCTGTTCATAGCCGGGCTGTGCCTGCGAGGCGACCTCGCTGAAGTCGACGTCGCGAAGCACCTCGTTGTCGTTACGAGGCACCATGAACACGATCGCGGCAACAGCGAGCAGGGATACACCGATCGCCGCAACCAGGTTGTTGATTGTCTTTCGTTGGCGGTAGAGCCGCGAGTTTTCGGCCTTTCGGGCTGCGGTCTCTTCCGGTGTCTCCGGACGGCCGAGCTCGGCGACAATCGCGGGGGGTTTGGGGCGCTTGGCCAACTGAATTACTCCTTGTCGGCCGAATCGGCCGGTGCTTGTTGCTCTTCACGAGCACGTTCGAGACGCTCACGAGCGCCCTTGAGCCACTGTTCGCAGCGGGCCGCCAGGGCTTCACCGCGCTCCCAGAGCTGCAGTGAGTCTTCGAGGGTTTGTGAACCCTGTTCGAGGGACTGCACGATGAGCGCAAGCTCGTCACGTGCTTCCTCGAAACTCATGCTTTCAACGGGACGGGGAGTGGGGGCTTCGGATGCTGCCATGGCGTTCATTCTACGGTTGCCTCGATTCTTCCATCAGTGACGCGGATACTGAGCGTATTGCCGGGGGAGACCTGGTCGGTGGCGGTGACGACGTGTGAGCCGGCATCCTCGATCCGTTCCACAATCGCGTAGCCGCGCTCGAGCGTGCCGAGCGGGGAGAGCGAGTTGAGCCGCTGTCGCAATGAGGTGGTCGCATCGGTGGCGTACACGAGCCGACGATCCACCAGCTCGACACCGCGTGCTGCGAGACGCATGAGGTCCTCGCCACGCTGATCGATCATCCACACCGGGTTCGCAATCGCGGGCCGTGAGCGGAGGGAGTCAAAATACTGCGTTTCGACGCGGATTTTTTCGGTAACGCGACGACGGATGCGCGCCCGGGCTTGCTCGACCATGTCGAGCTGTTCGGCAACATCGGGCACGACGCGCTTGGCTGCATCGGTCGGTGTGGATGCGCGGAGGTCAGCGACATCGTCAAGTAACGGTCGGTCGGCTTCGTGGCCAATTGCGCTGACAATCGGCGTGAGCGCGGCCGCGGCAGCACGGACCAGTGCTTCATCGGAGAAGGGGAGTAGATGCAGGAAGTCACCGCCTCCGCGAGCAATGATGATGACATCGATATCCGGATCCGCGTCGAGTGTCTGTATTGCCGCGATCACCTCCGGAACCGTATTGTCGCCCTGCACGCGTGTGTGGATCGTGGTGAACTCCACCGCGGGCCAGCGAAGCTCGGAATTGCGCCGCACATCCTTTTCCGCGTCCGAATCGCGACCCGTAATGAGCCCGATACGCTGCGGAAGAAACGGGAGCGGTTTCTTGAGTTCGGGGGCGAACAGCCCTTCTTCGGTGAGTTTGCGTCGCAGTTTCTCGAGCTGCTCGAGCAGATTGCCCACGCCCGCCTGACGCATGTCGTAGACCTGGAAGGACAGGGTGCCGCCCTTGACCCAGAAATCCGGCTTCGCATTGACGATGACGCGGTCGCCTTTTTTGAAATCGCTGTTGATGCGCTCGCGCACGCTGCGCCAGACCGTGAGCGACACCGACGCATCCTCATTGAGATCGCGCAGCTTCGCATAGGCGTGACCACCGCGCACGTCGTAACTGGTCAGCTCACCTTCGATCCAGGCGGCGCCGAGTCGGCTGATCCATTCACGAACGGACTGTGAGATAAAACTCACCTGAAACGGCTGTTCGGGGCTCGACGGCGTCGCCATGTGCATCCCATTCCCTGCGTATTGATCGAATTGGTGGCTCTGTAGACTGGAGGGGTGACTGATCCCGTAGTGCTGCTTCCTACTCCTCGGGTCCCTCGACCCGCGGTGGTGCTCGAAGACCGTCCCGTTGCGGGCCGCAAGCGTGTGCTTTTGGCCGCCCCTCGAGGATACTGTGCGGGAGTCGACCGAGCGGTCGTGGCTGTGGATAAAGCGCTCGATCACTATGGTGCACCGGTTTATGTGCGTAAACAGATCGTGCACAACAAGCACGTGGTCGCCGAGCTTGAGCAACGAGGCGCGATCTTCGTCGAGGAGGTCGACGAAGTTCCGGAAGGCTCTCACCTCGTGTTTTCGGCTCACGGCGTTTCGCCGATGGTGAAGGAAGCCGCGGCCGACCGGAACCTGCGCACTATTGACGCCACCTGCCCCCTGGTCACCAAGGTGCACCGCGAGGCGACGCGGTTCTCAAAAAAGGGTCAGCAGATCCTGCTGATTGGGCACGACGGTCACGAAGAGGTGGAGGGCACCGCGGGCCACGGCGGCGACCGCGTTACGATTGTGAATAATCCGGACGAAGCGGACACGGTGGTGGTCGACGACCCGGACAACGTGGTCTGGCTCTCACAAACCACGCTGTCGGTGGACGAAACGATGGAGACCGTCAATCGTCTCCGGACGCGTTTCCCAAATCTGCAGAATCCGCCCTCGGATGATATCTGTTACGCCACCACGAACCGGCAGGCCGCCATCAAGAACATTGCGGCAGAGGCGGACCTGGTGATCGTGGTGGGCTCGGCAAACTCATCGAACTCGGTGCGTCTGGTCGAGGTGGCCCTGCAGTATGGCGCGAAAGCGGCGTACCGGATCGACTTCGCCGAGGAGATTCAGCAGGCGTGGCTCGACGGCGTGGCAACCATCGGCGTCACCTCGGGTGCCTCAGTGCCGGAGGTCCTCGTCGAGGAGGCCATGGCGGCACTCGCCACTGCCGGCTATGCCGATGTGGCGGAAGTCGAAACCGCGGTCGAAGACCTGATGTTCTCGCTGCCGAAGGAGCTTCGTCAAGAACTCAAGAACGACGACCGCGCACTCGGTGGTCGGGCGGCGCGTGCCTAATTTCTAGGGCGTTGGTGTCGGTGTGGGCATCGGTGCACCCTGCTCGACCCAGGCAATCATTTCGGGATGCGCCATGAGCCCGATCATGAGAATTGTAAGGCTCAACAGGAGCGCAATGACGGCGCCCACGATTGCGCACCAGCCGCCGAATTTCTTGGCTTGCCAGCGCTTGAGCGCAACATAGAGCCAGATGGCGTAGTTGAGCGGATGCAGGATGATCCCGACGAGGCCGAGCGCTTCGAGCCCTTCCGGACGAACGTACTCACCGATTTGATACTGCTCAAAGGCGAGCGCTGCCTGCTGTGCGATCCCGTCTGCGGTGACGACGGTCATATTCACGACGGTCGCGAAGATACCGATGATGAACAGCATGATGCCGATCATTTTGTCGCTGCGGCGTCGTACTTCGCGGATCTCTTCGGGTGATAGACCGGCGCCGGGCCCCGGAGTGTTGCCCCGAGGCCCGGATGGAGCTGGTCCCGACACTAGATGGACTGCGACTGGCCGTGCGAGCCGAGCTGCTGGGTGGCTTCGATGAGGCGGGCTGCCATGGCAGATTCGGCCTTCTTGCCCCACGAGCGGGGGTCGTATACCTTCTTGTTGCCGACCTCGCCGTCAATCTTGAGGAAACCGTCGTAGTTTTTGAGGACGCTGTCCACGACGGATCGTGAGTAGGCGTACTGGAGGTCAGTGTCGATGTTCATCTTGATGACACCGTTTGCAACTGCCGTCGCGATTTCTTCGCTGGTCGATCCGGAACCGCCGTGGAAGACGAGGTCGAGGGGCTTTGCCTCGGTGCCGTACTTTTCGGCGAGTCCGGCCTGAATTTCTGCGAGGATTTCGGGGCGGAGCTTCACATTGCCCGGTTTGTACACACCGTGCACGTTTCCAAAGGTCAGCGCGGTCATGTAGCGACCCTGCTCACCGAGACCGAGGGCTTCGACGGTGGCGATGGCGTCTTCAAGGTCGGTGTACAGCTTGTCGTTGATCTCTCCGACCACCCCGTCTTCTTCACCACCGACAACACCGATCTCCACTTCGAGGATCTGGTTGTTGTTGTGGAGGCGGGGGAGGATCTCCTTCGCAATCTCGAGGTTCTCCTCCAGCGGAACCGCGGAACCATCCCACATGTGCGACTGGAAGATCGGCTCGTTCCCCGCCTTGACCGCCTCGGTGGATGCCTCAATGAGCGGGTAGAGGAAGTTATCGAGTGCGTTCTTGGGGCAGTGGTCGGTGTGGAGCGCGACGGTGATCGGGTAGTTTTTTGCCACTTCGTGCACGAAACCGGCCATGGCGAGGGCGCCGGATGCGCGTGCCGTCCGAGTGTGACCGGCAAAGTAGTCTGCGCCACCGGTGGTCACCTGGATGATCCCGTCCGATCCTGCTTCGGTGAGGCCCTGGAGGGCAGCATTGATCGTGGCGGAGCTCGAAACGTTGATGGCAGGATAGGCGAAGCCGTTGTTCTTCGCGCGGTCAAGCATTTCTGCGTACTGGTCGGGCGTGGCGATTGGCATTGAAGACTCCTTATTAGTCAAACGACATGGGCAGTCTATCGACGCTCGTTCACCGATTCCCGAGCGCCACTGACTACTGTTGAGACATAGATGCACAACGTCGAAAGGGTTCACCGTGACCGCAGCCAATGATGCAGCCTCGCGCAAAGAAGCAGAGCTGATCGAGCACCCAGACCGTAACCTCGCTATGGAACTCGTCCGCGCCACCGAGGCCGCCGCAATTCGTGCGGTGCCGTGGATCGGACGGGGGAACAAGAACGCGGCCGATGGTGCCGCCGTGGATGCAATGCGAAAGTTTCTTGCGACCGTCGAGTTCCAGGGCGAAGTCGTGATCGGTGAGGGCGAGAAGGACGAAGCCCCCATGCTGTTCAACGGTGAGATCGTCGGAAACGGTCGCGGACCGTTGTGCGACATCGCCGTAGACCCGATTGACGGCACGAGCCTGACCGCTGCCGGTCGCCAGAACGCACTCTCGGTGATTGCCGTTGCGGACCGCGGCACCATGTACAACCCCAAAGAGGTCTTCTACATGGACAAGATCGTCACCGGCCCGGCAGGTAAGGGCATCATTGACCTCGAGCGGCCAATCGGCGACAACATCAAGGACCTCGCGAACGCACTCGGTAAAGATGTTGAGGACATGAATATTGCCGTCCTCGACCGCCCACGTCACGAGCAACTCATCTCCGATATCCGCGCCTCCGGTGCGGGGACTGAACTCATGCTTGATGGCGATGTTGCTGGCGGCATTAACGCGGCACTCGAGGACGGACGCATTGACATGTGCGTCGGTATCGGCGGGACCCCGGAGGGCATCATTACGGCGTGTGCCATCAAGGGGCTTGACGGCGTCATGCAGGGCCGCCTGCACCCGCGCAATGATGAGGAGCGTCAGAACGCGATCGATGCCGGTCACGATCTCGACCGGGTACTCACTCAGGACGATCTTGTGCGCACCGACAACACCTTCTTCGTCTGTACGGGAGTGACCGATGGCGGCCTGGTTCGCGGTGTGAACCGTGAGCGCAATCAGATCACCACGGACTCGGTGGTGCTTCGTGCCCGCTCGGGTACGTTCCGCCGCGTTACGGCAACGCACCGCAGCGACAAGTGGCTCGCTGACGAAGCGTAAGTTCTAGCGAACCCCGGACTCTTCACTCGTCCGCTCAGCCGTCTCCAATTCGGTGAATTCTGGAGCGCTGAGCGGGCGTGGTGCTTTTCCGACCGGCTTGCTGGTCGGTAGCGGCTTCGAGGCACCATCGAATTCGCCAAGTTTGCGGGCGGTGGGGAAAACTCTGGTCTCCATTGATCCAACCAAGCTGTCATAGGCGTCGACCGAGCCGCGGAGTTGTCGTCCGAGCTTCGCGAGATGTCCGGCCGCCGTGCCGAGTCGGCTGTACAGCTGCGATGAGAGCTCGAGAATCTCCGCGACTGACTCAGTGACGCGCTCTTGTTGCCAAGCAGCTGCCACCGATCGCAAAATTGCCCATAACGTCACCGGGGAGGCGAGCGCAACATCCTTCCCGAAGGCGTAATCCAAGAGTCCGGGATCAGCGGCGACCGCCGCCGAGAGGGCCGATTCGCTCGGCAAATAGGCCACGACCAAGCGCGGGGATCCGGGAACGGCCGAGGGATAGTCGCGGACTCGCAGTGCATCCACGTGACCGCGTACGGTTCGCGCATGATCCGCCAAGAGCTGCTTGCGACGCTTTCGATCCTCCTCGGTGCCGGGAGTGGGCAGTTGCATCGCTTCGAGATACCGGTTCATTGGTGCTTTCGCGTCAATGATGAGTGCGTGGTCGCCGGGCAAATGCACGAGTGCGTCGGGCCGAAGCACCGCATCGTCGTGCGTAAACTGCTGCTGCACGTCGAAGTCAATATGCTCAAGCATTCCCGTTGCCTCCAACAGATTACGCAGCTGCGACTCACCCCAGGAACCGCGCTCGGTGTTCGACTTCAACGCCGAGGCGAGTTGCTCGGTTGACGCACGCAACTCGACGTCCGCCTGCGCTTGGACGCGTAGCTGCTCAGAAATCTGGCCGTGCAACTCGAGCCGCTCCTGCTCGAGGGTCTGCACGGTGCCCCGCATCCGCTCTAACTCGGTGCGAACCGGAAGTAGCTCGCGCAGGACACGATCGTCACTGACTCGCTGCTGATGCTGCGTGTCTATTTGGGCGCGCAATTCCGCAACGCGGGTGTCGGCAATCGCCGTGCGTTCAGCGAGCGCCGTGTTTCGAGCGCGAAACACCACCGCGGTACCGACGGCGCCGATCAGGACTCCAATGAGCAGTGCGAGCAAGATCCAAAGCATTTCCATGTCCGAAGCCTCGCACGAGCCTCCGACATCCCAAACGAACTACGCCGTTAGTTGCGGCCTGAGCGTCCGAAAAATCGGCCCAAACCTCGGTCATCGCTTCGTTTGCTGGGTGCGACAGCGGGTACCGGTGTCGGTGCCGGCAGCTGTGCGTTATCGAGCCACGCGGTGAAAGCAGCCCATTCCGGCGCGAGCTCGTCACCGGTGGGCCGTCCCATTGCCTCGGCGACGATTGCGGCCACCTTCTTCGGGTCCTCATCCGCTTTTCGTTGCTTCGCGAGGGCGAGTCGTGTGGCTGCTCCGGGGGTCTCGATCAGCACCTCGTGCTCCCGCATCCCGATAATGATCGCCTTGAGTCGGGCACCCATCTCTGGCTCTGCTCGGGCAATGCGGCGCCGACGCTCAGCCAATGTCCGCACCGCGAGACCAGACATTGGAACCTGCGCCTTCGCAATTTCCAGTAGCTTCGCATCCGCGGTGCTGCCCGCTGATTTACCCAGCGCGCGCACGAATGACTCCGCATCACTACCGGGGCCGTTCCAGGACTCTTCGTCGTCGGCCACAATTGCGATCACACGGTCGGCAAAGGTCGAGTGCTGCGAATTCGCGATCATTGCGCAGGTTGCGTCCCAGGCGGCTGGCACCTCACCGGGATCTGGTTCCGCGGTGGGCACATCATCAAGCGGTGGCTCTTGACCCCAATATGACAGGACAGTGCGCCGCACCTCGGTTCGGTCGGGGGTCGCCGCGGCCGCCGCAATCAGCAGGTCATCCGCGATGCGCTCTGCCGCATCCAATTCTTCCGGTTCTGCATTGTTGATGAGTTCTCGTCGCAGGGGGAGGTAGATCTGCCCCCGATCATCCGGATGCAGCGCCCGGGCCGTGCGAGCGGCTTCCTTCGGCAGCGGCTGACCGTTATTCGCTTCTAACCATCGCTTGAGCACGGCAAGTGACTTCGGTCCAAATATTTCGCGGAGCGGCTTGGTCGGCTCCGCGACCATCGTGCGCCACGCAAACTCTTCCGGGAAAATCTCCGGCCATTCGGTGGCAATTTCTTCCAGCCCGCGATGGTCATCAAACGCATCCGCGAGGACATAGGCGATGCCGGCGTGTGCATCCCGATCGGTACCGTGACGCAACTTGTTCCATTTGCTGAGCGCCGTCCGATACGCCACGTCGCCAGCATCCGCAATGATCGCGATATCGACTCCCGAGGGGTCGATTTGCTCCGGGCGATTGAGGAGTTGCTTCCAGCGAGGCGTATCCACGGTGAGTCCTTTCGGGATCCGGGGTGGGTGATTAGAACGTTGCGCCGCTCACGAGGCTGTCGAGTGCAGGAGGGTCGCTCGGCCGCAGGCTTTGGATGTGCACACCAGTAACGCTACTGAGTTCATCAATTGAGATGCCGCCACGAGTGTGAGCTACATCAACGACAATAGCGGCACATGCTTCGGCATCCGCGAGTGCGTCGTGGTGATTGGTGAGGTCGTAGCCGGCGGCACGCGAGGCGTGGGGGAGCGAATACGACTTCAGAAAGTAACTCTTACGAGCAAGCCTTAACGAGCAGAAATAGCGCAGTTGCGGCACAGGCAGATGACTTGCCTTGGTTGCGGCGACCAGTACGCCCATGTCGAAAGAGGCATTGTGCGCGACCAGCACATCCCCCCGAGTGAAATCAAGGATGCGACGAAGCGAGGCTGGCCAGTCCGGCGAGTTCTTAACTCTGTCAGCACTGATGCCGTGCAACTGCACATTGAAGGGCGCGAATTCATCGTGGCCGGCGGGTGGCTGGATCAGCCACTCATCGCTATCGACGATTCGACCGTTCTGTATGCGAAGCAGCCCAACCGCGCATGCGGAAGCGGGGGACCGATTGGCGGTTTCAAAGTCGATCGCGACGAAATCTACTGACATCACTTCCAATGGTGGCACGATCCCCGACATACGCGCTGAGCCTGACGCGTCGGGTTTGTGACGGTCGGTAGCCTGAAGGCGAGGCAATCAGGGATTAATTGCGTCGGTAGGGAGGGAACACGGATGTTCTCGGAATTTATACGTGACCACGCGTTTTCGATTGCTTGGTTCGGGTTGATGACTGTTGTCTGGCTCGGGTGGGCGCAAGAGGATCCACCGGAATCCCGACGTTGGAAACTCGGCGTTGGTTCCGTGTTGGGGCTCGTGTTCACGGGCATTTTTGGTTACACGGTGTTTCGACACTGGAACACGGGGAGCGCGCTCGACGGCCAATTCCACCTCTACGGAATTCTGGTGGGCACCGAGGTCCTTCTCGCAGGGGCCGGAGCGATAGTGCTCGCGGTGCGTAAACAGTCTCGTTGGATTGCGTGGTGGGTCGCAATGGTGGTGGCGATTCACTTCATCCCGATGGCGCTGCTCTTGCAAGACCTAGCAATGGCAATTCTTGGCGTGGTGCAGACGCTTGGGCTCGTGGCGCTGATGCCGCGACTACGTAAAACGACGGTGACCACCAGCCGGGATGTCGGCCCATTTATGGGCATTACACTGCTCGCTTTTTCGGTGGTGTCAGCGGTGATGTTCCTTATTGTCGTGGGGTCGCCGTTCGCGCAGCACGGCACGTAGCTCCGGACAGGACTAGACTGGCTCTCCGTGGCTCTAACAATTGGCATCGTAGGACTCCCGAACGTCGGCAAGTCGACCCTTTTTAACGCACTGACAAAGAACTCGGTGCTGGCTGCGAACTATCCGTTCGCGACTATTGAACCGAATGTCGGCGTTGTCGAACTGCCGGATGCTCGACTCGACCGTTTGGCAGAAGTCTTCGGTTCCGAGCGCATCCTGCCCGCGACTGTGTCGTTTGTCGACATCGCTGGAATCGTCAAGGGTGCTTCCGAGGGTGAGGGGCTTGGCAACCAGTTCCTCGCGAATATTCGTGAAGCCGAGGCAATTGCGCAGGTCGTGCGTGGCTTCAACGACCCCGATGTGGTGCACGTTGATGGTGAGGTGTCGCCAAAGTCAGACATGGAGACCATCAACACCGAGCTCATCCTCGCTGACTTACAAACCCTCGAGAAGGCGATTGCGCGCTTCGAGAAGGAAGTGAAGGGCAAGAAGCTCGACGCTTCGGTGCTGGATACGGCGAAAGAGGCCGTTGACGCTTTGAACGAAGGCAAGCTCTTGTCGAGCACATCAATCGACTTGGCGCCGATTCGTGAACTGGGGCTGCTCACCGCGAAGCCGTTTATTTATGTCTTCAACATCGACGAGGATGTGCTGGGTGACGAGGCACAGTTGGCCGAGTTGGCAGCGCTGGTGGCACCGGCGAAAGCGGTGTTCTTGGATGCGCAGACCGAGTCGGAGCTCATTGACCTGTCGAAGGAAGAGGCGCAGGAGCTGCTTTCTTCGCTTGGCCAGGAGGAATCTGGCCTGGACCAGCTCGCGCGAGTCGGTTTTGACACGCTTGGGCTGCAGACCTATCTCACCGCGGGCCCGAAGGAAGCGCGTGCCTGGACCATCAACAAGGGCGATAAAGCACCACAGGCTGCCGGTGTGATTCACACTGACTTCGAGCGTGGATTCATCAAGGCTGAGATCGTGTCGTTCGCCGACCTCGATTCGGCCGGCTCGATGCAGGATGCAAAGGCAGCAGGCAAGGTGCGCATGGAAGGCAAGGACTACGTCATGCAGGATGGGGACGTGGTGGAGTTCCGGTTTAACGTCTAGCGTTATTGACGATCTTCGTTATACACTTGTCGCGTGATCAGATCGTTCGGCAGCAAGGACACCGAGCGCATCTGGCATGAGCAGTACGTCAAACGCATCGACCGGACCGTGCATCGGGCGGCCCTGCGGAAGCTTGAGCTGATCCATGCGGCGAAGGATGTCGAAGACCTCCGCATCCCACCGGGGAATCGCTTGGAGCGACTGGCTGGCGACCGTCGTGGGCAACACAGTGTCCGTGTGAACGCGCAGTGGCGTATCTGCTTCGTCTGGACAGAAGGAGGAGCGGAAGATGTCGAACTCGTCGACTACCACTGAGGCCGACCTGATCGAGCCGATCCACCCGGGAGAGATCCTGATGGAGGACTTCATCGAGGGCTTCGGGATCACGCAGAACAAGCTGGCTGTGTCCATCGGGGTGCCGCCGCGTCGGATCAACGAGATCGTGCACGGCAAGCGGGGAATCACTGCGGATACGGCGATTCGCCTGGCCCGGTACTTCGGGACCTCCGAGGAGTTCTGGATGAACCTGCAGTCGAACTACGAGCTGCGGCTTGAGCGACGGACTCTGCGCGACAAGGTCGCTGCGATCACGCCGCTCAAGGTCGCATGACATCTGGGGTGACCGGCTCGGAGGTTACTCGTCTGATCATCATCCGCGGGAACTCGGGTAGCGGGAAGTCGCAGCTGGCGCACGCTATTCGAGCTGCACGACCGCGGGGCGTGGCGATTATCGGTCATGACGTGCTGCGGCGAGAAGTCCTTCATGTTCGTGACCATCCCGGTGCGCTGAGCGTTCCGTACATCGACCTGTCGGCACGGTTCGCACTCGACAACGGTCTCGACGTGGTCATCGAAGGCATCCTGCATTCCGAGAGCTATGGCGAGATGCTCACGCAGTTGCGAAACGATCATGCTGGTCTGACTCGCTGCTATTACTACGAACTTTCGCTCGAGGAGACGCTCAAGCGGCACCGCACCAAAGCGCTGGCGGCCGAGGTGTCAGAGGCGGATGTCACGTCCTGGTACCGCTGCGAAGATCGGGTTGCCGGTTTGGCAGAATCGGTGTTCGACGCCACCCTCGGGCCCACTGATGCGCTGGAGCGTGTTCTTGCAGACGCTGACTGGCGCACAGAGGAAAGTTTCGGTGCCTGATCGGTGCGGTCTGAGGGTCTGCAAGTCACGAAACTCGGTGGAATCCAGTTTTTCGAGCTGAGCCAACGTTGATTGATTCGGCGGAGTTTACAGCATGGTTGAGCGGACTGCCGCCACAGGTTGGTATGTGTGGGCACGTGGTGGAGTTCCGCTTCAACGTATAGACGGTGTTTCGGACAAAGAGACGTTGGGGATACATCGTGCTCGCGGCGATCATTAGTAGCGCTTGAATAGAGCGCACTACCTAATCGACATTTGGAGGACTGAGTATGCCGCTCTCTGAACCTATGCGTTCGCAGACAGTGGAATACGCTCGCAATGACTTAGCTGGCGATCTCGCGTGGCACGTCAGCTATTTTGACTTTATTAATGACCTGGAGCGTCGTGACCGACTCGGGCAGGAGTTCTATGCGGCCAGATATCTATACAAACTCTGGGAAAGCCTGCGTATCGACGAGCCCTGGGCGACGCAGTCTCAGGTTCAGTTGCAGGTCCAGCAGTACGCGTCGATTTACGAAGCATCGATCCATCATCTCCTCTTCGTAGAGGCATCCAACGAGCCGGTGGTCCAGCGCCTGTCCGAATACCGTGCGCTAGTTCAGCGGGAGTTGCCGGGTCATGTTATGGACCGTATCCGTCGACTCGATGCAGATGACGCCGAAGACATCGTCGGTGCAGTTCATGCGCCGCGCCGCACGCAGGAGTCAAAGATTCGGTTCGACAGCAAGGTTGCTGCTGCCGTCGATCTAGGAATGATTAACGAGGGTCTCGGTCACGAGATCGCGGGATACTACACGGCGCGAAACTACATCCACATTCATGCGGAGCTCCGTCAAGAGGACTTTGAGTGGCAAATAGCGTTCGCGCGTGATGCGTACAGACGTCTAAAGCCGTTTAAAGAACAGGTTTGGGCCTGGCTGTCGCAGCGTCGAAAGTGAAGGTCATCTCGGGCCCAGGTAGCAGGTCGATGGCGTCCTCGGAGGCGATGTCTCGAAGCGCAGATTTTCCGCTTTTCGGTCTAACCTCTGACCTTCGAACTCTGAGACTGGTGCGCGTTCTGGTGGCAGCTTGACACTTCAGCGCACCCGTTCGGTACCGGCTGGTGTACTTAGACATGCAGATGGGCGGCATCGATCGGGGGAGGGCAGAGCGTGGGTACACGACGGCGGGATAAGGGGTTGCTTCTGGAGTTCGGCACGATCACGTGCGGGACATGCAGTGGACAGCGGCTTCTCGCGCGGGCCTGCCCTGATTGCGGGGAACGACCGAAGGCGCATGAGATCCAGAACGACCTCCAGCGCCGGGAACGGGTCGTCGCTGAGTTCAGGTCTCGGCGTAGAGCGCCCGACTTTGCCGTTTACCCCGTTGTGGACTCTCTGGCTGTGGACTTCGACAAGGTGCTGAATCGGGTGCTTCGGGCTCTTTCCGACGCGTCGAGATTTGGCCGGACTGCCGACGCGTTGGTCGCCTCCTTTGGCGATATGGACCAGATGGTGGCGAGCTGGAGTAACCCGCTCCCGCGACCGCAACGGAACCGTGGCAAAGTGATCGGTCGGGCGCTTCGCAGATTCTCAGAAGGAATCGAGCTCTTTGTGGACGCGCTGTGTGCTCGGGATATCCATGCGGCTCAAAAACTCGAGCGGCGGGGCAACCATCTCATCGGTGAGGCAGAGGCCGCACTCGACGAGATCACTGAGCTGGATGCCGCGGAAGAAGCGTTTGCAAGTGGATTCCCACTGGAGGGTATGAACCGCATCGGCCGGGAGGCTCGCTTGAGTGTCGATTGGGTTTCGTCTGTAACCGAGCTTGACGCCGCACTTTCATCAGGGTTCGGCTGGGATGCCGCCATACCGGGCACGGGTCTCCAATCGCAAACCATCCTGCTTTTGGCTCAGAAGTTGTTCGATCTCGAGGCATTCACCGAGGTCGTTGGTGTCGCCGACGATGCGACGACCATGGGGGGGTGACACCCTCGCTGAGTCGGATGATTGGCGGCGCGCTCACGCGCGCGCAGCGGCTTACCTCGCGAGCGGAGCCATGTCGATGCACCTTGCGATTTCATCGCACGGCAGCAGCGACCTCGAGGCGGCACAGAGCGCGGTGATTGCCGTGGCGACCTGGCGAGACGGGGTCCTTCGGCACGCCCTCGCGACCATGCTGGCAAATTCGATAGATGAGTACGATCGTCTGGTGGGCAAGAGTGGTGGCCACGCCACAAAGAAGGCCGCGTCGGCGTACCCCGGTTTGCTGCTAAACGAGAATCTCACCCCCGCATTGAGGAACGCCGGCGGTCACGCGGGGTTGGACCTGACGGAGGGCGGTATCCGAATCGGAGACGAAGAGTTCTCGATCGATGAGTTCGTTGACAAGGTCCTCGCGTACCTTGAAACGACGATGGCGACTTTCGTCGGGGTGACCCTTGCCATGACTCGCCTTGGGGCAGATCTGTCCTACGACGCGTACTTGGCTCCCCGTGACCGCCACGCTGCGGTGGCGCTGTTCCTCGGAGCCTTTAACCTCACCTGCGACTCGATTCACGTATACGGGGACGCGCTGTCAATCCAAGTGAGCGGGCCGGAGCCTGAATGGATGACGCTGTCTGCCGCACTCAGCGCGATGTTTCCGGCTTCGGTAGAACATGCAGAGGTCCGGCTCATCACAGATCTCGGACAGCGTATCTTCACCACTTCCTTCGAGCGAGTCCGTCAGTATGCGGATGGGTTAGGACAGTTGCCTGTGGAGCGCACAGCGCTCCACTTGAGCGCCATCGTGGCGGCAAGCCGGTTAGACGGCGCTTCTCCCTGGCACGAGGAAGACTGGAATCGGGTAGTGCAGGCGGTTACTCGTCGAGACGAAGGAGCTGACCTTCGCGCCTGGGTAAAAGATGTTCGCGCCCTTCGCGACTTCGGGCGCGAAGCGGACCAGCGACACGTTGTTACGTCATGCGAAAGTGAATTGGCAGAACTGCGAAGGCGTCCCGAGCTATTGAAGTCATGACGTTGTCGACGCTAGCGCCACGTCAGACGGCAAGCGGCCGAGAGGCTCCGCTATAAAAGGTTATTCGGCTACGGAACGTGGTGGAGTTTAGGTTTAACGTCTGACCTCCCTGTTGCCTCATGTCAATACCTCCGGGAAGGTTGATTCGTTGCCTCAAGTAG
>NZ_JBQDBE010000033.1:0-23039 GCF_052090685.1 Gulosibacter sp. | reverse complement strand
GATTAAAAGCGGACACGCCCACCATCAACAACACTTACAGGACACGACCTAGCCGGGCATCGCGAATGCCCGCGCCGAGATCTTGTGGCGTGTGGAGTGTTCTTCGGGCCATGATGTGACTGTACTGCCACATTCGCTATATGTCGACGAACGTCCACAATTTCGACAGTGAACAAACGTGCACTTTTAGAAATGTTGACAAGCGTGCACTTTTGGTTGAGGCATAAGTCTCACTCGACTCGCCTCCCGACCTGACAAGCACCGGCAGCACGCGACATTTCCGCAAGCTCAGCTCAGTGAAGATCGCGTGTCGAGTCGAGCCACGCCCCCGCGGTCTTGGTCACCGGTGAGCACCGGGCCGATCTCGTGCGCGTCATTGAAATAGAGAATTGTGCCTTCGCGATCGGCTTCGGTGACAGTCGCGCTCGGAGCCTCGGCGTGTGGTGTGGATGCGAGGAGCGGGCTGAGTGCGAGTGCTCCGGTGGCGAGCAGGGCGGGAATGCGCAAAATGAAGGCCTTTCACGATGTGGTCCTTGCAAGTTAGTGCGCCTGGGTGACCTGGAAGTTACAACTGTGCAAAGTGCCCTTAACCGCACCCCGATCCGCGAAAAATCTGGACAGGAATCGGACCCGGCTAGCAGTCGATCGCGAGCGCAACATCCGCGAGTTCGTAAGCAATCTGCAGTCGCGGATCATCGGCATAGTCCGTCGGGGATACAGTCCACGCGATCGTGACCTGCCGAATCCCATCCGGGCTCGACATCGTCAATGCCCGATAGCCGAGCCCGGAGCCGAGGTGCCCGTAGACATGATTCGGCGCACCGATTTGTACGAGTTCGCCGTATTCCGAATCATGCAGGCTGCCTGAGCCTTCCTCACTCGGTTCGAAGTCGTAGGTGGATGCGGAGTCTTCGTCGAGCAGTCCGCCAGTGTCCTCGGGCTGGTCACCATCGGCGTCATTGGCGTCGGCTGTATCTGTCCCGCCCGAGCCCGCATCGCCCACTTCGCTATCGGCTCCGGCCTCGGGTACCTCATTGCTCGCGTCTGACTCACCACCCGCATCCGTTGGCGCGCTCTCCGTCGCCATCGGCGCCTCTGACTCGGCTGCACCATTTGATGACTCGAGGTACGCGGCCTCGGTATCCGGACACGTGTCGGTGCGCGATTGCACGCCGAGTCCGTAGCCCTGTGGCAAGAGTACGAGCATCTCGCCGAGCAGCTCGGGTGGAATGACCTGACCGGTGAGCAGCGCACGCATGAAGGTATTCACATCCGACACCGTCGAAACGACGCCGCCAGCACCCGACCAGAGCGATGCATCCTGCTCGGTCACGTCGATCGACAACGCGCCCTGTTTCACGTACCCGTGCGCCGCGTTCTCGCCCATGTCGGTACCCGATGGGATACTGGTGCTCGACAGTCCGAGCGGAACCGTGATGCGGTTTTCGAGTTCGGTCGCGAGTTCATTGCCGGTAAGTTCTTCGATCAGCATCGAGATTACGATGTAGTTCGAATTCGAGTATTCGAAGCCGGTGCCTGGTTCGAACTCCCAATCGCGCGTGCGGGAGAGGTCGATCAGTTCCTCATGCGTGATGGGGCTGA
The DNA here is from genome assembly GCF_052090685.1 of Gulosibacter sp. Taxonomy (NCBI): domain Bacteria; kingdom Bacillati; phylum Actinomycetota; class Actinomycetes; order Micrococcales; family Microbacteriaceae; genus Gulosibacter; species Gulosibacter sp. The sequence continues at coordinate 21,437 of NZ_JBQDBE010000033.1, read as the reverse complement.
CCACCTGTGTGGTGATTGAGCTCGGGTCATTGAGCGTGAGCGCCGGAACGTAGTCGGGCATCCCCGAGGAGTGATTGAGCAGTTGCCGAACCGTGACCTCGCGGCCGTCAACAACGCCCGGTAGATAATCTTCGATCGGGTCCCCGAGGTTCACGACACCCTCTTCGACGAGTTGTAAGAGGATGCTCGCGACCATCGGCTTGGTCAGACTTGCGATGCGGACTCGATCGTTCACGGTCGCGGGCAGCTCACTCGTGGTCGAGCGGACACCTTGCACGCCGCTCCATACCTGCTCACCGTCGCGAATTTCGACGAACACCGCGGGCGCCCCGGCTTCAGTCATCTCTGACATGAGTTGCTCAATATCGGCGACCTCGAAATCTGCCGCCTCGGTGGGACGCAGCGGAATCGCGGTGGGTCCGGGTTGGGGACCGGAGGCGCAGCCGGTGAGAGTCACCGCAAGAATCAGGGTGAGCAGCGCCCCCGCGCCCTTGAACTTGGAGGAGAAAAGCCTGTGCATCACTCGGGGAATACTGTCATGCCAGATTGAGTTGTAGGTGAGCGGACCACAACTACTGTCCGCAACTCTTGTCGAAAGGAACCCCCTTGACGATCACCGTTCCGCGCAATGCGACCGCCACCCCGATCGCAGAAGTGCTCGAGAACCGCTGGAGCCCACGCGGCTTCGATGCCACCCACGAGGTCTCCGAGGAGCAGATCAACGCCCTCATGGAGGCCGCGCGTTGGTCACCTTCGGCGTTCAATAAGCAGCCGTGGGGATTCATCGTCGGTCGTCGCGGCAGCGAAAACTTCAGCAAGATTTTCGAGTCACTCGCGGAATTCAATCAGCTGTGGAATGCGAATGTTTCGGCGCTCGTCGTTGCCCTTGCACGCACTGAAATTGACGGCGAACCGGTTGTGAACGCGCACTACGACCTTGGCCAGGCCGTCGCGCACCTATCGATTCAAGCCGAGACGCTCGGGCTCCAGGTTCACCAGATGACCGGCTTCGACGTCAACAAGATCGCCGAACAGTTCGTGCTCCCCGCAGGCTATGCCCCCTACACCGTGATTTCGGTGGGTCAGCACGCCGACAACGAATCGGTGCCCGAAAAAATCCGCGAGCGCGACGCCAGCCCGCGTGTTCGCAATGACCTCGACCAGGTGCTGCTGAGCTTCGAATAGGGCGCTGTCGAGCGCGGATCGTTCGAAAAGCACTGAGCCCCGGGATGCTTTTCCGCATCCCGGGGCTCAGTTACGTTTCGGCGTGATTCGCTATGAAACCTAGATTTCGCTGCGTCGGCGAATCATGAGCAGAACGCCACCGCCGAGGACCGCTGCCACGCCGAGCGCGATGGCCATCAGCGTGCCGGGGTCGGTACCGGTCTGGGCGAGTCCATCTTCGCCCGAACCGTCACCGCTCGCTGCATCGTCACCGGAGGCTGCGTCGTCACCGGACGCTGCGTCGTCACCGTTGGCACCGGCACCGTTCGCTGCACCGTCAGCACCGCTCGCGTCGTCGTCACCATTCGCACCCGCACCGGCACCGCTGGTTTCAGTCGAGGTTGGAACCGAAGTGCCAGGCGTATCGGTCTCGGTTGCCACCGGGTCAGTGGTTTCGGGACCGGTCGTCTCAGGACCAGTAGTTTCAGGACCGGTCGTCTCGGGGCCAGTGGTCTCCGGACCAGTGGTCGTCGGCGTCGGCTTTGGAGTCTCTACCGGTTCCGCGTTCGGGTCAAGCACGTTGCCCTGGGCGTCAAAGTAGACCGTCTGGACACCGCTGGTGAGTTCAACTCGCTCAACCGACTCCACGTCGTAGTTGTCATTGAGCGTCGGAACAACCGAAACCGGAGTCATCGTGAGCTGCATCGCGGGCACCACACCCGAGTCCAACGGAGCACCGGTGTAAGCCTCGAAGAGCATGTCGAGGTGACCGTAGTGCTTGCCACCCGAAACCAGGTGCTTAACACCGTTCTCGTTCGTAACCCACATCTCCGGCTCATCAGCCTGCGCGCTCCAGATCGAGTGCGTGTTGAAGTTGTACGGCACGTACTCGCCGTCCTCGTTCTGGATCTTCTTGTCCGCGCGAAGACCGTCGGAGGCGACCCCGACATCCCAGTGGTAGACACCGACGCCGTCGTTGTCATTGTCGACGTAGCTTGCCTCAAACATCTCGTCGTGGCCGGAGATCACCGCGGCTACGCCGTACTCCTCCATCAGCGGGTCGAGGTGGCGGGTCGGCACACCCGACTGTGAGTCGGGGTGGTTGTTCCCCATCGGAGTACCGTGCACACCGTTCGAGTATGCGGCGTGGTGCCACTGCACGACGATGACCTGACCGTTGTCACGCGCATCCTTGAGCTGGTCTTCGAGCCACTCGTACTGCTCCGAACCGGGCATGAAGTTTGGCTGGTCGGGCTCGGCGCCCTCTTCGATCCAGCCGTTTTCGATCGCGTTCGGGAAGTCGCGGTCGTACTCTTCCTTCGTGAAGGAGTTCTGCGTGTCGGTGCCGTATTGCTCGGGGGTGAGCGTCGAGTCGTCGCCTTCAGACTTCTCCGACTCGGGGACGGAAGACGTCGAGACGGTGTCTGGCTCACCGTTGGTCACATCCACCGAAATGAAGGTGACCGGACCGTTGTCGATGCGGTGGTAGGCATCGAGCGCGTGCGGGTTGTCGGAACCGAAGGTGTCGAAGTACTGGTTGTACTCCATCCGCGAGCGCACGACCGAGGTGCGGTCCTCGGGAGTGCCGTAGCCGTACACTTCGTGGTTACCGAGCGAGGTGAATAGCGGGGTGTCGTCGAGGATGTTCCCGCGGTCACCCGAGAAGTACATGAAGAACTCATCCCAGTGGGTCTGGCTCGAGCCCTGCTCAACCAGGTCGCCGGCAAGGAGCATGAGGTCGGGGTCCTGCTCCGCGATGATCTGGTTGTTATAGTCCTGCGCCATGTCTTCGGTGAGCATGTAGTTCAGGGCATAGGCGCCGTTACGGATGCCGCCGCCGAACTTGTCTGCCCAGGCCGAGTTCTCGTCGGGGCGCGGTTCCGAACCTTCGGCGAGTTCCGTGGTGACTTCCCATTCGCGGAAGGTCGTGCGGCCCTTGGGGTCGGTTTCGGTGTCCGAGAACGCGATCACGTGCATCGGCTCGGTGAGTTCGCTGCCCGCCGCTGCAAAAGTACTGAACGCGGCTTCGTGCTTGTACTCGTCAACGACGACCTCGTAGGTGTACTGGCTGTTCGCCTCGAGACCGGTGATGGTCTGCGTGTACTTGAAGGGGTTGTCGGCGCGGATCCAGGTGCCCTGCGGAGTCGTCAGGCCGGTACCCGCGTGGGTCCAGCCAGCGTTCGTGAGTTCGTAGTTCTGGTAGCCGTTGACCGGGTTCTGCTCACCGGTCACGGTGAAGCTTTGTCCCTCGGCGGGCAGGCCTGGGCCACGAACAATGAGCGTTGCGTCATTGCCCTGTTCCGTGAACCAGTTGATGGTCATCTGGTCGGATGCTGGCTTCTGCAGGTATGGGAGCACGCGGAACCCGGGACGCGGGTCAACCGGAACGGTGACGCCGTCAACAATCGTGGGGGTTTCGTTGACCGACGCCAGGGCGGGTGAGTCGAGTGAATCGAGCTCCGCCGCAAATGCTGGGGATACGCCAACCATGGTCGTCGCCGCCGCTACTGCGAGGGCGATCGAGAGGGTGTGACGACCTTGCGAACGCTTTTTGGGCACTGCGTTTCCTTTCAAGGGAGAATGAACGCAGGCAACTCTAAGCTGACTCACAGAATGACAGGCCGCGGTCCCACAATTGTTTGTGCCGGGTTCACCGGACGTTCAAATTAAATGGGATTCACCACTCGATTAATGCCAAAGCGGCCCGCGCAATCATTGCGCGGGCCGCCAGGTTGGGCCCCTACCCAGATCGATTAGCGCGTCCGGATCGCGAGCGCATCCCCATCCGTCGCAACCGAAACCTCGACCGTGTCACCATCCTTCACTTTCCCAGCCAGCAGCGCCCGCGCGAGCCGGTCATCGATCTCCCGCTGCATGAGGCGACGCAGCGGCCGCGCACCGTAGATCGGGTCGTACCCTCGCTCTGCCAGCCAGGCCCGCGCATCCTCATTGACTTCGATATGGATGCGATGCTCGGCAAGGCGTTCCTCGAGCGTCAGGACATTGAGACCGACGATTTTCGCGAGCTGCTCTTGCGCGAGCGCGTCGAAGATGACGATCTCGTCGAGTCGGTTCACGAACTCCGGTTTGAAGGCGCGGCGTACCGCCCCCATCACCTCGTCTTGCTGCTGCTCCTTCGTGAGCGTTGGGTCCACGAGGAACTGCGAACCGAGGTTCGAGGTGAGGATCAGGATCGTGTTGCGGAAATCGACCGTGCGCCCCTGACCATCCGTCAATCGGCCGTCGTCGAGCACCTGCAGGAGGATGTCGAAGACCTCGGGATGTGCCTTCTCGACCTCGTCGAAGAGGATCACCGAATAGGGGCGGCGGCGGACGGCCTCCGTGAGTTGCCCGCCCTGCTCGTATCCGACGTAGCCCGGAGGCGCTCCGACCAGCCGCGAGACACTGTGCTTCTCACCGTACTCGGACATATCGATGCGGACGATCGCCCGCTCGTCATCGAAGAGCAGCTGTGCGAGGGCTTTGGCGAGCTCGGTCTTGCCGACCCCGGTCGGCCCAAGGAAGAGGAAGGATCCGGTCGGCCGATTCGGGTCGGCGACTCCCGCTCGCGAGCGCCTGATCGCATCCGATACCGTGCCGACCGCGGTCTCCTGTCCGATCACGCGCTGGTGGAGTTCACTCTCAAGTTCGAGCAGCTTCTCGCGCTCGGACTGCATGAGCCGCCCCACAGGAATACCCGTCCAGGCCGCGACAACGCTCGCGATATCGTCCTCGGTCACGTGATCATTCACGAGTCGCGTCTCGCTCGTTTCGGCCGCTTCGGCGTCGGCAAGCTGCTTCTGAAGCTGCGGAATCTCACCGTAGAGCACGCGCGAGGCGAGCTCGAGGTTCCCGTCGCGCTGCGCCCGATCGGCACGCATCCTCGCCTCGTCAAGCTTGGATTTGAGGTCACCAACCTTGTTGAGGCCGCTTCGTTCTTCATCCCATCGCGTCTGCAGCGCGTCGAGTTCGACCTGCAGCGACGCCATATCTTCTTGAAGTTGTGCGAGCCGCTCGCGAGCAGCCTCGTCATGCTCCTTCTTCAGGGCAAGCTCTTCGAGCTTCATCCGATCCAGCTGGCGCTTCAGATTGTCGAGTTCGGTTGGCGAAGAGTCGATCTCCATCCGCAGATGCGAGGCCGCTTCATCCACGAGGTCGATGGCTTTATCGGGCAGCTTTCGCGCCGCGATATAGCGGTTGGAGAGGGATGCGGCGGCCACGAGCGCGGTATCGCTAATTGCGACCTTGTGGTGGGCTTCGTATCGTTCCTTCAGCCCGCGGAGAATTGCGATCGTGTCCTCCACGGATGGCTCATCGACGTACACCTGCTGGAATCGGCGCTCGAGTGCCGAATCGGCCTCGATGAACTCGCGATACTCGTCGAGCGTAGTGGCGCCAATGAGTCGCAGTTCACCACGCGCGAGCATGGGCTTGAGCATATTGGATGCGGAGACGCTCGATTCGCCGCCACCGGCGCCCATGAGCGTGTGGAGTTCGTCGATGAAGGTGATGACCTTGCCCTCAGAGTCGCGGATCTCTTCCAGGACCGCTTTCATGCGCTCTTCGAAGTCACCGCGGTACTTGGCACCGGCGAGGATCGCGGAGATATCGAGGGAAATGAGGTCCTTATCCTTGAGGGATTCGGGCACATCACCTTCGACGATGCGTCGCGCGAGCCCTTCGACCACGGCGGTCTTACCGACGCCGGGTTCACCGATGAGCACCGGATTGTTTTTGGTGCGCCGCGTGAGCACCTGGCTCACCCGACGGATTTCGACATCGCGGCCGATCACCGGGTCGAGTTTGCCGGTGCGTGCGATGTCGGTGAGGTTCACGCCGAAGCGCTCGAGGGCCGACTTGGATTCCTCTTCCGGGGTTGGTGCCCCCTGCATATTTGCCACGCTGGTGTCTCCTTTCGACATCTGCGGATAGATTTCGACTCGGGTTGAGCGTGTTGCTCTAATAAACCTTGAGCCTGATTGACTCAAGTTTACGAAGAATCCCTGGTGACTGGTGAATCTGACGAATGCTCACAGCGAACGCGAAGCTTCTTTTCTCACGCCACAACACCGAAGGCACGAGGAAATCAAGCCGTTAACCTTTTGTTCACCTATAATTAACCTAACGGGCAAAGTGCCCGCGCTCTCACGTTCCCGTTGAGAGCACCGATAAGAAGCAAAAGGAGGCGACAACAATGGGTGAAATTCACGGATACATTTCCCGGATTTCCGACAACTACACCGTCACGCTCAGTGTCGACTCGGATTTTGATCGAAAGACGATCTGGCGGGCAATTAGTCAAGAGGATGCTCTCTCGGCATGGCTTGGCCGTCCATCGCGTTCGATTATGACCGGTGAGTCATTCACCGTCACTTACCCGAACGACACCGACTACAGCATCACCGCGCGTCTGCATGACCGCCGGGTGCCGAGTTCACTGACGCTCAGTTGGAAGTTCAATGACCTGCCTGAAAACCTCGTCCGCATCAGTCTCAGCAAGCGCCCCGAAGGTGGCACTGAGATCCGGCTCGAGGTAACGGGTCTCAAGCGCGAGGACGCAGCGATTGCGGCCGCGACTTGGCACGCCCAGATGGAGTTCCTGCGGAACTACCTCTACGGCACCGAGGTCATCGGACACGCGCTGCGATTCCGTCGTGACGAACTGGTTCCGTCCTACGAGCAGCAAATTCTCGACACCGGCGCACCGCGCCGTACTCGTCGAGAGCTGCTGGCCGAGCTCGAATTCGAGCAGAGCCACATGCCGCCGCAAGAAAACGAGATGCGCCGCGTGCTCCACACGCACGGACACCTGGCGTAGCCGGGAAGCAAGCGAATACCCGACCAGCACCTAACCGGTGGCGGGTCTGCAAAACTCCCTTTGCACACTCGTCACCGGTTTCGCTTGTCAGTGTGCGTTCCCGCCGCCCACGATGTGCGACTGCTGGGTGCCCCAGTAGTAGGTAATCTCGACGTGCTGCACGAGCGCGCGCCTGGCTGCATCCGCATCCCCCGAAACAATGGCCTGCACGAGCGCCCGATGCCCCATATCGTCATGTGAAAGATCTACCCCCGGGTACGAAGTGACGCGGATGAATCGGGTGAGCTGGTCCTGGATCTCACGTTCCGCGGCCGCAAGGCGGCAGCTCTTCGACATTTCGGCGATATGGATGTGCAGGAGCGAGTCGGCAAGGCGACGCTCGGTCGTGCTGTCGATCACGCGGAGGAAATCCTCCTCGAGGCGCCGCAGCTCTTCGCGTTCCGCAGGCGTACCGCGAAGTGCGGCGAGGAAGGATGCTTCACCCGATACTCCGCGGCGCCAGTCGGTGAGGTCCCGAAGCTCCTCGACCGACACTTCCAGACCGAGCGCCTCTTGTTCCATGCGATCGGCGATGCCCATCGCGACACTCGTGCCACCGGTCCGGCCGCGGGTGGTAACGATATATTCCTCATCGCGAAGTCGACCGAGGGCTTGTCGAAGCGTCATCGGCGCGACACCAAAGTGGGCCGCAAGTTGCGACTCGGCAGGGAAACGCTCCCCTTCCCGAAGAACCCCGGTCGCCAACGCCTCGATCAGCACGCCATAGACATCGTCCGCGCCAACCTTTCCCGTTGACCGCGGGAGACGAAACGCGGTGAGATCCATGGTCCTCGACCCTCATTCTTGGACGCGTCCCAATCGGCCGCGGTGTCCGCATTAGCATGCCCGAGCCGCCAACGGCACGCAAATTCCCGCGGCCTCGCAGCGTGCTCGGGTCGGAGCAGTGCCGCCTCGTGGTGTATGCCAACATCGCCCGTTCCGTCACGCGTCGGTCGGTTGCGACTTGGCGCTCACACTCCAAGCTCGCTCGTCAGCACCTCAGCCAACACCAAGGCACCCGCCTCGGCATCGGCATCCTCAACGTGTTCCTCCTGCGCGTGCGAAACACCGGTCGGGTTGCGAACGAAGAGCATCGCGGTCGGGATGTGCGTGGCGAGAATTCCGGCATCGTGGCCGGCGCCCGTGTCAAGCACCGGTGCATCCGGTAACGCGATCTCGAGATGTCGCCGAAGTTCACTGTCGAAGGACACCGTTGGGCTGAGCGATTCCTCGCGAACCGTCACCGTGCATCCCTGTTCCGCCGCGAGCAGTTCGGACCGCGAAGAAATCTCGGTGACGACCTGTGCCGTCACCGCGTCATCAGGATGGCGGACATCGAGCCACATGTCGACACGCGAGGCGATCACGTTGGTCCCGCCCGGCACCGGTTGCAGCCGGCCAACGGTCGCCCGCGCGCCGTCGAAACGCATGGCAATCCCAGGAATCTGGCCGATCAGCGCACCAGCCGCGACGAGCGGATCGTGACGGTCCCGCATCAGCGTGGTGCCGGCGTGGTTCCCCTGCCCCGTGAAACTCAGCCGCCAGCGTCCGTGGCCGAGGATCGACGAACCGATCGCCACTGGCTGCCCGAGATCAATGAGCCCGCGCCCCTGCTCCACGTGCAGCTCGATGAACGCCCCGAGCCGCCCGAGACGCACGGGATCGGGCCCCATGTGCGCCGGATCAAGCCCGACCTTCGCCGAGCATTCCGCGAAGGTCGTACCCTCGTCATCCTTCAGCGCAAGGGCACGTTCAATCGGTATCGCCCCGGTGAGGATGCGCGACCCGAGACACGCAATTCCGAACCGGGAGCCTTCCTCTTCGGGAAATACGGCGATGGCGATGGCTCGCTCGGGTCTGCGCCCCTGCGCACGCAGCACGTCCACGGCCGCCAGCGCCGAGGCGACACCGAGCGGGCCGTCGAATGCGCCGCCGCCCGGGACCGAGTCGAGGTGACTACCGGTGACGATTGCCCCGGTTCGGTCTCCGGAAGGTGCATCCCACCAGGCCCAGATGATGCCGTTGCGGTCGGTTTCGACGTCCAGACCGCGAGCGCTCGCCTCGACGATGAACCAGCTCCGGAGGTCCAGCTCAGCGCCCGAGTAGACCGGTCGAGAGTAGCCGCCGCGGTTATGGTCGCGACCGGTGCCGGAGATTGCCGACATGAGTGATGTGACGGACATTGCCGCTCCTTATACTTTCGCGCCGTCGAACTCGGCGATCGATGCTTTCCCACTTGCAAACGCCGCGACCCTGAACTCCGATGGCACCGTGCCAGCGCCGGTCGCGAGATCAGCCGCAAATTCACCAAGTAGCGGCGCAAACTTGCCTCCGTGCCCCGAACAGGCCGACACGACCACGATGCCCTCGGCCTTGTCGATCAGGAAGTCCTCATTCGGGGCATTCGTGAACAGGCACGTGGTCTCAGCGTAGGGTTCGGGGATCGCGCCGGGAAGGAACTCCTCGGCGTAGCGGATGATCCGCTCGCGCATTTCGGGTCGGATCTGGCCGTCCTGATCAAGCGCCGAGGGCAGTGTGGGTCCGCCGTTGAATTGCGCGAGCTTCTGGCCGTGGAAGCCGGCGTCGCGGCCGCCCGGGAGACCGTAGGTCTCAAACTCGCTGCGTTTGTGAATGAACGAGGGCCAAGCGGGGTAAGAATTTCCGGCAGCATCCGCATCCCTCCAGGGCAGGTGGAAGGCCTGCTCTTGCCGAACTTCGAGGGTCGGGAAAGATTCCAGGAACGCGGAGGGCAGTGCAAGATCCGCGAGGAGGTGCGGCAACCATCCGCCCGCCGCGACAATGACTTTGGCGCCCGTGACGATGGTGCCATCCGTTGAGCGCACCTCGAAGCCCGCGCCGCGGCGCTCGATACCCGAGACCTCCCAGTTCGGGTGCACCACGGCGTTGCCGGTCGCCTCGGCGAGAGCAAGCATCGTCTCCACTGTCGTGATGGCATCGAGCACGCCGGCACCGGGGTGGTAAAGCACGTCGGTGTCGAAGGCGATCTGTGGGAACCGTTCGCGAGCCGCATCCCGGCTCAGCAGCTCGTGATCGATTCCCGCATCCTCAAGCACCCGGGCAATGCGGGCCGGGCTCCGCACTTCACCGAAGTCGACCGCACCGGTCGGGGTGATGAGCTGGCGCCCGGAGGCCGCCTCGAGCGCATCCCACCCCCGCTTGGCTCGCTGCACGAGGCTCGTGTAGAGCGGCGACGGGTATGCGTAGCGGAAGATCCGCGCCGAACCGTGCGAGCTACCCTGGCTGTTCGCCGGTGTGGTTCGCTCAAGCACCGTGACGGCATGCCCGCGTTCGGCGAGCTGCCAAGCGGCTGCCGCCCCGGCAAGCCCGGCGCCGATGACGATAAATTCTGACTTCGACATGCGATGGCTCCTGCAGAATTGGCGTCGTTAGGCAAGGACCGGTTGGTCCCACAGGTTGAGCACCGTGCCGATGTTCTTCTCCTCGGCCATTCGGTAGAGCTCTGTCGCCCACGCGACGTCTTCAACCGGCATCCCGCCGACCGAGTAGAGGATGATTTCCTCATCGTTGCGTCGTGCCGGGAGCGCGCCGGTGGCGATATCCGCGATCTCTTCGATCTTGCTGGCGGGGATTTTGCCCTCCCCCACCAGACCGAACCAGTGCGAGCCCGGGATGCCGAGGATTTGGTACGCGGTCGGGCCGTATTCCTCGAGCCACGATTCGTACAGGCCGTGCGCGTCGATCACGAGACGCGTGTTGTCGCTTGCCAGGAAGTCGTCGTCGAACCGGGCCGCGGCGGGGAGCAGCAACAGCGCGCCCGGTTTGATCGCAGACTTGTCGAAGTGGGGGAAGGCCTCGCTCCCCGCGGCGTCGGTCGAGGTAGTCGCCATCACGATGTCGGCGTCGGCGATGGCTTCTTCGATGGTGTCGGATGCGGTGATGGTCGCGAGCTGTGGAAACTCACGCTTCGCCCAGTCCGCGAACACCTGCGTGCTGGCGGCACTGCGGCCCTTAATGGTGAGGGTATCGATCCCGGGACGCAGAGCGAGTGTCGTCGACAGCACCGAGCGGGCAATCACGCCGGGGCCAACCACCGCAACGGATTTCGCATCCGCCTTCGCGAGGTGCTTGACGCCTACCCCCGGCACCGCGCCGGTGCGGTAGGCACTCAAGAGGTTGGCGCTCATGATCGCCAGCGGTGCGCCCGAGTCGCGGTCGTTCAGCACGAACACGTGGATCGAACGGGGCTGTCCGGCCTTCCGGTTCTCGGTGTTGGACCCGTACCACTTCACACCCGCGGTGCCGAAGCGGCCGCCAAGGTAGGCGGGCATCGCCATGAAGCGGCGGTCCGGACCGTCTTGCGGCATACCCGCGAATTCGGGGGCCTCGGGGAAGGTGATCATCGCGCCGTGCGAGTTCCCGGTCTCGCCGGCCATGCGATAGTCGCCCTGGCGCAGCAGCACGAGCGCTTCTTCCATGACGTCGGTGCAGCGCACGAGGTCGCCGACACCCGCCTCGATCATTTGCGGTTCGTTGAGGTAGCGGAAGTTGATGGTGGTGTTCATGAGGATCCTCTTACGGTTGTGGCTTGTGGGGTGTTTGCTGGTGGTGTCGTGCTGGATGCGCGGCTAAAGCGCCTCGGGACCTGATTCGCCAGTGCGCACGCGCAGGACGCGGCTGACTTCAGAGACCCAGATCTTGCCGTCGCCGATGCTGCCGGTGCTCGCGGCCTCGACCAGCACATCCAGTGCCTGATCGAGCTGCTCGTCGGCGACCACGAGTTCGATTCGAATCTTGGTGCGGAAACGGACGTCGACTGCCTGACCGCGGTAGTACTCGGTTCGGCCGGCCTGCGCGCCTCGTCCCTGGACTTCTCCAGCGGTCAGGCCGGGGAATCCGGCCTCCGCGAGTGCGTTCGCGACGGTTTCCAACTTGGTGGGTTTGATGACTGCGGTGATGAGTTTCACGATGATTTCCTTAGCGCTGTTGCTCGCGGTTCAATAGCTCGCAACGGGGTTGCTGATGCGGGTGTCGGTGCGGGTGGAAGGATGCACGGATGCGGATGCTCGTTTCTGCGCGGACCTGGGACGTGCGTCACAGCGTGCGCTGGTCGTAGGCGCTTTCCGCGTGCACCGAACGGTCCAAACCGAGTTCCTCGTCCTCTTCCGAGACTCGAATCGGACTGATCTTGTTCATGACCCAGGCGATCGCGTAGGTCATGCCGAACGAGTAACCGAGGGTGACGATGATCGCAAGACCCTCGCGCCAGATGAGGTCGAGGTCGCCGCCAAAGAGCACGCCGTTGAAGCCGGCGGGGGCGGAAGCGGTGGCAAATAGCACCGCGAAGAGTGCGCCTGCGATGCCCGCGATGCCGTGGACCGCGAAGACGTCGAAGGTGTCATCAAGCTTGTGGCGGCGCTTCCAGGTGATGGCCCACGCCGCAGCTGCTGCCGCGATGAAGCCGACCGCGAGCGCACCGACCGGGTGCACCGCATCCGCCACCGGGGTAATACCAACCAGCCCCGCGATGACGCCGGTGCCGAGGCCGAGCATGGTCGCGTGACCATCACGGAATCGCTCGACGGTCATGAAGCCGAGCATGCCGCCACTCGCGGCGAGGATCGTGGTGAGCACAACATATTCGGCGAGGAAGTTGGCGCCCGCGGCGGTGCCGCCGTTGAAACCGATCCACCCAATCAGGAGCAAGCCCACGCCGATGAGCATGATCGGCAAATTGTTGGGGCGCATCGTCGTCGATTTGCGACGGCCGAGCACCAGGGCGAGCGCGAGACCTGCTGCGCCAGCGTTCATGTGAATCGCGGTACCGCCTGCGTAGTCGTGCAGTTCGAGGACGTTGCGCATCCAGCCACCGACGATCCCTGATTCGGGGTCGTCGAATGCAAAAACCCAGTGCGCGAGCGGGCTGTAGACGACAATGACCCAGATTGCCGAGAAGACAAGCCACGCGCCGAACTTCATGCGTCCGGCCGCACCCGAGGCCGCGAGCGAGATGCTGATGCCCGCGAAGAGTACGTAGAACGCGGCATTGAGTGCGCCTTCTTCAAGGAACTCGTCGAAGAACGCGTATTCGAACGGGTTGCCGATGATCCCGAGGCCGCCGACGGAGTTACCGAGGACGAGTCCGTGGCCGATCAGCACGTACACGACGCTCGTGACGGCGAGGCCGCTCATGACCATCATCATCGTGTTGAGCACGTTCCGGCTGTCGTGCATTCCGCCATACAGCATGGACAGCCCGGGGAACATCACGAGCACGAGAGCGGTGGCGGCGAGTATCCACGCAGTGTCGGCAGGATTCATATCTGTCTCCTCACATTTGACATTGTCTAATAGAACTAACATCTAGAAGCTAGCAGTATCAAACGCTCGCGTAAATGCTCAAGGGAAACTTTTTGGGCGCGACAAGCAGCAACGAAAAAACGGGCCTACGGAAAAGATTCCGTAGGCCCGTTTTCGTGACCCGTGGTCGTTAGATCAGCTCAAGACTCGCTATTGCCGAGGATGCGCTGCACTGCCTTCACCGGGATCGGTAACCAGGAAGGCCGATGCCGCGCTTCGTAAATGGTTTCGTAGATCGCCTTATCGAGTTCGTAGGCCGCAAGCACGCGTTCGTGATCCACTGGCGAGACTGTGCTCATGGTGTCCGCATCTTCCTTGGCCGACTCGGATGCATATCCCTCGAGGAATGCCGCTCGCGCCGCATCCGCCCAATCGCGCGCAACTTCGTGCTCCGCCTGCAGCGATAGCGAGCCCGCGACGTAGTCGAAGGAGCGCAGCAGCCCCGCGACGTCGCGTGCGGGCACATCGGGGGCGTTGCGCGCATCGAGTGAGCGCAGCGGTTCACCTTCGAAATCGAGCAGCACCCAGCCGCGGTCGGGCACGGCCAGTACTTGCCCGAGGTGGTAGTCGCCATGGATGCGCTGCAGCGTCGGCCATTTCGCGTCACTCGCGAGCGCGTACACGCGTTCGACCCGGGTGGCGTACTCCGAGAGTTCGGGGACTTCCTCCACCGCGATCTCGTAGCGGCGCCACATTTGTTGCGTCGCAAGATCAATGTCGTGCTGGTCCGGCTCCAGCGTCGGCATGACGCGCCGCAGCGTTGCGTGCACCTGCGCGGTCGCCTCCCCGAGGCTGCGGGCAAGCGGAGTGAAGTCCTCGCCGCCTTCCGCGGCGCGCAGCGCAACCCGCCACGCATCCTCGACACCGACGAAGAACTCTTGCGCGAACGCCAGGTGACCGGCCACCTGGCCCTCCGCATTCGCGTGCTCGCTCTGCGCATCCGGCCACACCGCGGAAACCTGCCCGAAGGTCGGCGGCACGTTGAGCGATCCGGTCGCTGCGAGTGCGGTCTGCAGCGTGACATCAGGATTGTCACCGGCGTGCAGCGTGCGGAACAACTTCACGATCAGCGGCACACCGGCCTCGCCCGAGTCATCCTGCAGTTCGCAGATGATCGAAGTATTCGATTGCTCCCCTGAAAGCACTCGTGAGGTGACGAATTTACCCGCTTTCGCGCCCGGCATCGGCTGCCCAAACACGCGCACGCGAGGATTCCCATCCGGCCCCGGTGCACCCGACGCTTCAGCCTCCTCAGCGATGAGTTTCACCAGCGCCCGGGCGAATGCCTGGTCATGCGGCCCATCGACCAGTGCGGCGCGGTCCCCGTGTTCTTTCACCGGGCCGATGAATCCGAGCGCGTCGACCTGCGCATCCACCTCGCGGATCACGAGCGGCACCTGATACAACGGCGCCGGCTGGCGTGCGCTATCGCGGACGAGTGCCACGGTGATGAGCCGTAGGCCAGGATCCTCCGCCGCCGGTTCAAGCTCGTAGCTGCCGAGCAACTCCAATTGCGGTTCGCCAGAGCCACCGACGTACCACCGCTGCTGAGGTAACCAATTACCGAGGAGCGCGAGGACTTCAGACATGGGGATGAGCCTTCCTAGTCGGGATGGGGCGTCGGAATGAGGCAACGGCCACGCTCCAGGCTAATTGTCCACGCCTTGTGGCTACGTGGGCGCACCGCGCAACTCATATATTTCGCGGGAGTTCCCACCCGAGTACCCTTGGGTCATGGCCCTTCCACAGGTGTGCGTCACCTACCTGCTTCGCGAAAGTTCCCGGGGCAGCGAGGTACTGCTTGGGCGCAAGAAATACGGGCTCGGCGAGGGAAAACTCGTTGGGCTCGGTGGCAAGCTGCATCCGGGCGAGCACCCGCGCTACGCCGCGATCCGCGAGATCGAAGAAGAGTCCAGTATTTTTGCGGACCCCACCGCCCTACAGCACACGGGCCTACTCACCTATATCTTCCCGACCAAGCCCGCCTGGTCGCAGGAATCCTGGGTCTACCTGTGCCGGGATTGGATCGGCGAGCCCGTGGAAACCGCAGAGCTCATTCCCGAATGGCATCGAATCGAGGAGACACCGCTACCAAAAATGTGGTCGGATGCGCAGTACTGGCTCCCGCGGGCCCTCGAGGGTCGGTTTGTGCGAGCGAGTTATATCTTCGGCCGCGATTTGAACACCGCGGTTGCTTCGGATGACCCCGTGAGCGGGTTGCCGTCCGTGCCCCCGAAGGGGACGCTGAGCTAGCTTCGTCACCGCCGGGTAGTGGCGGTAACCGTGAACTTGGCAGTCCGGGCGACCTGTCGAGTCGGACCAACAATCCGCTCGAGGTGCTCGCGGTGTTTGAGGTGAGAGTTAAACACCGTGTAGATCACGCCGCCCGACCGCAGCATCCGTGCCGCCCCGCGAAATAGCTCGTTTGCGAGCCCCGGATCGACCTGGCGGCCGTCGTGAAATGGCGGGTTGCAGAGCACCACATCAACGCTCGCCTCCGCAATCCCGTCACCGGCGTTACCGCGCAACACGTCGATACGATCAGCCAGCTGGTTCGCTTCGGCGGTTGCTTCGGCGGATGCGCAGGCCCACCAGGATGCGTCGGTCGCGATCACCTTCGCCTCCGGCAGACTGCGAGCAAGCACACAGGCGAGCAGCCCGGTGCCGCAGCCGAGATCGACAGCGGTGCTGACCGCTTCGCCTCGTCCCAATTCATCCTCACTCGCGAGCGCCTCAATGAGCACGCGTGTGCCGAGGTCGAGCATCGTGCCAGCGAATGCGCCACCGCGCGCCGCGACGTTGAGGTCGAGTTCCTCGAGATACGCGACTACGGGAAAGACCGGATCGGGTGGCAGATCCGTGCGCGGCGAGGTTGCGACCAGCGCACGAGACTTCCGAATCCCCCGACTTCCGCGGACCTCCGTGAAGTGTTTCCCAAGCCGCTCGTTCATGGAGTGCACGAGATGCTTCACTCGCGCACCCAAAATGAGCCGAACATCCGGTGACGCTTCGCGCGCGACCGTCTCGCTCACATCCTCAAGTTCTGCAAGCGACTTCGGCAAGCGGCCAACGACTAACTCCACACCGCTAAACAGCCCCGCATCCGGCGTGACCTGAGCGGCCCCGTCGACAAGCGCATCCCGAACACCGAAGTCGCTGAATAGCCGCACTTCGCGGACGCCCTGCGCCAAAAGCGGCGCGACAAACGCGGCGTCGGCGTCATCAACTACCGCGACCACCGCAGGCAATTCGCCCGTGGCGAGCGCCTCGGTGAGTACGACGTCGACGACCGGGTCGTCATGGAGCGCGACGCGGTCGGGCTCGCTCACGCCACCGTCTCGGGTGAGGCTTGCGGCTCTTCACCGAGGCGGAAGTAGCGGCCGGAAAGGGTGCCCACGGTCAGCTCAACGAACACCTGCTTGACCGTAGGAATAAGTGGGTGCAGGTCGAGTTGGGCGGCTTCATCGACCTCGACGGCCTTGTCGAGGATGCGTGACGTGCAGCGAGCGACCACGCTCCAGGCATCCTCTTCGGTGACTCGGTCGGTTTGAAACAGAATCTCGTCAGCGACGACTGTGCCTGCGAGCTTGGTCCCGGGTGCGGTCCGAAACACGATCCGGTGACCGTCACTCCAATAGTTGATGGGAAATACTTCGGTCACCTCGCCGATACGTTCGATCAACCGCCCAAAGGTCTGTCCGCTCAGCAGACTGCGGGCCCGATTCGCATCCAAAATCTCAACTACCGCGTTCTCAGTCATGTCCCTATCGTTTCATGTCTGGCTTAGGGATATATGCGTCTGACGGTGCTTTCAGGGCCACGTGCCAATATTCATGAGTATGCGGGCTACGAGTTCATTTCAGATCGATGTGTGGGACGCGAATGGGCGTGCCCCCGATGTCGAAACCGGCACGCCGATGGGTGGGTTCTTCATCCGCCGCACCTTCGACGGCGACGAGATTAGCGGCTCCAGCCAGGTCTTAATGGTCAGCGCGTTCAACACCGAGAACGGTTCGGGCACCTACGTTGCGATCGACGCGTTCGAGGGCGAAATCGGCGGGCGTCGCGGCACGCTCAATTTTTGGCACACCTCGACCGTGGATCACGGTCGGTTTGTGTCCGAGGATGCGCTGCTCAAGGTCGTGCCCTCCTCCGGCACCGGCCAGTTGACCGGGGCACAAGGTACCGGACGCATCCTGAACCGAAATGACCAGGAACTGCTCGAATTGAACCTCGAGTTCCGTGGCGAAGAGGATGACGACGCGGCCATGGACGGCGAGGCTGCGATCGGCAAACTTGAACCCGGACGCTAGCGGACTGCGCGGTCACTTTACCAACCGTTAACAGAACGTAATAACATGGCGAGAAGTGCCCAGCGCCATCCTGGCACCGGCGCATGAAAGCTACACCGGCCCTGTGGGCCAGCCCAACGCGGTTATGCCGCAAGTTATGGAGTACTCGTGAAGATTGCAATTCTCGGTGGCGACGGATTCTGTGGTTGGCCAACCGCATTGCACCTGTCAAACGAAGGCCACGACGTAGTAATCGTCGACAACCTCTCACGTCGACGCATTGACGGCGAACTCGGTGCGGAATCCCTGACCCCGATCGCTTCGATCGAAGAACGTATTGCCGCGTGGGAAGAAGTCTCCGGCAAGAAGGTCGGATTCG
The DNA here is from genome assembly GCF_052090685.1 of Gulosibacter sp. Taxonomy (NCBI): domain Bacteria; kingdom Bacillati; phylum Actinomycetota; class Actinomycetes; order Micrococcales; family Microbacteriaceae; genus Gulosibacter; species Gulosibacter sp. The sequence goes on along the minus strand of NZ_JBQDBE010000033.1, from coordinate 3,406 downwards.
CAAACATCGACGTTGCGCAGGAGTACGAGGAGCTGCTGCAGTTCATCATTGATGAGAAGCTCGAGGCGATCGTGCACTTCGCCGAGCAGCGTGCGGCACCGTACTCGATGAAGAACTCGAAGAACAAGCGCTACACGATCGACAACAACGTCAACGCGACCGGCAACGTGCTCACCGCAATCGTCGAGTCGGAGCGCGACGTGCACCTCGTCCACCTCGGCACCATGGGTGTCTACGGCTACGGCACCGCGGGCATGAAGATTCCCGAGGGCTACCTCGACATCGAGGTCGCGACCGATGAGGATGAGGACGGCAACCCGCTTTCGGAGCCGACTCGCGTACAGCAGCAGATTCTGTACCCAACCAATCCCGGTTCGGTGTACCACCTCACGAAGGTGCTCGACCAGAACCTCTTCGCGTACTACGCGAAGAACGACGCGCTGCGGATCACCGACCTCCACCAGGGCATCGTGTGGGGTACGAACACCCGCGAGACCGCGATGGATGAGCGGCTCATCAACCGCTTCGACTACGACGGTGACTACGGCACGGTCCTCAACCGCTTCCTGATGCAGGCCGCGGTGGGCTACCCGCTGACCGTGCACGGCACCGGTGGCCAGACGCGTGCGTTCATCCACATCCAGGACACCGTGCGGTGCATCCAGATCGCGATCGAGAACCCGCCTGCTGCTGGCGACCGCGTCAAGATCTTCAACCAGATGACCGAGACGCACCGCGTGCGCGACCTCGCCGCCCTGATCGGCAAGATCGCTGACGCCGAGGTCGAAAACGTACCCAACCCGCGCAACGAGGCTCCCGAAAATGAGCTGCACGTGCGCAATGACACCTTCCTCGAAATGGGTTTGAATCCGACGAAGCTGGCCGAGGGGCTGCTGCTCGAAGTCACGGAGATTGCGCGCAAGTACGCCGATCGTGCAGACCGCTCGAAGATCCCAGCCACCTCGCTGTGGACCGCAAAGCAGGCTGCCGGTGTGCCTTCGTCCGTGGCCGGCTCTGTGTCCTCAGAGCCCGTTTCGGCTCCGGCGAACTAACGCCAATGCGGATCGCGCTCTTCACCGAAGTTTTTCTGCCAAAAATTGATGGCGTGGTGACGCGCGTTCTGCGTACCCTCGAGCAACTCAACGCCCTCGGCCACGAGGTGCTCGTGTTCGCGCCCGGCGACCCGCCCACCAACTTTGCTGGTGCGCGGGTCGTTCGGGTGAACTCGGTGCCGATGAAGCCCTGGTACCCGGAACTCAAGGTCGGGTTACCGACGCCGAATATCGCCAAGGCCGTTGAGGAGTTCGCACCGCACGTGGTGCACCTGGTGAACCCGGTCGCTTTGGCCGCCTACGGCGCACTCTCCGGCGCTCGCCGCGATTTGCCGATGCTCGCGTCCTTTCACACCGATACACCGCAATATGCGGATGCACTGGGGCTGGCACCGATTCGTCGGATCGGTACGGCTTACCTGCGCGAGATCCACAATTTGGCGGAGGTAAATCTCTGCACTTCGCCGCAGATGGTCGAACGCGCGCGTGAGATTGGCATTGACCGCGTGGACCTCTGGCCGAAAGCGATCGACACCGTCAGCTATCACCCCGATAAGAAGTCCCCGGAAATGCGGGACCTCCTTACCGACGGGCATCCCGAAGACAAGCTCATGGTCTACGTGGGCCGGATGTCCAAGGAGAAAAACCTCCGTGCCCTGCTGCCGCAGATTCAGAAGCTGCAGTCCCGCGGGGTGCGCCTGGCGATGGTTGGCTCTGGTCCCGATCGGGAAGAGCTCGAGCGCGAGTTCGCCGGCACCAATACTCTCTTTACTGGCTATATGTCTGGGGATGCCCTTGCTGGGGCCTTCGCCTCCGCCGATGTTTTTGCGTTCCCGTCGACGACCGAGACGCTGGGGCTCGTAGCCCTCGAATCGATGGCCTCGGAAGTGCCGGTTGTCGCGGCGCGTGCTGGTGGCATCCCCTTTGCCGTGACGGATGGGCGAAGCGGGCTCCTCTTTGATCCCGCTTCCGAGCAGGAGTTCACCGCCGGGCTTGAGCAGTTGCTCTTTGACGATGAGCGGCGGGCTGCGATGGGGGCTGAGGCTCGCGTCGAGGCCGAAGAGAGCTCGTGGCGCGCGGCCACCGAAAAGCTCGTTACGTTCTACGAGGAAGCGATCGATCGGCACTGGGCACGTTCCCACACCCTTTCGAGCTATTCCCTCCGGATGCGGATGTTCGGGCGGCCACTCCCCCGGCCGAAAGATCTGCCGCCGCGGCTCATTGATGAGGTGCCGGGGAACGTTTGACGGCGACGAATTCTATGCGCCACCCATCGCCAATCTCGTCCTCCCGGATTCGCGGACGCGAAATCGAGTCACGAGATCGAGTGATGTTTGGTTTTGGTGTTGGCACTGCCGCCATTGCATTCAGCGCCTATCTTTGCATTCTTCTTTATTTAGATCCAAATGTTCGCGAGCTTACAACGGCCGCAATTCGTCAAGTCTGGGGCCCGGACACAATAGTGGCTCTTCTCACTGCATTCACTGCAGTATCAGCTCTCACCATTGCTTCAGTCGTCTCCGCAAATTCAAATAAACTCACAGTCAGCACTTCGATCATTGATAAAATCGCACGAACTGGAGCTATAACGTTAGCTTTCGCTGCTGGCAGCCTCGCACCATTAAGACTATTTGGCATGTTCTCGTCGCGTCAGATAACCGCTGATGCAATTATGGATGTAATTACAACCAGCATACTAGCATTTGGATTCTCCTTCCTCGGAGCGCTCTATCATTTGAACTCTGAACTGCTGGAACGGTCGATGGCTAAACTCTTAAACGATAGAGTCACCGCCCGAAAACAGTTTCATGACTTTCGTCAACTTATCTCTAGGGGCAGAGGTCGGAAAATACCTAAACGCCGCCCAGGTGCGCTCTGGTGCTCCACCGCCATCGCGTCGGCCTATGTTCAATCCATGCTTGCAACGCACGCAGCAAGTTCAGCGGCCCTTCCCGAGGACGAGTCCCTCAATCTCGGTATTTATTCATTTTTGGCTGCAACGCTCATTAGCATTCTTATTTTTGCAACGAATGGACTTCGAGGATTTCGATATCTTCAGCGTCCATCAATAGTTGACCTAATTGCAGGTCACGCAATCGCTATCATTACAACTATTGGCTTGGCGATACTTAGCATTGCATTTTCCCAGGGTATAATTTCAGTGTCGATATTGATGATTCGGATGATTATTGGAAGTACGGTATTTCAATACATTTTATTCCGTGCTATGGACCGGACATTTCCATTCTTTGCCATTCGCCGACTTAGAACTACCCGTTCGATCATTTCTAATATTGATGTAAACCGGCTCTTCACGAACGAGGGTGTAGTCGAGGTCTGAAACCGCCGGCTTC
>NZ_JBQDBE010000032.1:0-23853 GCF_052090685.1 Gulosibacter sp. | reverse complement strand
ACTCATCGCCAGCATCGTGCTCCGCCTCCGATGACACTTACAGGACACAACCTAGCCGCTGGCCTCACTCAGGCACAGCTTGCCGAACGAGGGGAGGTGTCTCGTGAATGGTTAATCGGTATTGAGCAGGGCCGTCGGCCGCGTGCTGAGCTCGGCAAGCTGCTTGGACTCCTCAGGGTGCTTGGCCTTGATCTTGTCCTGGAATCACCGAGCGATGTCTCTGAATTAGATGCTGGTGAACGCTCATCCTCGGTCGGAGCATCGGCGATCACTACTAACGAGATCACCCGTAGGGCAATGCGCGACCAAGCCCGTGCAACCAGCTCCGCACTCGCGAGCATCCTGAAAATGCAGTCGGCCATTACTGGCCAAGCAGATTTCGGTTCCGCATTGAGCAATGTCGCGAACCTCAAGAATCTGATGCCGCGACCGGATCCCAACCTCCTACTGAAGCTCGACCTGCCGAATCGCTCTGATAACAGCGACACCACAGACACCGGAAGTGGTGCTGAATGAAGCAACCACGCATATCGTCAAGCCTGGTGTGCTTGGGCTTCGTTCACAGGCTTTGACAGAACACGTGTCGATGCGGGCACTTCAGTTGACAGGTTTGAGCGTTGCGAACTCTCACTTCGAACGATTTGCGGGAGAACCTGCGATTGTGGTGGAAAGGTACGACCGATACCGGTACGAGGGCGTCCTATACCGAGTTCACCAAGAGGATCTGTGTCAGGCCACGTCGACGCTCCCGCGCTACAAGTACAACGTCACTGCGAAACAGGTCGTCGATACGCTTCGCGCAGGAGGCGCCGATGAGGTTGAAGTGGGCAAGTTCGTGCAGGCGGTCCTTGCCAACTGGCTTATCGGTGCACCGGATGCGCACGCCAAGAACTACTCAGTGCTGTTGACGCCGGAGTGGGTCCAGCTCGCCCCGCTGTATGACGTGGCGACTGGTTTCGGCCAGGAAGAAGAGCGGCACAAGATGGCGATGGAAATTGGCGGGGCCAGCACAATTCACGAGGTCGCCTCGAGACATCTCGAAGCGTTTGCCTCGGACCTTGGACTGGACCCAAGCGCTGTGCTCATTTCTGCTGACGTGTTCGCGCAGCTCATTCCAGCGGCCTTCGCACAAGCCATTTCCGAGCTGGACTTGCCGTCTGCGGATCGCAGTCATCTTGAGCAAATAAACGCGGAAATTACTCAACATTGTGAACGCGTCCGGAACAAGCTTGCGGCCGCGTAGCTGAGCTTGCGGGAGCGCCTTGCGCTAAAAGATCATCGGCATATCGTCGTCGAGCGAGGTCTCCGTATCGAGCTCGACCATGACGGGAACGTGGTCGCTCGGACCATCGCCCTTGCGCTCATCCCGAGCGATTTCTGCTGAATTGACGAGCTCCAGGAATTCCGAGGATCCGAGGATGAAGTCAATGCGCATCCCCTCGTTTCGTGGGAATCGCAGCTGCTGGTAGTCCCAGTACGTGTAGCCCTCGACCCCGAGTTCGCGAGTGACATCGACTAGCCCGTCCGTCAGGAAGGCATTGAACGCATCCCGCTCCGGCTGCGAAGTGTGGGTTTTGCCCTCGAAGAATGCCGGATCCCAAATGTCGATATCGAGCGGCGCGATATTGAAATCGCCCATGAGCGCGAGGGGCTCGTCGGGATGCTCTTCCCGGCGCTTCGCCGTCGCCGCGCGCAGCGCATTGAGCCACTCGAGCTTGTAGTGGTAGTGCGGATGGTCGAGTTCGCGGCCGTTCGGGACGTAGAGCGACCAGAGCCGCACTCCTTCGATCGTGACGCCGAGTGCACGAGCCTCGAGTGGCAGCGAGCCGTCCTCGGCGGGCTTGCCGAAACCCGGCATCCCGTCGAACCCGTCGACCACATCCTCAATGGGAAGTCGTGAAGCGAACGCAACGCCGTTCCACTGATTGAGGCCGTGCGCAATCACCTCGTACCCGGCTTCTTCGAACTCCTCGTATGGGAACTGCTCGGGCTTGCACTTGATCTCCTGCATCGCGAGCACGTCAATGTCGGCGCTCTGCAGGTAGTCAATGACGCGGCCCTTGCGGGTACGAATGGAGTTCACGTTCCAGGTGGCAATGCGCATGGGCTCTACCGTATCGCGTGCGCGGGCGTTGTCCGCCGAGCGGTCGAGCCTACCTTGCTTGCAGGGTCTGCTCGTCGCGTGCATCCGCCGAGTGCTCGCCGCTACCACTCTGCGGAAGGCAGGGAAGGAAGGAAGCAGCAGCCACCTAAAACTTCGCGGTCTGCATCGCGGTCGTTTCGATTCCCGATTCCGGCCCCGGAGTGTTCGACACAGAGGTCTGTGGCTTCGGAAGCAGCAGCAGTGCGAGTGCGCCGAGCAGCAGAGGCACAATAAATACGAAGTAAATATTGCCAGCAAGCCAACCCGCGTCGATGAGCGCACCAGCGACGATCGGCGAAATCATGCCACCGGAGCGACCGATACCGCCGATGAATCCGACGCCGGAAGCGCGCTCGGCGGCATTGAAGTAGACGGGGCCGATCGAGAACATGCCCGCGACTGCCATGTTCGTGAGCATGCCGAGGATGATCGCCGCAATTGTGGTGAAGAGAAGATTGCCGGTGGAGACGCCGAAGATCGCGAATGAGATGGCAGCGAGCCCCGCGTATGTCGCGACGGCACGGTTGATTGCAAAGCGGTCGCCCACGACGGCGACGACAAGCGAACCGATGATGCAGCCGAGGCTGAACATCACGCCGGCCGAAATTCCGGAGTTGACCGAGTAGCCGCCCTCTTGCACGAGCTTCGGAGTCCAGGAGTTCGCAAAGTAGAACGAGCCCATGATCATCATGAACGCGAACGCGAGCAGCAGTGTCTTCTTCGCCTGCCCGTTCTTAAAGAGCGTCAAAATATTCGCTGACTGACGGTCGGCATCGGTCTGATCGGGCAGTGCGTCGAGCGTGTTCTGCTTCATTCGACCGAGGATGGCGTTGATCTTCTCGAGCGATCCGGCGGGACGCTTCGCGTCGAGGTAGTCGATGGACTCGGGCAGCCATAGCAGCACGATCGGCACCATTAGAAGAGTGATGATGCCACCCACGATGAAGCCCATGTGCCACGTGAAGTGGGTGAGGAGGAATGCGACTGCGGCGCCGCCGAGCACGCCACCGATCGGCTGTCCGGTGGAATAAATCGCGACGGCGGTCGAACGTCGCTTGGCGTTGGAGTATTCGGCGACGAGGACGTTGAGGCTTGTCTGCATCGTGCCGACCGCGATACCGGTGAGGATGCGCATCCCGAGCAGCATGTAATAGTCGGTTGCCATCGCCGAGCCGAACATCCCGAGCGCGATCACAATGGTCGCGAGGACGATGGTCTTGCGGCGGCCAATGTGGTCCGCGATCTGCGCGACGAAAAGCGCGCCGAGTGTCATACCGAGTAGCGCCGCCGAAAGCAGGACGCCGAGTTCGGTGCCGCTGATGAGGAATTCTTCTTGGATGTGCGTTGAGCTGAAGGCGAGGACCAGTACGTCATATCCGTCGATGAAGTTCAGCGCCAAACAGATTCCGACGACGCTCCACTGTGTTCGCGTCATCGGCGCGCGATCAATTGCTTGCTTGATATTCAACTAAAGAACCTTTTCAGGACTCACTCCGGCCAACCAGAGGAGAAGTGTTTCTTGAGCGGGTCGTCATTGACAGGGCGGCACGCACTCGCGGGGAAGAACCTCGATGGTTACACGTACAAGAATAGTGTTCAGTCGCAAGATATACAATGCCGTATACGATTTTCGAAGGCTCTTGCGTGCGAAATGCGCGGTCATTTGCAAGTATTTCCCGGCTCGTCTCGCAACCAACTACGCTGGGGAACGTGACCGACGCGCGTACTCAACTCATCCAGCTCATCAGTGACGAAGCCGTTTTCCACGGCGACTTCACGCTCACCAGCGGCAAAAAAGCCTCCTACTACATTGACTTACGGAAGTTGTCGCTCGACCACCGGGCGGCACCGCTCATCGGCGAAGTACTGCTCGAACTCATTGACGAGTTCGCGCCGGTCGCCGCGGTGGGCGGCCTCACAATGGGCGCGGACCCGCTCGCAAACGCGGTAATGCACCAGGCCGTTGCGCGCGACCGCGCGGTGGATGCGTTTGTGGTGCGGAAAGAGCCAAAGGATCACGGCCGCGGAAAGCAGGTTGAGGGTCCGGATGTTGCGGGCAAGCGGGTAGTCGTGCTTGAGGACACCTCGACGACGGGCGGTTCCCCGCTCGCCGCGATCGAAGCCCTCGAAAAGGTCGGTGCCGAAGTGGTTGCCGTGTGCACGATCGTTGACCGCGCGACGGGCGCTGGTCAGCGCATCGAGGATGCGGGCTACCCGTATCGCTACGCCATTGGGCTGGACGACCTCGGACTCGAAGCGGTCTAGGTCTTGGCGGTAGAGCAGTCGCGCTCGCGGCAGGGGTCGCCACTCGTGCGGAACCTCGTGATCGCCGTGGTTGTGGTGCTTGCCGCGGGTGTTGCCGGATGGTTTTGGTCGCCATTTGGCAGGCCGCCCGCACCGAGCGCAGTCACTGAAGCGACTACTGCGCCCACGCAGTCGCCAGTCACGACGCTTTCGGCCGGTGACTGCTTCGAGACACTCGATTCGCCGTGGCAGGCATCCTTCGTCCCGGTGTCTTGTGAAGAATCGCACACCGCGCAACTGACCGCGATCATCGATGTCAATTCGGTTCTTGGCGATGGCTCGACCGTGGATGCGGCGTGGCCCGGCGAAGAAGCGCTACGTGAGCACGCGATGCTCGCGTGCCAATCGCCCGAAGCGCTCGACCTTGAAGCGGCTGCCAGCATCCCGGACTTACAGGTCGAAGTTCGCTGGCCCGCGACACAAGCGGAATGGGATGGCGGACTGCACGCGTACCACTGTTTTGTTACCTCGTCCGAACAGTTCGGTTCACTGCAGCCGTAGGATGTGCTCATGACTCGGGGCGCACTGTGGGATCCGGAAGGGCCTAATTCCGTTCTTCACGGCGATAATCTGCCGATCCTGCGGTCGCTGCCCGACGCATCCTTTCAGCTGATCTATCTTGACCCACCGTTCAATACCGGGCGCCAGCAGCGGCGTGAATCGATGAAGACCTCGCGGTCTGCATCCGGCACACGAGTGGGTTTTCAAGGTAAGACCTACGAGACCGTGCGTGGACTCGTCACTTCGTATAACGATGCCTTCGATGACTATTGGGCGTTTCTCGAGCCACGACTCGAAGAAGCGTGGCGGCTCCTCGCGCCGACGGGCACGCTGTATCTGCACCTTGACTACCGAGAAGTGCACTACGCGAAGGTGCTGCTCGATGCGCTATTCGGGCGCGAATGCTTCCTCAACGAGATCATTTGGGCGTACGACTACGGAGCGCGCACCAAGAAGCGATGGCCCTCGAAGCACGACACGATCCTGGTGTACGTCAAAGATCCGAATAAGTATCACTTCGACAGTGAAGAAGTGGATCGGGAGCCTTACATGGCGCCGGGACTCGTGACTCCTGAGAAAGTTGCGCGCGGGAAGCTGCCGACGGATGTGTGGTGGCACACGATCGTGTCGCCGAATGGCCGCGAGAAGACCGGATACGCGACGCAGAAACCGCTCGGAATTTTGCGGCGCATCATTGCGGCCAGCAGCCGTCGCGGGGATTGGGTGCTCGACTTCTTTGGCGGCAGCGGCACAACGGGCGCGGCGGCTTTGCAGCTGGAGCGGCGGTTCTTGCTGATTGATGAGAATCCGGAGGCGATTACGACGATGCAGCGCCGGTTTGCGGATGCGGATGTTGCGTTTGTGGCCGCCGCTTGAATGACAACAAGGAGTGACCACTCTTGTGGAGGGCACTCGAAAGAGTGGTCGATGGTTGGGGTTATTTCCGCGGATAGCAACAAGCAGTGACCATTCTGCGCAGCGGCCGAAGTAGTGACCATTCTGCGCAGCGGCCGAAGCAGCGACCATTCTTGTGATGAACGTGCGCAGTTCCGTCAGCCGTTATTCGCGGGGCCGCGGCCGTACACGTGCTGCAGGACCCAATCGTGCATGGTGACCGCGGCAGCGGCGGATGCATTGATCGACCGCGTAGAGCCGAATTGGGTGATCTCGATGACCTGTTCGGCGGCGGCAACCGCTGCCTTCGTGAGCCCGGGCCCTTCCTGACCAAAGAGGAACACGCAGCGCCGAGGGAGGGAAGTGGTCTCAATCGGCACGCATCCCGGCACGTTATCGATCGCGATAATGGGCATCTCGGCTTCGGCGGCCCACGCCACAAACGCTTCAACGGTCTCGTGGTGGATCACGTGCTGATAGCGGTCGGTGACCATTGCCCCGCGCTTGTTCCAACGCTTGCGGCCAATGATGTGCACTGTGTTCGCGCCGAAGGCATTCGCCGAACGCACGATTGACCCGATGTTCATGTCGTGCTGCCAGTTCTCGATCGCTACGTGGAAGGGATGACGAGACTGATCGAGGTCCGCGATGATCGCATCCATCGTCCAATAGCGGAAGCGGTCGATGACGTTTCGAGTGTCGCCTTGCGCGAGAAGTTCGCGGTCGTAGCGCGGATCATCCGGCCATTCACCCTCCCAAGGGCCAACCCCGTACGTCGACAGCTCGTGTGTTTCGCTCATCCGCGTCCTCTCAAAGTCCAACCTCGAGCGTAGTACTGCGGTTACGCGCGCGGGGACGTTGCGCGATCGCCGAGGTCCGCCCAATGCAGCGACTCGTGCCAGCCGCCGTATCGTTTCATGAGCACGCCCGATGACGGTTCGTCGGGGGCGCGAACTTTGTCGTACTGAGCGACGGTGATCGGGCCGTCGAGGACGGTGGCCGCGCGGTGTAGCGCCGCGTAGCAAACATCGTCGGTGTGTTCGCGACGTGGACCCTCACCCGGAACGATGGAGAGCACTTCATCCGCGAAAGCCCATGGCTCGTGCGCGGAAGTTGCATCCGCGGAGGCCGCATCCGCTGAAGTCGCGTCTGCCGTGGTCGCATCCGTGTGCCCAAACGCATCCGCGGGCCGCGAAATCAAGGCAGCTGAATACGCAATGATTTGCTCGGCAGTAGCGCGAACCTCCGACCATTTCCCGAGCCGCGCACGCACGCTTGCAGCGCTCGGAAGCTCGTGCTGCCGCATCCATACGCCAAGGTCTGCGTACGAATGCCGTTCGCGATCGGCGCGGAGGTAGGCAACGACGCTCGCCCAGAGCTCGGCATCCGAAATCACGCGGCGCGGTTGTCGAACGCTGGTGAGCCGGTCTTCGAGCCCGGCCGCGCGCATCGCTTCGCTCCAGCTGCCGAATCGCAGGATGAGCGTTGAGGGGCTTGGCGCGTCGTGTTCGCGTGCCCACTCGTCATAGTCGCTCAGCCGAAAAGAGGATGCGTCGGTCGACCATTCCCGAAGATGGTCGATGAGCTGCGACTCAGGCATCATGCTCTCAACACTAGAGGAGTCCGTTGGCGCGCTCGATTGGCCTGGCGGCGCGGCGATTCGCCGTGTGTTCGCGCGGATTACTCGCCAGAGTGCCGTAGTCATGGCAGCTAGCGTTCATCATGGTTGAAGTGCGAACCATGATGAGCGCTGCGAGCCCGGGGTACGCCGCTGCTGGCCGGGTTGCGGCGGTGCGAGCCAGGAACGCGAGCACGCGCACCCCGCGCCGCCCGCCAAACCACTACGGCAGCAGCTCGTTGGTGTAGGCGTCCTCGGCGGCGACCGGCTCGCTGATGATTCCGGCCTCGGGCATGAACGCGAGCATCGCATCCCACGCCTCGGGATTATTGGTCAGCAGCGGCAGCTCACCGTCGGTCTCCATGAGCGGAATGGTCGCCTCGAGCGTGGCGAGCGCGGCATCCTTTTGCTCATCGGTGGTCAGCGTCGGGATGTAGTTCGCCGCGATGTCGACGGTCTCAGCCGGGTTCTCGGCAATGTATTCGATGGCCTGCGCCACCGCACCGAGTACCGCGGTGACGTCTTCGCCGCGTTCCGCCACAACCGCAGTCTCGGCACCGAGCGCCGGGCCGACCAACGTCGGAGCTGCGGGGTCGACGGCCTCAATGACCCGAATGTCCATACCCTGGGCGGCGAACTGCACCGCGTCGTTGTTCGAGAAGCCCATCACCGCATCCACCTTGCCGGAGGACAACGCGGCTTGCTGGGTGAACCCGATGTGCTGCACGTCGACATCGGACTCACTCAGCCCGGCACCGTCGAGCATCGCAAGCAGCGCGAAGTAGGTCTGGCCGTACGGTCCGGGGGTGCCGACCGAGTGCCCTGCAAGGTCTTCAGCCGATTGGATCGGGGAGTCCTCCGGCACGATCAGCACGGCCGGGTAGGTGTTGTACAGCGTCGCCACCGAGGTCACGGGCACACCACCCGACACGGCCTGAACGATCTCGTCGCCACCCGCGTACACGAGCTGTTCATCGCCGGTCTTCAGCGCACCGAAGAGTTCCTCGCTCTCACCGTGGTGCCGCAGCTCGACATTGACGCCAGCATCCTCGAAGTAGCCAAGCTCCTCAGCCACATAGAACGGTGCGAACTGAATATTCGGTGTGTAGGTGAGGCCAATCGTGAGCGCCTCACCGGACGCAGCATCCGGCGCGGCGGCAGTTTCGGATGCGCTGGGCGAGCCAGCCTGGCAGCCCGCGAGGGCGAGCGCGGCAACAGCCGTAGTTGCGAGCGCTTTCAGGATGCGGGGGAATCGGTTGCGGGACATTGGGTACTCCTGGGTTGGGGATGCGGGGGTGATTGCGCGTCGGCGGCGACGTGCATTCGGCGCTCAGCGGGCCTGAACTTAAGGTTTTGCCGAGTTGGCGTGGACGCGCGTGTTGCCTCGGGTTGAGTTGCGGACAGGGGTCTAGTTCGCCGTGGTGACGACGATCGCTTGGGTAGTGGATGCGCCGTTCGCCTGCCGACGAAGGTCGCTTGAAGTGCGCCGCTGTCGCTTATTCGCGAGCGACTGCAGCACTTGCAGGATGGTGAACATGCCCACCGCGAGGAAGGCGAGCATGAAGAGGGTCGCGAACATGCCCTCGGTGTCGTTCGCGTCGCGGTAGAGCGTCAGCAGCATTCCGAGGCCCTGGCCGCCCATTGTGAATTCGCCGACCACCGCGCCGGTGACCGAGAGGGCGACTCCGGCGCGTATCCCGGCCAGGATGCTCGGCATCGCGAGGGGTGCCTCGACCCAGGCCAAGGATTGCCAGGCATTCGCGCCGTCAAGTTTCGCGGCCTCGAGGACGTCTTGGGGGAGCGCGCGCACCCCGATCACCGTGGTGATCAGCATCGGGAAGAACGCAACCACCGCACACAGGATCGCGATTGGCGTGAGGCCGTAGCCGATCCACAGCGCGAGTAGCGGTGCCACCGCCACCGCGGGGATGGCCTGCGAGGCAGTGACATAGGGCGTGAACGCGAGGTCCACCCAGCTGACTTTCGCAATGAAGTAGCCCAAGGGCACCGCCACGAGCGTTGCCAATACCGTGCCCATGAGGGCAGCAATCAGCGTCTCTTCGGTGTGAGTGAGCAGCGGTCCCTGCGTGAGCTCGAGCCAGAAGCGGGCGAAGAGGTCGCTCGGCGCAGGCAAAAACGCCTCGCTCACCGCACCGGTACGAATGGCGAGTTCCCACACCACGAGGACCACGGCCGCCAGAGCCACCGGTGCCACAATGCGCGGCCACCGCAGTGAGGCCTGCGGTGATCGTTGCCGGGGTGAATTCCGTGCCATTGTGTGCGGTTGTCCTTCTCTTCCAGCTCCGGAGGAGTGGGGAGAACAATGGAAGGCACAAACAGTGGCACCGTCACGCGCATCCATGAGGATGCTTTGCAACGCACGAGCGCCTCCCATCCGGACTTTAACCGTCGGTATCGGAATTTCACCGAATCAGCCGCCTCCCAAAGGACGCGGGTCGTGGACTATAACCACCGGCTCGGACTTTCACCGACCCCGGAGCACGTGTACTTGAACGCGATCTTACGCGTTCTCCGAGATAATGGCACCATGACTTCAAATAATTTGCTTGGCATCCCGGAGACTCGACTCGATGAAGAGCCGGAGGTAATCGATGACCTGAGCCACCTGCCCCGTGAAAAGACCGCGCTCGCGGCCATCGTCTCAAAGCATCCGACCTCATCCCTCGCCTGGGCTGAGGCGGCCCAGCGCGAATTCCTCGACGGGCGCATCCTCGAGGCCTATGCCTACTCGCGGGTGGGCTACCACCGCGGCCTCGACGCGCTGCGCAAAGCGGGTTGGCGCGGTCAGGGACCGGTGCCTTGGGAACACGAACCGAATCAGGGCGTGCTGCGTTCATTTTGGCAGTTGCGCCGCGCCGCAGCGGAGATTGGTGAGACTTCGGAGGTCGAGCGTCTCACTGCGCTATTGAACGACTCTGACCCCAAAGCTGAAGCCGCTATCGAAGAACTGGATGGCGCAGGCCAGTAGAGTTGCTGTTGATCTGCGTCCAATAGGGCGCATTACTCGCATTACTCAAGGAGATGAGTTCATGCCAGGCGTTGCAATCATCGGCACCCAGTGGGGCGACGAAGGTAAGGGAAAGGCAACCGACCTTCTCGGCAACCGAATTGACTATGTGGTCAAATTCAACGGCGGCAATAACGCCGGCCACACGGTCGTGATCGGCGACGAGAAGTACGCGCTGCACCTGCTGCCCTCGGGGATTCTATCCCCCGGTGTGACGCCGATTATTGGCAATGGCGTGGTCGTTGACCTCAACGTGCTGTTCGAGGAGCTCGAGCATCTCGAAGAGCGCGGCATCGACGTGTCGAAGCTGCGCATTTCTGGCAATGCGCACGTGATTCCCGAGTACAACCGCGCGCTCGACCAGGTCACCGAGCGGTTCCTCGGCAAGCGACGCATCGGCACGACCGGTCGCGGCATCGGGCCTACCTACTCCGACAAGATGTCGCGGGTCGGTATTCGGATGCAGGACCTCTTTGACGAGGGAATCTTGCGGCAGAAGATCGAGGGCGCGCTCGTGCAGAAGAACGAGATGCTCGTGAAGGCCTACAACCGGCGCGCATTCTCGGTGGACGAGATCGCCGACAGCCTGCTGCCCTTTGTCGATCGCTTGCGCCCGATGGTGGGCGATACGGCGCTCGAGCTGCACCAGGCATTGGATGCGGGCAAGACCGTTGTGTTCGAGGCCGGCCAGGCGACAATGCTCGATATTGACCACGGCACTTACCCATATGTGACCTCTTCGTCGGCGACTGCGGGTGGCGTCGCGACCGGTTCCGGTGTGTCGACGCGGCATATCGACCGCCTGGTAGGAATTCAGAAGGCGTACATCACGCGCGTGGGCTCGGGCCCGTTCCCGACCGAGCTGGACGATGAGTTCGGCGAGAAACTGCGCGAGCGTGGCGGCGAGTTCGGCACCACCACCGGTCGCCCACGCCGCACCGGCTGGTTCGACTCGGTGATTGCGCGCTACGCATCCCGCATCAACGGCTTCACCGACCTCGTGATGACCAAGCTGGATGTGCTCTCTACCTTCGAGACGATTCCGGTGTGCGTGGCCTACGACGTGGATGGGCAGCGCTTCGACGAGATGCCGATGTCACAGTCGGACTTCCACCACGCGAAGCCGATCTACGAGGAGTTCCCCGGTTGGCAAGAGGACATCTCGGGTATCCGCGAGTTCAGCGACCTGCCGAAGAACGCGCAGGACTACGTCAAGGCGGTTGAAGAGCTCTCGGGCGCGCGCATTTCTGCGGTTGGCACCGGGCCCGCGCGCGACCACATTATTGAGCTGCACAATTTGCTGGGTGACTAGGGCTGCTTGGTGACTCAGTTGCCGGGGCACATCGCGCACGCCGCGGCGTCGTTGTAAAGTTGTCGGCCTAGCCGGTCAACGCAGCCCAGCGTTTGCGGCCAAGTAATGAGGACGTTTAATGAGTAATCCACCAGTCACTTTTGTCATCGCCGGCTCGGAAGCAACCGGTGGCGCCGGTGTGCAGGCTGACCTGCGCACCTTGCAAGAACTCGGTGTGTATGGCGCCGCGGCGCTAACCTGCATCGTGTCCTTCGATCCCAAGGATGACTGGAACCACCGATTCGTACCCGTAGACGCGCAGGTGATTCGCGACCAGGCCGAGGCGATTCTCGCGGACTGGACCCCCGCATCCGTCAAGATCGGGATGCTCGGGGCGGTGCCGACGATTGAAGCGGTTCGCGACGTGCTCACCGAAGCAAAGCTGCCGAATATCGTGCTCGACCCGGTGCTGATCTGCAAGGGCCAGGAGCCCGGTGCGGCGCTCGATATTGACAATTCGCTGCGCGCCGAGGTGCTGCCGCTCGCCGATGTGCTCACACCGAACGTCATCGAGGCGCAGATTCTGTCTGGCATTGAGTCGCTGGAGTCGGTGGCCGATTTCGGTGAGGCGGCAAAGCGTATCGCGGACCACGGCGCGAAGGCAGTGCTCGTGAAGGGTGGCGTTGACACCCCTGGTGATCAGGCGGTGGATGTGCTGTGGGACGGTTCGGAGCTCGTCGAGTTCTCGCGGTCGAAGATTGGTGAAAATCGCGTGTCGGGTGCGGGTGATTCGCTCGCTACGGCGATCTCGGCGGGGCTCGCACTCGGTCAGGACCTGCACACCGCGGTGGAGAACGCGAAGGAATTTGTCACGGCCGGGATCCAGCGCGCGATCTCCGCGCAGACGCCGTTCGACGTGGTCTGGCAAGGCAAGTAACCGTGGCAGCGACGCTGCCAGAGCCGGATGCGCAGCTCGAGGGGCGACACATTCGGCTCGAGCCGTTGACCCGCGAGGGTGCCCTCGAACTCGCGCCGGCGCTGCGAAAGCCCGAAGTGTTTGCCGGTGGCTTCGGCGGGGGACCTGCGGCGCTTCCCGACAGTGATGACGCCTTCGCCGACTGGTTGCTTGGCTACACGCCGGGCATCGCGCAAGGCCGCAGCTACCTGATACGAAGTGCAGCGGATGATGGTGCGATCGGTACCAGTTCGTTCTACAAAGTCGACGCGGCGAATCGGGTGGTGTATCTCGGGTACACCGCGTATGCGCCCGAAGTGTGGGGTCAGGGCGTGAACCCCGACCTGAAAGTGACGCTGTTGTCCGCCGCATTCGCGGGTGGCTTCCACCGCGCGGTGTTCGAGGTGGACAATCACAATGGGCGCTCGCAAGCCGCGATGCGTAAAGTGGGTGCGCACTTCGACGGGGTGCTGCGTGAAGACCGGCTGCGTGCCGATGGCAGCTGGCGCAGTACGCATGTGTTTTCAATCCTGGAACAAGACTGGCCAGAGATCCGCGTGGGTCTTGAGGCTCGCATCCCGGCGTAACGCGCCAACGAACTCACCAGGCGGGCGTGGTTGACTGACTGCCGTCCCGCGCATCCACCCGCACCACGACGAAGGAGCCGCAATGAGCCTGAACCTCACCCGCGCCGAACTGGCGAAGTACATCGACCACACCCTGCTCGCAACGAACGCGACCAACGACGATGTCGTCGAGCTCTACCGTGAAGCGAGCGAAATCGGTGCCTACGCGGTGTGCGTCTCCCCGAATATGTTGCCGATCGGTGCGGCTTGGACAGGTCTTGACCCCGACGCCGAAGAGCCAGAATTGCCCGAAGACGCACCCAAGGTTGCTACCGTCGTCGGCTTTCCTTCCGGCAAGCACCACTCGAACCTGAAGGCTGTCGAAGCCTCGCGCGCGGTTGCCGAGGGCGCGCACGAGATCGACATGGTGATCGACATTGGGATGCTCAAGGCTGGCTACCCGGAGCTCGTGCAGCAGGATATCGCCGCGGTTCGCCAGGCGGTGCCGGCGCCGACCGTGCTCAAGGTGATTATTGAATCCGCGGCGCTGACCGATGCTGAAATCGTGCAGGCCTGCGAAGCGTCGGTGGCCGCAGGTGCAGACTTCGTGAAAACCTCGACTGGCTTCCACGCCGCGGGAGGTGCATCCGTCGAAGCAGTCGCGCTCATGCGCAAGACCGTCGGACCCGACATCGGCGTCAAGGCATCCGGCGGGGTGCGCACCTACGCGGATGCGATGGCAATGATCGAGGCGGGCGCGTCGCGTCTTGGGATGTCATCGGGCAAAAAGGTGCTCGCAGAAGCACCAGAAGCATAGGCCGACTTCGGTAGAGTCGTACTTATGACTCATCCGGAACCTTCGCCGACGGACCAGCAGCAGGCCCTACAAAAATTGGGCGAGATTCGCAGGTCTATCGACAACCTCGATGCGGCGATGATCCACATCCTCGCAGAACGGTTCCGACACACCCAGCAGGTCGGCGTGCTCAAAGCAAAGCACGACCTCCCCGCATCCGACCCCGGGCGTGAGAAGCTTCAAGTCGAACGGCTCCGCAACCTCGCGCACGATGCCGAGCTCGACCCGGAATTTGCGGAGAAGTTCCTCAACTTCATCATCGCCGAGGTCATTCACCACCATCACCGCATTGCCGAACAGCGAGGGGAGTAGCAGCGCTCCATGAGCGACGAACAGGCCGATAAGTCGGGAAGCACCCGGGCGAACCGACCGTCGAGTGCGCAGCCGAAGCGGAAGGGCAGCACCTGGCGGAACTGGTCGGGCGGCGTCACTGAGACCTCGCAGCTCACGGCGGGCCCGACGAGTGAGACCGCGGTTCGCGCGCTCGTGATTGGCGCGGGCGGGTCGGGGCTCAAGGTGAAGACTGTCGGCTCGGGGCACTCCTTCAACGACATCGCGACGACCGAGGGCCTGAGGCTGCACTTCAACGATTACCGCGGATTGGTGTCCGTCAATGAGCACACGAACGTCGCGACCTTTCGCGCCGGTACGCGGATGCAGGAGGTCGGGGAACTCCTTCGTCCCCACGGACTGACCCTCGCAAACCAGGGCGATGTGTCTGCGCCAACCATCGCGGGCGCGATTTCGACCGGAACGCATGGCACTGGGCTTGGTACAAGCGGGCTCTCGTCGATGGTCAAAGGACTTCGCATGGTGCTTGCAAACGGCGAGATCGTGTACTGCGATGAGCGCACGCATGCTGAGCTGTTTGAATTCGCGCGCCTCGGTCTGGGCGCGCTTGGCATCATTGTCGAGGTCGGGATTCAGTGCGTACCGAGTTTTCGCGTCGAGGCGAATGAGTCGGCCGAAGCGGTGGATGCGGTGCTCGATTCGTTCGTGGAGCGTGCGCGGGCCACGGACTACTTCGGATTCTATTGGTTCCCGCACACCGAACAGGCCCTCGTGAAGTCACACCGCCGACTCGCAGACGACGAGGAACCCGAGGGGCTCGCTGGTCCAAACGCGACGAAGTTTTTCGATGAAGACCTCGTGCAGTACTGGGCGAATGGGCTAGCGGCCTCGCTCGGCGCGGTCGCGCCTTCGGTGGTGTCGCGCCTGTCCCAGTTCACTTCGAGTCTGTCGGGTTCGCGTCATTACATCGACGACTCGAGCAAAATGTTCAGCACCGCAAAGCGGACGCGCTATAACGAGCTCGAGTATGCGGTGCCACTCGAAGACGGCGCGGAGGTCGTTCGCGAGATTCGACGAGCGCTGGAGGCACACGGCCTCAAAGTGTCCTTCCCGATCGAGGTGCGCTGCGGTGCGGCAGACGACGTGCCGATGTCGCCCGCCTACGGTCGCGAGACGATGTACATCGCCGTGCACCGCTATGTACGGGAAGAATATGCCGAGTATTTCGGTGTTGTCGAAGACGTCTTGCAAGCGGCGGATGGTCGTCCTCACTGGGGCATGATGCACACCCTGCGTGCGCCACGGCTGCGTGAGCTGTACCCGAAGTTCGATGAGTTTGTGGCGCTGCGGGATGAGGTTGACCCGGATCGCGTGTTTGGGAATCCGTATTTGGAGCGGACGTTTGGGGCGTAGCTCGTCTCGACCATAGCAACCAGTTCACACAACTACGGAGAAACAGAATGGATGCCCCGTCCTCGCCATCTTCCCGGGACGAACGGCTTTGTATTATCGCTGAGCCACGGTAAGGGGTGAGCGCAGCAGCTCCCTTGGCCTGGCTGGCATCTGTTGCCGCTGTGCCCACCCGTTGCTACAGCATTCACCCGTCACGGCGGGATTTCGTGCTTCGCCTGTTTACCGCAGTGGGCGACACGGATGGGAACTATCGTGCTGTAAAGCCGCCATCGACGACGATGTCGGCACCCGTGACAAAGCTTGCATCCGACGATGCGAGGAAGGCCACCACGCTGGCAATTTCAGTAGCGTGAGCTCGACGACGGAATGGCGTTTCGGGAACAACACCACCATCCGGGTCAGCCTCGGTCATAGGTGAAACAACCCCTCCGGGGCAGAGCGAATTCACTCGGATTCCGAGTGGTGCAAACTCGAGTGCCGCAGTCTTCGTGAGACCAATGAGACCGGCTTTGCTGGCACAGTAGGCGCCATTATTGAGTGCGCCCACGGGCCCAAAGATCGAGGCAGTGTTGATAATCGACGCACCCTGACTGTTCCGAAGCAATGGGAGTGCAGCCTGCATGCCCAAGAGCGGACCGGTGAGGTTGACGTTCAGTGTGCGTTGCCAGCCTTCCAGGGTCTCGTCTTCGATGGCGACTTCGTGGAGGATGCCCGCGTTGTTCACCAGGATATCGAGGCCACCGTGCGTCTCTTTAATCATTTGGACAACACTGTCCCAATTCGCTGGGTCGGAGACATCCAAATGGAGAAAGGACACGGGGAGACCCTCGTTGGCGAGTTCCTTCGCAAGCGCATGACCCTTCTCATCGAGAATGTCGGCCGCAATAACGGTCGCACCTTCGTCAGCGAGTCGACGAACATGCGCAGCTCCCTGTCCTTGCGAACCACCGGTAACGAGCGCCACCTTGTTTTCAAGTCGGCGGCTCACGTTGGTTGTGTTCATATTGTCTCCTTGTGTTGTGTGCGGGATGCTTGCGAAGCAAGTGTTGTTAGGGGCTTCGCAACGCGATGGCAAGTTTTGCGAACTCGATTGAGTTCCGGGTGGCTCGTTGGGCGGCGGCTGGGTCTTTAGCGAACGCAGCCTCGAGAACGATGAGTTGGGAGTCCCGCATACTTGAATCGTTGTGCTCGTAGGCGTTGCGGAAGGCGATGAGTCGATAGAGTTGGCACTGCTTCCACAAAGTCTCAATAACGCTCAACATGATTCCGTTCCCCGCCGCTTGGTAGAGGATTCGAATCATTTCGGTGTCGAAATTAATCGCTTCAAGCAATTTGCCTTCGCCAAGCGCCTGCGCCGACTTTTCATTGGCGGTGCGCATCGCGTTCAGCCGCTCAGGGGTAATCCTTACTGTGCCGTCGTACGCCGCCTTCTCTTCGAGCAAAGTGCGGACGTTGTAAATCTCGAGGAGCTCCGTGGTGCTGAACTCTTTGACGATCGCCCCCTTATAAGGGACATGCTGGGCGAGACCCGCCGCTTCAAGTCGACTGATGGCATCGCGAACCGGAATGACACTCGTTTCCACCTGTTCGGCGATTTCGCGCACACGCAAACGGCTACCACCGGGGCGAACGCCGCTGAGGATCTCGTTCTCGAGATGGTTGTAGACCCTCTCGCTAATCAAGATGGGTGATTCAGTTTCTGGTGTGGACAATTGCATACCGCTCTCCTCGAGATTCCGTTCGTGCAGCAATTTAGTAGGTGGGTATAACCAGCAACATCGCTGGTTTCCGGTCCCTATCGCTGTCTGTACTCGAGCCTTGCAAATTCTGGCGTGGCGCGCGTGGGGTGCTAGATCGTGCTGCCGGCTGGCCGCACCGATGTGATTTCAACAATAGTAAATCAGATAACAAAATATCGCCACAAAATTTCAACAGATCATAAATACGCCTGATCAAGGCCTGAAACCCTGAGGCAATGCCAGTGTGTGGGCCGATTGCTGGTTGACTCGCGGTCACATTTGTTATCTAATATTGCAAAGATCAGCGATCCCGTCATGGAAACGGTGCAACGAAGCGGCGTCTGACGGATTGTGGGAAGAGGGAACACATGGTCTTCAATTTGGGGACAAAAACTTCACCCATCCCCCTTTCGGGAGGGGTGCAAGTCTCCCAGCTCGGGAAGAGCTACGGAGATCACAAGGTCCTTTCTAACGTCAACCTGGCCATGGGTGAGGGGGAAGTCGTTTCGATCATTGGGCCTTCCGGTGCGGGTAAAAGTACCTTCCTGCGCTGCCTCAACTATTTGGAGGCACCAACGGAGGGAGCCATTACCATCGGTGGTGCCCGCGTCGTTGCGGGCGAAAAGCGTCCCGATAAGGCAGCACTCAATCATCTGCGTCGTGTCACGGGAATGGTGTTTCAGAGCTTCAATTTGTTCCCACACCTCTCGGTGCTCGAAAACATCACGTTGCCGCAGCGCAAAGTGCTTGGTAGGAGCACTCAAGAGGCAGAGGAAGTCGCACAGTCATTGCTCAACCAGGTTGGGCTCCCGCAAAAGGCGAAGGAGTACCCCGCTCGACTCTCGGGCGGCCAACAGCAGCGCATTGCGATCGCTCGAGCCCTCGCGCTCGACCCAAAAGTGATGCTCTTTGATGAGCCCACTTCAGCGCTAGACCCCGAGATCGGCCTCGAGGTTCTAGCGGTCATGCGAGATCTCGCTGATGCGGGAATGACGATGCTCGTGGTCACTCATGAGATGAACTTTGCTCGTGACGTTTCCGACCGAGTCATGGTGATGGGTAACGGTGGTGTCCTGGAAATCGGGCCGAGTAAGGAAGTCATGTCCGAACCAACCCACGACCGGACGCGACAGTTCTTGCGCGCGGTATTGGATCGGTGACGCCAATGGTTTTGGAAATATTCTTGGCAATCGTGAGAGGTGTCGGGATGACACTGTGGATCACCATTGTCTCGCTGGTCATCGGCGGAATTATTGCCCTGCCGCTCACCGTTGCGAGAAACTCTCGATTTGCGGTGGCGCGAGCCCTCGCCACCGGGTACATCAATTTCGTCCGTGTAATCCCGCCGATGACGTGGCTGTTCTTGATCTTCTTCGGCCTACCACAATTCTTACTTCGACTGAGTCCAATGGAAGCCGCGATTGTCGGTTTCTCGATCATTGCTTCCGCCTTCATGGCTGAGATATATCGCTCTGGACTGATAAGTATTCACACCGGACAGCGCGAAGCAGCGACAGCATTAGGGATGAACGGATGGACCACGGCCCGCTACGTGATTTCTCCGCAGGCGTTTCGGGTCGCACTTCCCCCCATCGCCACGTACGCCATCAGTCTGCTTAAGGACTCGGCCCTTGCTTCTGCTATTGGGGTTCATGACATTACGTACTTTGCGCAACAATCCGCAAAGCAGTTTCACCAAGGTTTGCTTTCGTTTGCAATTGCGGGTTCGCTCTACATCATTATTAGTTTGATTATCGCCATGGTCTCCCGGCGAACCGATGTTCTCCTGCGGAAAAAGGTGGGGGTCCTCTGATGGATATTTTGACCGATTGGATTGAATGGTTCCCTCGGGTTTATCCAGGTGTACTGGTTTCATTGCAACTCACCG
Source organism: Gulosibacter sp. (assembly GCF_052090685.1). NCBI lineage: Bacteria > Bacillati > Actinomycetota > Actinomycetes > Micrococcales > Microbacteriaceae > Gulosibacter > Gulosibacter sp. Next base: position 4,366 of record NZ_JBQDBE010000032.1, on the reverse strand, counting down.
GGCTCTCCTTGTTATTTGGAATGCCACTCGGTCTGATCCTTGCCGTCATGGCGGAGACCCGGTTCCAGCCATTCAAATGGGCCTCATTCCTCATTGTAGAAATCGGTCGGGGTCTGCCCGCGCTGGTGCTCCTGTACATGCTCTATTTCAGCCTCCCGGAGGTGGGCGTCACGCTCACCTCGATGGTGACTGCCGTGATTGCGCTCTCCTGGAGTACGGGTGCCTATGCCTCCGAGTACTTCCGAGCTGGTCTTGCCGCAGTGCCGAACGGACAACGAGAAGCCGCACTCACTTCAGGACTGGACGGCTGGAATGGTTTTAGGCATATCATTTTGCCCCAGGCACTTCGTATTTCCACTCCTCCGCTGGCTAGCCTCGCTGTACTTACCTTTCAAGCAAGTGCATTGGCGTTCATGATCGCAGTGCCTGAGCTGATGTCAAAGGCGTTCGAGATTAGCTCAACGACCTTCAAGTATCTCAGTGTCTATGTATTCGTAGCATTTATCTACGGCATATTAACCATTATCTTCTTGGCGCTTACCACATTGCTTGAAAAATACTTGAACCGTCATATGCAGCGGTAAACGCGCCTTTCCATTGTGTAGAAATTCAAAAATAAGGGAAAAAATGTTAAATTTGTCAAGTTCATTGCGTCGTATTCTGATTGTCGGCACTGTTGCCGCAACCGCGACGGCTACATTGGTCGGTTGCTCGAGTAGTGCTGGCGACGGCGTTGCGGAGGATTGCACGCCTGCCTATGAAGGCTTCGAAACAGTCAACCCTGGGGCGCTCACAGTCGCAACCTATGACTTTCCACCGCTGACGGTTGTCGATGGCACAGAAATGTCGGGGGTAGAAGGCGACTTACTCAACGAGGTGGCGAATCGCCTGTGTCTCACCCTGCAAGTTGAATCGGCAGGGGGCGCGAACGCCGGGGTTCCCTCTGTAGAGAGTGGCCGTGCGGACATCACTGCGGGCGACTGGTACCGAACTTCTGCCCGAGAAGAAATCGTTCGACTCAGCTTGCCTGTATATCTCGACCAGAGCGGAGTCATTTCAACGTCGGGTCTGACTGTTGACGATCTCGAGGGCCACATCGTTGGTTCGATCGTAGGTAACCTGTGGAACGACAGCATGCAGCAGTGGTTGGGGGATGACTTCGTCATCTACCAGGATGATGAGTCGCTATACGGCGACCTCAATGCTGGTCGAATTGATGCGCTCATTGCGGGAATCGCTCCATCGATGAACCGCCTTGATAATAACCCAATTGAAGGGGCGACCATCGAGGCCGTTACGCCGATCGACACCGTGCCGGAATTTGAACAGCCCGGTCAGGTGGGTTGGCCGTCCAGCTACGACAACGAAGCATTTGGTGACGTTCTCGATCAGGTAATTACGGATATGCACGAGGACGGCACAATCGAGCAGGCACTAATCGAATGGGAACTTGATCCGTCGGCGGCCGATGTCGGCGACCCGTACGTCCTCTAGAAATCGCAATGGCGGTATTCCTCGTGCACAATCGTGCCGATGTGATCCACGTAGTTACTAAGAGATTGAGTTTTGATGGTCAAGAGCAAACCGCCTGTCGTGCTCATCACGGGCGCGGCCAGTGGAATGGGGCGCTGTACGGCTGAACGATTCCTTGCGGAGGGGTGGACAGTGCTGTCCATTGACCGAGTTCCAACCGAACTCAGCCACGGAAAAGGGCAGCGCATCGAGATTGTCGCAGATGTCACTGATCGGGAAGCCCTTGATCAGGCTCTAGCCAACCACTTACCTGAGGCAGGGCCGCTGCGTGCGGTCGCCAATATTGCCGGAATCTATCCGCCTTCCACCCTGGACTCGGTAACCCCGCAACTTTTCAGGGCAGTATTCGATACCAACGTGCTCGGCGTGATTAACATGATGGCGGCTGCTTCGAAATTTCTAGATTCTGGTGCCGCAATAGTGAATTTTGCTTCGGTTGATGGATATCAGGTGTCACCAGGGCAACTCGTTTATGGAGCATCCAAGGCTGCCGTAATCATGCTGACAAAGTCGGTCGCGCTCGAACTTGCCCCTCGAAATATTCGCGTGAATGCAATAGCCCCGGGATGGGTTGCGACGCCGGGCACCGCGAAAACCGAACGAATTGCCCAAGCTGCCGAATCCATCCCGCTCGGCCGCGTCGCCCAACCAGAAGAAATTGCCGAATGGGTTTGGATTCTTTCCAGTACCTCCGCTTCTTATGTCACGGGCGAAACCATAACCATCGCCGGCGGATTCGCCACTCGATGACTAACTCCTGAGAAAGGATTCAATATGACCCGCTACTGCATTATCGGCGCAGGGGCCGCAGGCCTCTCCGCATTGCAACAGCTCCGTGAAGCCGGCCACGAAGCCGATTGCTTCGAGGCTACTGACCGCGTTGGCGGTCACTGGCATACCGATTACGACGCGTTGCACCTCATCACGGCACGAGATCAAACGCATTTTGAGGGATTCCCAATGCCGAAGGAATACCCACACTTTCCCCGCAGGGATCTCGTACGCGAGTACATCGAGTCTTATGCGCGACATCACGGTCTCTATGAGCGAATTCAGTTCAACACCCGTGTCGAGTCGGTCGTGCCTGTGCAAACCGAAGGGCCAGTGGGTTCAGCCGGTTGGCGAGTGACTCTCGCGGGTGGAGAAATTCGAGACTATGACGGTGTATTCGTTGCCAACGGCCACCTGTGGGACACGAAGGTACCTGCGATCAGTCAGCAGTTCACCGGTAAACAGGTGCACTCGGGGAAGTATCGCAACACCGATGACATCGAGGGTACGCGCGTGCTGGTCGTGGGCGCAGGTAACTCCGGTTGCGACCTGGCGGTGGATGCGGCCCAGCACCGCTTCGAAGTCGACATCGTGATGCGCGCGGGGCTCTACTTCCAGCCCAAGAGCTACTTTGGTGTGCCTCGGCAGACGATGCCCTGGCTGGAACAATTCAGCCCGACCGAGCAGGATTTCATTGCGCGAATGCTCGCAAAAATCTCCATCGGTGATTGGAGGAATTATCCGGGTATGCCAGAGCCCAAAGAGAAGACGCTTGCAGAGGGCCGATCTACCGTCAACGACTTGTTGCTGTATTGGATTCAGCATGGCCGAATCGCCATCCGCCCGGGGATCGAGAGCATCAACGGAAAAACGGTGAAATTCTCGGATGGCACGGAACGGGAGTACGACACGATTCTGTGGGCCACGGGCTTCCATCCGTCGCTGCCATTCCTCGATGACTCCCTTATCAAAAACGAAATGGTGTACCGCTTCGATATGCGGGCGGCATCGTCCCTCAGGGGCTCGAGAAGCTGTATTACATTGGCTTGGCGGCACCGCGAGGACCGCAGATTCCGGTGTATGGCATTCAATCGAAGGTCGCGATTCGGATCGCAAAGCTTCATGAAGCAGCTTCCGATGCCTTCGCGCCAGTTGGTTCGTATCTTGAGGGGCTGCAAATCGCGGATGACCGAATCGACATCGTTCGCGACGTTTGGTATGAGCAACTGGCAGATACCGATCGGCTACTCGACGCCTATGAGCGAGTGTCGGACTCTGCCAAGAGTCACTCGGTGTAGGACTCGCAAATCGCAGTCGTGCAGCTTATCCAGTGGCGAGAGGTGAGGACTCCCCAGACACGACTCGTGAACCAGCAGGGCACTAGGTAAAGGGCGGTGGGGCTAACCAGGATTGTCTGGATAGCCCACCGCGTTTTGCGCTCAAAGGGCGAGACTAATTCTCCAAGTACGTTGGCTCAAACAGCCACGAACCGGATCATTGAGACTCATTGATTCGTTACCACGGCCGCGAATAGCTTCGCTTCCGCGCCTGCTTCCGATTTCAGGATTCGCGCCGGTAAGTTTCGTGTCACCACGACCAAGTCGCGAACAGCGACCGTTTCGGTGTTTGGCAGCACAAGCGCCGCCAGGACGCGCCCCACGGTCCCAGTCAATGATGGTGATTGCATGGAAACTTGCTCAGCAGTCATGCCCTCAACCATGAGATTGAGGGCATGACAGGAATGATCCAGACTCAACAACTCGACATCTGCGTCGCCTGGAAAATGTACCTTGGCGCCAGACGCGAGCCGATGCACTGTGACACCGACGCGAAGGGTCACGTCGCCGTCGAGCGGCATGAACGTTCGCTGCACTCCCGGCAAGGGCGAGAAGGGCGCCGGTTCGCGAAGTGCTGCCACGCTCAGCCTCCAGTTCGGCAGTGATTCATCGCCGATGGCGCGAGATTCCTCGAATGACACGAACTCAGTTGTCAGGCCTGCACCATTTGTCCACGGCACCGCGGGTGTCGCAGCGAGACTCCGAAATACATCCAAGCGACTAGG
>NZ_JBQDBE010000031.1:0-23942 GCF_052090685.1 Gulosibacter sp. | reverse complement strand
TACTTGAGGCAACGAATCAACCTTCCCGGAGGTATTGACATGAGGCAACAGGTGCCCACCGTGGTAACTGCCGCTGAACGCGACGATGCCATTGCGCCCGGTGCTGTGTCGGGCGGCAGCCACGGCGACGGTGTTGGCATCGGTACCGCCGAGTCCGAGGTAGGCGCGTTTACTCCCCGCATCGGTTTCACGTATTGGGGTGAGCGCGATGAGTTGTTCGGCGAGGCGGGTGCTTGCGTCCACGGCGCTCGAAAGTACTGATGATCCGGCACCTTCGCGTGCCGCTGTGGCTATGGCCTCAGCGATCGTTGGATGCTGTCGTTGCGTTAGGCGGCGCCACTGGTCGGTTGCGGAGGTGAGACTTCTAACGCGGTTCGTAGTGGGTCGATTTTGCTGAGCCGTTCGAGACCGGCGTCACCGAGTTTCTCAGCAGCCGCCTCACACAGTGCTTCCACCAGCGCCATCGCGGGCACTAACGTGTCGGAAGGTCCACGAGCTTCAACCCTGACGCTGAGCACGACCTCAGCAATACTCGCGATGGGTGATAACCAGCGGTCGGTAATAAGCGCGATACGTGCGCCGTTTTCACGGGCCTGATTGGCGATGCGTTCAGTTTCCGGGGCGTAGCGGCGAAAATCGAAGACCACCCACACATCGTGCTTTGCCCCCGATTCGAGTAGCACATCGACTTGACGCATCGTTTCGCGAGGGAATTCCCGCACACCCGGCCGAAACATCGCGAGTTCGGCCGCGAGGTGCTGGGCAAGGACCGCTGAGAACACCCCGCCGACCGTGGTAATCCCGGTGCGATCGTCCGATAACCAAGTCACGAGCTGGTCAACTTCGCTCACTCGAAGATTCGCGAACGTGCGATCGATGCCCTCGATATATGTCGCTCTGGACGCATCAAGCCGCTGAGATTCAGTCGTGCTCGTAGCCGCCGCATCCGGCTCGGCACGTCGCAACGCAAGTGAAAGGGCTGAGTCGCCACGAGCCTGCACCTCCTCGCGAAGACACTCTTGAAACGCTCGATAGCCGTTGAACCCGATGGTTTTCACAAAGCGAACAATCGTTGCGGAGCTCACGCCAGCTCGCTCGGCGAGCCGGTGCACGCTCATGAGTCCCGCCGCGGGATAATCACTCAGCAGCGTACGGGCCACCTTGCGTTCCGCGCTGGTGAGCTGTGCGAAATGCTGGTTTATTTGCTCCGTAACGCTACTGTTCACGATGACCGGTTCTGTAGGTCAATAGCCGATGCTGCATACGCGGCAATGAAGGTCTTCGCCACGCGTTCAAGCGCACCCTCGTCCGGGAGGAAACTGGCGTCGTGTAGTGAGGCGCTCCCGCTGTCAACCCCAACGAAGCTCATCGTGCTCGGCACCGCATCGCTGAAGAACGAGAAGTCGTCCGCACCGAGTGATCGCATCGGCTCGGTCGCGGTCAACCCGATTGCTGGCAGTAATTGGTCGAGTTCGGTCACAATCTGGGTGTCGTTGACCAGTTCTGGTTCGCCCTCGACATAGTCGAGGCTGCCGACACAGTCGAATGCGGCTGCCTGGTGCTGCACTAACCTGACGACTGCTTGGGCGAGTACCGCTGCTCGTGACTGCGAAGAATTCCGAATCGTAGCGATGATTTCGCCTTCGCCGGGCAATACGTTCGCGGCACCGTGTCCGACCCGAATCGTGCCCACGCTGATCGTTGCCTGATCCATGGGATCCACGGTGCGGCGCAGGATTTCTGGCAGCCCGGTCACGATATGTGCCACCGCGGCAGCGACATCCGAGCCGTGATGTGGATACGCGCCGTGGCCGCCGCGGCCCTCGACCTTCATCCGCAATTCCCCGGCAGCCGCATTCACGAGTCCGGCTCCGGTGGCAACGGCACCCTTGTCGACTCGTGGATGCACGTGCACCCCAACCATACGAGCGATCTCAAATTGCTCGAGCAGCCCCTCCGAGACCATGTCTGCGGCACCCGAGGGGTAGGCCTCCTCCCGAGGTTGTAGCACCGCAACCAACCCGTATGGTAATGGCAGATCGCGAGCCGCACGCACCACCGCGGTTAACGCCGCAAGGTGTACATCATGCCCGCATGCGTGCATTGCACCGTTCCGCGCGCCCCAGTCAAGCCCGGTGGTTTCAATGACCGGAAGCGCGTCAAGTTCGCCACGTAGCCCAATTGCGGGCCCCGACGGACCAATTCGCAAGGCGCCGCCGGTCTTCGCGAATGGTGTCGCCTCCAGGTCCATCGCGCCCGCCACCGCGACTGCCGTGTCGTCTTCTTGACCGCTGACACGCGGATTCTGGTGCAGTGCTCTGCGCAGTGTTGCAGCTGCGGGAAGCTCCACCGCGAGCGCATCAAGCCACTGTCTAATGAGGTCAGGCATCCGAGTCGCCGTCATTCGTTTTCGCCGTTTCCACCCGTTTCGGTAACGGGTGAGTCGGGACTCAAAGCGAGCGCTTTTGCAGCAACTGCCCCGAGTGGATCTACACCGTATACCCGAGCGGCATTCTCATAGGCGATCATCCGCGCAACCCGCTCACACTGCGATTGCGGCCAGCCATCGAGCTCGGCGAAGCGGGTCAGCGTTGCGGCGAGCCCGCGACGGAAAAGCATGGCGCCGAGGTAGTACAGTTCGGCTGCTCCCCACGCATCACCGCTGAAGAGAATCTTCCCGAATGGCGCGAGCTCGAGCGATTCGGCGATGATCGCCTCGGATCGCGATCCCGTGTAGTTAATCGCGAGCCCGACGTCGAAGTAAACATGTGGGAAAACATCCGCGAGATAGCCCGCTTCGCGATGAAACGGATAGCAGTGCAGCAGCATGAACCGGGCTCCCGAATCCACTGTTGCGCGGAGCAGCTGCGTCAGCAGCAGCGGATTGCAGTGATGCAGGTCCACATCATCATCGCCGTAACCCACGTGGAGTTGAATCACGCACTGACGGTCGATGGCCAGCCAAATGAGGTGCCGAATGAGCACGTGGCTGTCGAGACGTACCGGGCCGTCTCCATCCAGCAGCTGTTGGGCTGCGTCGCGCAGCTCATCGGGTGTGGGTCGCTCCGCTGAAAAATCGAACCCGATTCGATAGGCCGCGATGGACTTCACGCCGACCGCATGCTCGAGACGCGCGTCCAATTCGTGTTCGATGGCGCTCAGCAGGTCCTCGGCAGAGGCGCGCTGTCCGCGCATCCGCGCCGTCACCTGTTCGGCGACGACCTCGAGACGCACAATCTCGCAGGATGTCGCTCCGGTGATCTGCGAGATGTCTGCGGGGGAATTAATGAGATCGGCGCCGTGACCGGTTTCGATACCAAAAACCGTGATATTTGCGGCCTTGAGGAGCCGGCGATTGACCTCTTCACTGCCGAGTTCTGCACGCCGGGCGAGGTACTCATCGGGATCGGGAAATGCGGCGAGTCCAAGTTGCGGTGCGCAGTGCGCGAGTACCTGGAAGCCCACCTGCGAATCAAACCGGGTCGTTCCCGTTGTCGCTGGACGCGAGGACTCGGAAATCATCGCTTCAAACGCCGCTCGGTCGACATCGTGTGTGATCACGCCGTGGCAGTGATGGTCGAACAACGGTAGATCGGAGAAATCCAGAGTCGTTGTCGTCGGTGATGTCAGTGAAATTCCCTCAGTAGACATTGGTGTACACCTCACATTGCTTTGCCGGGGTGAGTCCCTTGAGCTGCGCAATCTCCTCGCGTTTCACTGCGCCGAACGTCGTCACAAAATTCTCGTGGAACCAACCTCGGACGGTTTCGCTCGCTTCGAAGCGGTCGAGTGCATTGGCAAGATCGCCGGGGAGTTCGGCGAGGTCCTTGTGCTCCCCTTCAAGGTCGGCTTCACCCTCAATCACGGGAGCGGGATCGAGGTCTTCATCGATGCCAGCGAGTCCGGCTCGGATGATGATGCCGAGTAACAGCCACGGGTTCGCCCCGATGTCGCTCGCGCGGAACTCGAAGTGAAGTTGCGAAGAGGGATCGCGACCGTCGAGCTCATTCGTGGGGCAGATGCGCAGTAGCGCCTCACGATTCTGCAGACCAAGAAAGGCGCGGGCCGTGGACCAATTGTGCGGTGCCAGACGGTCATAGCTCGTGAACAATGGTGCGAACAGCGCGGCCATATCCGGTGCATACTTCACGATGCCGGCGGCGAATTTGCCGCCGAGTACTGACAGCCGGCCCGGCCGAGAGGGGTCCCAGAGCAGGTTCTCGCCGTCGGCCCGATAGAGGCCGAAGTGCACGTGCACGCCATTGCCGCCGCCGCCCGGCGTGATCACCGGCGCAAAGCTGGCGTGGCGGTCGTGTGCCTCGTAAAGGTCACGCACGATATCGCGGATGAGGATTGCCCGGTCGGCGGATGCGAGCGGGGTGGTTGGTCGGACGGTAATTTCAAATTGATTTTCGGCGTATTCCGGTAGCCAGTTTTCCGGTTCGAGTCCGGCTCTGTGCAGCGTGGCCATGAGTTGTGTACCGAGCGGTTCGGCATTGCGATAGTTCTGCAGGGAGAACGGGTGCGGCTCAGCCTTGGCCGACATGTCGACAAACTCGTGTTCAAAGGAAGAGGTCATGTCGATACCGTGCTCGTTGAGGTCCGCAATCGCGCGTTTTAGAAACGAGCGCGAGCAGGATTCCCATGGGGAACCGTCAAGTTCGATGAGATCAGCAAACACAAGGTTGAGCGGCGTGCGTCCGGGGATCGTGTCAATGCGGACTCTTGTGTCGAGATCCGGCTTGAGTCGGAGATCACCGGATGAGCCATATGGGATGCCATCGACGATGTGCCCGAGTGGTCCGATACCGAGGTTTGCCGGTACCCACCCGAGTGTGGTGGTCTCGGTGAATTCCTCGAGTCGCAGTGCCCTGCCCTTCGTGCGTGCGGCGAGATCATGTGTCGCAAGGAAGATAAGTTCGTCACGGCTCGGTATGGTCTCAGTTTCCGCATTGGCTGCGGTGTTGGGTTCGGTCATGCGTCAATATCCTCTACGGTCAGTCGGGATCCGATTCGTTTTGCCAGTGCGGGGCGGCTCAGCACGATAATGAGCCCCACGAGGCACCAGGCTCCGGCGAGCCAGGGGAAGTAGGTATAGGGCGGTTCTTGGCCAACCACCTGAATCACATATACATACCCGAGGAACACCAGGGCAAGCACTGGGAAGATAATCTCCCATTTCGGGATTCCCGTGCCCTTCTTAAAGGTGTACCGAATAACACCGATTGAGGTCATGCCGTAGGCGATGACCATGCACAGCGTGCCCATTGTTGCGTACCAGTAGTACGCATCCACGCTCGTGGCACCGAAGGCACCGAGGGCGAGTGCCATGACGGTGGTCAGGATGACGGCCACAATGACCGATACGGACGGTACCTGCGTGGTCGGATTTATTTTCGCGAAGGATTTTGGTCCGAAGCCGTCGCGGGCCAGCGCGAAGAGCAGCCGGGAGGCGGCCGTACTGGAACTCAAGAGCGCGCCGAATGCCACGAGGAAAGCGATGATCGAAATGATCACGGCAAACCACGGCCCAATGTACATCGATGACAGGGTTGTGAGGGTTGATGAAGCGGTCGCAAAGGCTTCCACACCCGCCTCGTCGGTACCGAATCCGACGGTTTGTGCAAACATCATGAACACGTACACGAAACCACCGATGATGACCGCGAGGAGCACGGCGCGTGGAATCACGCGCTTTGGTTCGGCAGATTCTTCACCGAGTGATGTACCGGATTCGAAACCCGCCCACGAGAGAAAGCCAAACACCGCGGCAGTCATGATCGCGGTGATGGGAGCATCCCCAGGGGTGAGCGTCGAAAGGTCAAGGCCGGTGGACACCGGTGCGGTACCCGCACCAAGCTGCACAATGATCACGACCGCGAGCACGAGCATCGCGCCGATGCCCACGAAGCCGATCCCGAGCAGCACTCGGGCGACGATGGCGGATTCACGAAGGTTGAGTACCAGGGCGAGGATCCCCACGCCGAGTGCCACCAGCATCCACATTCCGGGAGGCATGAGGACGCCGAGCTCGGCCATCATTGCCTCGAAAAACACGGCACAGGCACCAACGATGCAGGCGGCAAAGAAGATATACGTTCCCAGCAGCGCGAAGCCGCCGAAGAAGCCTGCACGCGGGCCGAGCGTGGTGCCCGCGAGCGCATACACCGACCCCGCGTGCGTGATGCGCTGAGTGAGTCGGACGAACCCGTATGCCACCAGAAGAGTGCCGATAAAGGCGGCGATGAATGTGAACGGTACGGATTTACCGACGAGGGCAGCGACACCGATGCCGTTGAGTGACATCGCCATGACCGGCCCCATGAAGCCGAGACCAATCGCCGCGATTTCGAAGGTGCCGAGTGGACGTTTCGTTTTTGGGGATGCGACCTTGGTCGCGTCAACATTGCTCAATAGTCCAGCCCTCACGTCGGATGTGATCATGGTCCTCGCTACTTTGCGAGGTGGTTCGCACGCGGCTCGTGGATTACGTCCACACTGAACCAAACGTTTCAATATTCCATAAACTAACCCCTCTTGTAACAGTTGTCACGTCAAAATCGGTTCTCAGTGCTCAGTCTGTACCAACAATTACCCCGTTGTGCAGCGATGACCCATAGTTCAACCGCAAGTGGCCTCACCGCACTAGGTTGATGAATGACCGGATCCGGTCATTCAGTTCACCCCCGCACATCGGAGGAAGCCATGTCATCCACACCCGCAACCCCGAAACTTGCTCACCGCCTCGGCGCGGAAGCTCTCGGTACTTTCTGGCTCGTATTTGGCGGAGCCGGTTCCGCCGTACTGGCCGCGAAATTTGTCGGTGATGATCAAATCTCAGTCGGAGTGGGACACCTCGGCGTCGCCCTCGCCTTTGGCCTCACCGTCTTGACGATGGCTTACGCCGTCGGTCACGTCTCCGGCGGCCACTTCAACCCTGCCGTTACCCTCGGCCTTGCCGTCGCAAAGCGCTTTGAATGGCGCGATGTCCTCCCCTACGTCATTACCCAAGTCATTGCGGGTGCCGCGGGCGCTGGCGTGCTGTGGCTGATTGCTTCGGGTGCCCCCGATTTCGAGCCCGGCGGATTCGCCTCGAACGGTTACGGGGAGCTCTCCCCCGGCGGGTTCTCGCTCGTTGCCGTGCTGATCGCCGAGGTGGTCCTCACCGCGTTCTTCCTCTACATCATCCTCGGCGCCACCGACGATCGTGCCCCGGTCGGGTTCGCACCGATCGCAATTGGTTTCGGGCTCGCGCTGATCCACATCATTTCGATTCCGGTATCGAACACCTCGGTGAACCCGGCGCGTTCAACGGCAACGGCGTTCTTCGGCGGTGGTGAATACCTCGGTCAGCTTTGGCTGTTCTGGGTCGCGCCCCTCGTCGGTGCCGCGATTGCGGGCCTCACCTATGCCATCATCACGGGTGTCAAGCGAGAGGCCGTCGACGTCTCGGGAGAAGTGGAATAGCGCCTACACGAGCGATGGCGCTGCGGCACCGGTGGATGCGATGAGGCGCGAGACCGATCGGAGGTACTTCTTCCGGTACCCGCCCTCGAGCATCCCCCCACCGAAGATTTCATCGAGGGGCAGACCACTTGCAATCACCGGGATCTGCGCGTCATAGACCCGGTCGATAAAGGCAACAAACCGCAGCGCCTCCGCCTGGTTCGTGAGTTCTTTCACGTCCTCAAGCACGATGGTGTCAATCTCTTCGAGCATTTTCACGTAGCGAGAAGGGTGCACCTTTGCGAGGTGATCAATCACGCCGCGGAAGGAATCGCGGCTGATGGTCTGACCTTGCTCAACCCGCGTATCCACCTGTGCCTGCAGTTGCTCGGACTTGGTGACAATGGCCTCACCCTCAACGGCACGTCGACGGAAGTCGACACCGTCAATGCGCAGAGTCTCGAAGACTGAAGAGAGCTTCGTGATTTCGCGCAGGAAGTCCTGCGCAGCAAAGCGGCCCTCACCGAGCGCATTTGGCGGAGTGTTCGAAGTCGCCGCGACGCAGGTACCGGTATCAACGAGTTCACCGAGCAGCTTCGACATCACCATCGTGTCGCCCGGATCATCAAGTTCAAACTCGTCAATCGCGATCAGCGAGGCGCCAGTGAATGCCTTGACCGCATTCTGATAGCCGAGCGCACCGACAAGCGCCGTGTACTCAATAAACGTGCCGAAATACTTGCGCCCGGGATAGGCATGCCACGTGGCCGCAAGCAAGTGGGTCTTACCGACACCAAAGCCACCGTCAAGGTAAATACCGGGTTTCGTGGTGTTCGTTTTCTTTGAGAACAGGAGGCGCGAAATGAATCCGAGACCGCTGGTCCCCTTCGCCGTCACATCACCGGCGAAGTTTCGACACACTTCGACGGCCTCAAGCTGCGAGGCGTAGTTCTCGTCTGGGATATACGAGTCGAAACTCGCGGTGCGGAATTGCGGCGGTGGAACCAGTGCATCCACCATCTCTTGAGCCGTCATTTGGGGTACTCGATCGGTGAGCTGAACGATGCCGCCTGATGCCACGAAACGCTCCTGCGTGAGAAAAACTGGGACAATTCAGCCTACGCGCGATTACGCTCTTAGGTAATATGCTCGGCGAATCTTCCTCGACAATCGCTTGCTCGTCTAGCCTGGTTGAGTCGCCATCACAACCGTGGCGCACGATTTGAGGAGTGTTTTCGTGAGCATTGAGCTAGACCAGCAACCGAAGTTTGCCGAATACGCGCACCCTGAGCGCCTCGTTTCGACGGAATGGCTCGCGAAAAACCTCGACCGCGAAGGGCTTGTTGTCGTTGAGTCCGATGAGGATGTGCTGCTCTACGAGACCGGTCACATCCCCGGTACCGTGAAAATCGATTGGCACACCGACCTCAATGATGAGGTGGTTCGTGACTACGTCGACGGTGAAGGTTTCGCCACACTGCTCAGTGGTCTCGGGATCGCTCGCGAAGACACGGTCGTAATTTACGGCGACCGCTCGAACTGGTGGGCAGCCTACGCACTGTGGGTCTTCACTCTCTTCGGGCATGAGGATGTTCGTCTGCTCGACGGTGGCCGCGACAAATGGATCGCCGAGGGCCGCGAACTCACCCGTGAGGCGCCCTCGCGCCCAGCCGTGGACTACCCCGTAGTCGAGCGTCAGGACGCACCGATTCGTGCCCTCCGCGACGATGTCCAGGCTCACTTGGGCACCGGTGAACCGCTGCTCGATGTCCGCAGCGTCCCGGAGTACACGGGCGAAAAGACGCACATGCCCGACTACCCGGACGAGGGTGCGCTTCGTGGCGGGCACATCCCCACCGCAAAGAATGTGCCATGGGCACGCGCCGCAGCCGAGGACGGTTCCTTCAAATCGCGTGCGGAACTCGAGGCAATCTACGAAGCGGAGCTCGGATTCAATGCCAACCAAAACGTCATTGCCTACTGCCGAATCGGTGAGCGTTCGAGCCACACCTGGTTTGTCTTGCAGCACCTCCTCGGCTTCAAGAATGTTCGCAACTACGACGGTTCTTGGACCGAATGGGGCTCCCTCGTTGGCGCGCCAATCGTGAAGGGTGAGGCGCCCGGCGAATTCCCGCGGCGCTAACCACGCCCCCAGTATTTCGAGCGCATACCGACGGCCAGAAAGGATGCCATGACTGCTTTGCCGAATCAGCTCGCGGAGATCCGTGATGACTTTCACGCGGTTCCCGATAGCGAAAAGCTCAATCTTCTCCTCGAGTTTTCGGATGAACTTCCCGAAGTCCCCGAGGAATACCAAGACGTGCCCTTCGAGCAGGTTATTGAGTGCCAATCCCCCGTGTTTATCACCACCGAGGTGCGCGATGGCGTAGTCCAGATGTTCGCAAAAGCTCCTCCGGAAGCGCCAACCACGCGCGGGTTCGCATCCATTTTGGTCCAGGGCATCAGCGGGCTCAGCGTCGAAGAAGTCCTCGATATCCCCGCTGACTTCCCCTTCGATCTCGGCATCACCAAGCAGGTCTCGCCACTTCGACTGCGCGGCATGGTCGGGATGCTCGGCCGCGTGAAGCGCCAGGTCCAAGAACAGCTCGCGGGAGCAACGGGCGCGGCAGCGAGTGCTCCCGCGCAGCACTCACAAGACCTAGGCTGACCGAGTGGCGACCACAATCGAGTCCATGCCAGACCCAGACTGGCTGCGCATTCTCACGGCACAATTTGCCAGGCCGGGCGACATCCTGAACCTCCGTGACGAGAGCGTGGATGAGCAGATTCGCGAGCTCTACACCCCACCGCGCCGAGATTGGGTGCGGATGAATATGATCGGCTCGCTTAACGGTCGCGTCACCGGTTCGGATAGCACCTCCGACACACTCTCGAATCGGGCCGACCGGCGCATCCTCGGCATCATTCGGCAAATGAGCGACGCGATCATCGTGGGCGCACAAACGGTGCGACAAGAGCGTCACCTCGCGACCAAACCAACGTGGCTGTGCATCGTCACCGGCTCGGGGAATCTTGAGGGTCACCGAATTTCGGTCGAGGATGCGGCAGCGTCAGTGCTCGTATGCTGCCCCGCCGAGGCGCGTGCCGAAGTGGAACGCACCATCCCGGGCGCGCAGATTCAAGAGCTTTCCCCGCGGGACGGCCGGCTCTCGCTCGACGAGGTGCTCGCGGCGCTGAAAGAGCGCGACCTGCGCCAAATTGTGGTGGAGGGTGGCAACCGGCTGATCAGCCAGTTCCTCGACGAAGGTCGGTTGGATGAAATCTGTTTGACCCAGGCCCCGGTATTCGCACCGAACGACGCGACGTCGTTGCCCGGCTCAGAGACTGGCACGGCGTTCTCGCGCGAACTGCTCCTCGAAGACTCCGAGAGCTTTATCTATCAGCGGCTGCTGTCGCAGTAATCCCCCGCGCAGCTTCGCTAACCCCGCGCATCCAACCAGTTACCCACCACGCGTTCCCAGCGATTGGGTTCTCGATTCCACAGGCGCACGTGGCGGGCACTGGCAAACTCTTCGTATTCGACGATCCCCGGCAATGTCTCGGCGAGTCGGCGGCTCGGCCCGACGGGAACGATGGTGTCCCCCGCGGAGTGCAGCAGCAGCACCGGTACTTCAATTTCGTGGGCGTGGGCGACAAGATCCACATCTTCGAGGTTGATCGGTTCCTTGAGCCTGATAAGGGAACGACCGAGATCGGAGCGCAGCAGCCAGTTGGCGAAACGCTTTGAGCGGTCAGGAATCCATTTCACGCTCGGCTGATATTCGATCGTCGCGCGCCAATCCACACCCGGCGACTCGAGCATAATCCCCTCGATCATTGGATTGAAGCGAGACCGCAGGTACGTGAGCGTGGCGATCGTACCGCCCATTGACCAACCCGCCAGTAGGATGCGCCGAGCGCCGCGGGCGACTGCCCACTCAATCGCCGCATCCACATCGCGCCATTCGGTAAGTCCCAGCCCGTAGCGGCCGCCGGGAGCGGCTGGTGCACCGTAGTCATTGCGATACGTGACCACGAGCGAGTTCCACCCGCGCGCGGCAGCAAGGGGCACCGTGCGCAAGGGTTCCACTCGCGAGGCACCGCGGCCGTGCACGTGAATCATCCAGTGTCCGGGTTTTGGCTCGGTCGCCGGAATCAGCCACGCAGGTGCGTTCCCAAGCTCGGTGGGAATTTCAACTTCTTCCCAAGGCAATCCGAGATCAGCAATATCGCGCTGCGGTGCCGACATGACGCGCACCATCTTGGTACCCACCAACTGCATCCCAACGGCACCAAAATAGCGTCGGGTGACGGTGCCAACCGTCGCGTGCACAATCTCCGCAAGAACCGCCCGGCCACGGCCGCCACCCCAGGAAATTGTGTACTGCCCCGCCTGCTCGGATTCGATCGTGCGTTGCAATTCGATCGTGCCCGCGCCGGGAGTGTCCGGATCCACCGTGATTGCGGTCACTCGCACGGTCTCCGGTGCCGTTGGCCGGCTCGTGATCAGTGTTCTCGCGAGCAGGCTCCCCAAACCGCCAATTGCGGTGGCGGTAAGCCCCGCGGCACCGAGGGTAAAAGCACCAAGGTGAAGTGGCCAGTTTGGGTTCTTTGACGTTTCGCGCATACTTTCTTTTCTCGGTCCCCTCACTCATCGGCGCGCCTGTCCAATCGCTGCCGGGCGCCTGCATACTCTCTTCGCGTGGTGGTCAGTTTGCATCCAGTGCCAGCGGAATTCGATCGAGCTGCGGAGTCTATCCGAGCGGTCGAGTTCCGAAGCGACCTGCGCGTTCAGGAGATTCGACCGCCAGATGATCTGGCGCCCAACTCCCTTGCGCTCGCCGCTGATGTTAGTCCGGGTCAGCTTGAAGGAGACTCCCATTTTGGCACCGGGCGCTTCATCATGCTGCACGATTTGTCTGAACCGGAGGCTTGGCGCGGACAGTTTCGAATCGTTTCCTTCGCACAGGCTCCACTTGAGACTGATATCGGTGCGGATGCGATGCTCCCGGATGTTGCGTGGTCCTGGCTCATGGATGCTCTCGAAGAGGAGCAGGCTGATTACGACTACCCCTCCGGGACGGTCACGGTAGTGAACTCCAAGGGTTTTGGGGAACTCACCGAACACGGAGAAGGCTCCCAAATCGAGATGCGCGCATCATGGTCACCGCAGTCGGATGACCTCGCGCCGCATGTCGCGGCATGGAGCACCCTGCTATGCATGCTCAGCGGTCTGCCTCCGGTTGACTCGAGCGAAGTACCCGCAATTCGACACATCGCTCGGAATCATGGCCGCGGTTGATGCCCGACGCGTGGAACGCGGTGACCTCGATGTCATCGACACCCACGAGGAATTGGCGGCTGCCATCACTCGACTTCGCGACGGGCACGGCCCAATCGCAATCGATACAGAACGGGCCTCCGGCTTTCGATACTCCGACCGCGCGTATCTCGTGCAGATCTTCCGTCGTGGATCCGGAACACTCCTGATCGATCCAATCCCATTCGGCTCGCTCGCCGACCTCGCGGCCGCCATTCAGGATGAGCAGTGGATCCTTCACGCTGCCACCCAAGACCTGCCGTGCATGCGGGAAATAGATCTCATCCCCAATAACCTCTTCGACACGGAACTTGCTTCGAGGCTCCTTGGCAAAGACCGCGTGGGGCTCGGCGCAGTCGTTGAAGAACTGCTTGGTATCGAGCTCGCCAAGGCACATTCTGCAGATGATTGGTCGGTGCGGCCGCTGCCCGCATCCTGGCTCGCATACGCGGCACTCGACGTGGAACTCCTCATCGATGTTCGCGATCGGCTTGCCGAGGAACTCATCGACGCGGGTAAAGACGGCTGGGCCAAAGAAGAGTTTGAGCACCTCCTCGGATTCCGACCCAAACCGCACGACCCCGAGCGCTGGCGCCGGATTTCCCGACTTTCGTCGCTCCGATCCCCGCGCCAACTGGCTGTTGCCCGCGAACTTTGGCTTGCCCGCGATGACTATGCCCGCGAGACGGATACCGCCCCCGGACGCATCATTCCCGATCGCGCCATCGTGGCTGCCGCGCAGGCACTGCCTCGAACCCTCAACAAGCTGGCGGCCCTCAAGACCTTCACTGGCAAAGAGTCGCGCACCCAGATTGACCGCTGGGGTGCCGCCATTCGACGCGGACTGACCACCGAAGAGCTTCCGCAGCGCACCGCCAGATCCGGAAACGGCATCCCGCACCCCAAGGGCTGGGCCAATAAGCGTCCGGAAGCGGATGCCCGCTTCAAGGCCGCCCGTCCCGCGGTGGCTGACACCGCGGAGCAGCTCCACGTTCCCACCGACAACCTGTTAACTCCCGCCTATCTGCGGCAGGTATGTTGGGAGCCGGTTGGTACGGATGCTGAATCGATTTCTCAGCAGCTTGCCAACTTGGGCGCGCGGCAGTGGCAGATCGACATTACGGCTCCCGTGATTGCGGAGGCATTTGTCGAAGCCGCATAAATCCTGAGCACACTCTTAGTGTGGTCTGGATAAGATTGACCGTTGTATTGCCCGCGAGGACGCGGACAGAAACTGGCTAGGGAGGATACGTGACCGGATCCGAGGTCTACTACATCGACGGTGCTCGCACACCGTTCGGCCGCGCTGGAGAGAAAGGGATGTACTGGCAAACGCGTGCTGATGACCTCGTGGTCAAAGCGATGCGTGAGCTCATTGAGCGCAATCCCGAAATCCCCGGCGAACGATACGACGACGTGGCAATCGCCGCGACAACGCAGCAGGGCGATCAGGGTTTGACGCTTGGTCGGACCACGGCGCTGCTTGCCGGACTTCCGAACACGGTTCCGGGGCTCGCAATTGACCGGATGTGTGCGGGAGCCCTCACTGCGGCCTCCCTCATGGGCGCATCGATCGGCTTCGGCCAGTACGATGTCGCGATTGCCGGTGGCGTGGAGCACATGGGGCGTCACCCGATGGGCTTCGACGCTGACCCCAATCCCCGTTTCCTCTCGGAGCGTCTCGTTGAGGGCGATGCACTCAATATGGGCAAGACGGCCGAACGATTGCACGACCGCTTCCCCGAGCTCACCAAAGAGCGTGCGGACCATTTTGCGATGCGCTCGCAGCAAAAGACGGCCGCAGCCTACGCCGCGGACAAGTTCGCTCGTGACCTCGTCCCCGTTGCCCTCGAGTCGGAAGCCGGCTGGGGCCTCGCAACCCGTGACGAGCATCCTCGCCCCGACACGACAATGGAGGGACTCAGCGGACTCAAGACGCCGTTCCGTCCCCATGGCAAGGTCACCGCGGGTAACGCTTCGCCGCTGACGGATGGTGCCACCGCGTCGATTCTCGCGTCAAAGCACGCGGTCAAGAAGTTGGGGCTCAAGCCGAGGATGCGTCTGGTCTCCTATGGTTTCGCCGGTGTGCAGCCCGAGGTCATGGGCCTCGGGCCTGTCCCTTCGACTGAGCGCGCGCTGGAACGCGCAGGGCTCAAGATTGACGATATTGGCCTCTTCGAGTTGAACGAGGCCTTTGCGGTGCAGGTGCTGTCCTTCCTCGATCACTTCGGCATCAAGGATGACGACCCCTCGGTCAACCAATACGGTGGCGCAATTGCCATGGGCCACCCGCTGGCAGCCAGTGGTGTGCGGCTGATGATGCAACTCGCAAACCAATTTGAAGAGCATCCCGAGGTCCGTTACGGCGTCACCGCGATGTGCGTCGGACTCGGTCAAGGCGGCACCATGATTTGGGAGAACCCGAATTGGAACCGCAAGAAGCACGCACGAGCTGGAAAGTAGGCAGGGAATTGAAGACCCCAACATTCGATGCGGATTACTACGGCCCCCTCGTCAACGCGGTTGAAGGGGAGGTGATCACGGAAGCGAAGGTCCGCGATATCACGCTTCCTTCGGGCAAGATCATCGCGCTGATCACCCTTGACAATAATCGCGACTATAAACGCCCGAATACCCTCGGCCCAAACACTCTCGTCGGTCTCGGGACAACGCTCGAGGCACAGCGCGGGCGCGCCAAGGCCAAAGAAATTGATGCGGTCGCGATCACCGGCAAGCGATTCAACTTCGCCGCCGGCGCAGATCTGTCGCTGGTCAATCAGATTCCCAGTCCCAAAGAAGGTCGGCTCCTTGCCGAACTCGGCCACAACGTCCTCGGACTCCTGGGCGACCTCGGCGTTCCGAGCTTCGCGTTCGTAAACGGCCTAGCGCTTGGCGGCGGCCTCGAGGTTGCACTGAACTCGGACTACCGGACTATCGACACGTCCTGCCCCGCGGTGGCGCTGCCGGAGGCCTTCCTCGGACTAGTCCCGGGCTGGGGCGGGGCAAGCATCCTGCCAAACCTCATTGGCATCGAGAACGCCCTCAAGGTGATTATTGAGAACCCACTCAAGCAGAACCGCACCCTCAAGCCCCAGCAGGCACACGAACTCGGGATCTTTGACCGCCTCATCGGCGCCGTCAACTTCCTCGAAGACTCGCTGAAGTTCGCGGATGCGGTGCTCACCGGTAAAGAGAAGGTCACGCGGCCAAATGAGCCGGGCAAAATGGAGCGGGTAGCCAAGTGGGATATCGCCATCAAGATCGCTCGTAAGCAGCTCGAAGCCAAGCTCGGTACCGTCCCCCTCGCTCCGTATAAGGCGCTCGACATCCTCGCGCTCGCGAAGCACAACGACCGCGCGAAGGGATTCGAAGCAGAGAACGATGCGCTTGGCGAACTCATCGTGGGTGACCAATTCATGGCCTCGATGTACGCCTTTGACCTCGTGCAAAAGCGTGCCAAGCGGCCCGCAGGAGCCCCGGATAAGGAGCTCGCCCACAAGATTACGAAGGTCGGCATAGTCGGTGCCGGGCTCATGGCAACCCAGTTCGCCACGCTCTTCGTCCGTCGCCTCCAGGTGCCGGTCGTGCTCACCGACCTCGACCAGGAACGCGTTGACCGCGGCGTCGCCGGGGTACATGCCGAGCTCGACAAACTCACCGAAAAGGGCCGTCTTGACGCTGACAACCACAAGCGCCTTAAAGCACTCGTGACCGGCACCACCGATCGCTCCAAGTTCGCGGACTGCGACTGGGTGATCGAGGCGGTGTTCGAAGAGGTCAAAGTCAAACAGGATGTATTCGCCGACCTCGAAAATATCGTTTCGGAAGAGACGATTCTGGCAACCAATACCTCTTCACTTTCGGTGGATGAGATTGGCAGCGTGCTCAAGCATCCAGAACGTCTCGTGGGTTTCCACTTCTTCAACCCCGTTGCGGTGATGCCACTGCTCGAGGTCGTCAATGCGGAAAAGACGAACGAGGTGACGCTTGCGACCGCGATGGCTGTAGCGAAGGACCTCAAGAAGAATGCCGTCATCACGCGCGACCGCCCCGGATTCGTGGTCAACCGTGTGCTCGCAAAGGTGCTCGGTGAATCGATGCACGCAGTGGACACGGGTACGCCGATCGAAGTGGTCGACACTGCGCTCGCGCCAATGGGCTTGCCGATGACGCCGTTCGAACTGCTCGAACTCGTCGGTCTCAAGGTTGGTGCGCACGTACTCGAGTCGCACCACGCCCCGTTCCCCGAGCGCTTCTTCGAGTCGGAGAATCTCAACAATCTCGCCGATGCGGGCGCGAAGCTCATCGAGCGCGATTCCAAGGGCGAGAAGAAGGGATACACCAAGGAGTTCCGCAAGATTGTGGGCACCGACGGGAACTCGCCGCTCAGCGCTGAAGAATTCCGCGATCGCGTCGAGACCGGCTTGGCCGAGGAAATCCACATCATGCTCGAGGAGAACGTGGTCGAGGCAGTCGAAGACATCGACCTCTGCCTCATCCTCGGTGCCGGGTTCCCGCTCTACTCGGGTGGCATCACGCCATACCTCGACCGTGTCGGTGCAAGCCAGAAGGCATTCGGCGCTACCTTCCACAACCCACCGATCCGCGGAGCGGCACACCGCTAGGTCCGCAACTCCGAACCCCAGAATTGTCTCCGCAGGTCGTCCCAGTTGACGGCCTGCGGAGATGTTTTTGCGCCGCCAGCTTCTGAGCCGGCCGTCGCCGATTCCACTTGCCCCGAGCATCCGCAACCCGACCGCCTACAATGAAAATTCATCCCACCCGATGACGCAGACGTAACGGGAGGCGGGCATGGAGTGGTTGCGAGAGTTCCAGTGGCTCGGTTGGGTCGCAGCCGCGCTCATTCTCGGTCTGATCGAGGTAGCCTCGCTCGACCTGGTCTTCGTGATGCTCACGATCGCGGCGCTCGGTGCGGCCAGTGTTGCGCTTGCCGGCGGCTCGCTCGTAGTGCAGGTGCTCGTCTTCGTTGGCATCTCAGCACTGCTGCTGATCGTCGTGCGGCCGATTGCGCTGCGTAAGCTCCGGCCGGCCGCTGCAACTGAACTCACCAATGTCGCGGCGTACATCGGCCGGCAAGGGGAAATCCTCGAAATCACCACGAACCGCACGGGGCTGGTGAAAGTGATTGGCGAAGACTGGTCCGCTCGTAGCGTGGATCCGGAGCGCACATTCCAAGTAGGCGACATTGTCCGAGTCGTGCGCATCGACGGTGCCACAGCAGTCGTCGACGCAGACCATGACGAATTCACACCCCCATCCGAGGAGGCCCCGAATGCCTGACTCCCTCATCGCCGACATAGTGCTCTACTCCGTGTTGCTATTGCTCATCGTCTTCACGTTCTTCGTGTTGGCACGTGCCGTACGGATTGTTCCGCAGGCAACCGCGCTCATCATCGAACGGCTCGGACGCTATCACCGTTCGCTGCACCCCGGGTTGCATTTCATCGTGCCCTTCATCGATCGGGTACGCGCCAACGTTGATCTCCGCGAGCAGGTCGTGTCATTTCCACCGCAACCGGTGATTACTTCCGACAACCTCGTGGTCAGCATCGACACGGTGATTTTCTTTCAACCGACTGATCCGAAGGCCGCAACCTACGAAATCGCGAACTACATTCAGGGCATTGAACAACTCACGGTTACCACGCTGCGAAATGTGATCGGCTCCCTCGACCTCGAACAGACGCTCACCAGTCGCGACAACATCAACAGTCAGCTCCGTGGTGTGCTCGATGATGCGACTGGTCGCTGGGGTATCCGCGTGAATCGGGTCGAGCTCAAAGCGATCGACCCACCACCGAGCGTGCAGGATTCAATGGAGAAGCAGATGCGCGCCGAACGCGACCGTCGAGCAACAATCCTCAATGCGGAGGGGATCAAACAGTCTGAAATCCTCAGCGCCGAGGGCGAGAAACAAGCACAGATCCTGCGTGCCGAAGGAAACGCACAGGCGCAGATCTTGCAAGCTCAAGGCCAGGCACGCGCCATTCTGCAGGTATTTGATGCCATCCATCGCGGCAACGCTGATTCCAAGCTCCTCGCCTACCAGTACCTGCAAGTGCTGCCAAAAATTGCCGAGGGCGACTCGAACACCGTGTGGATCGTCCCGGGTGAATTTTCCAAAGCCTTACAAGGGATCGGTGAGGCGCTCGGTATCCAGACGGACCCCAAGACGGATGACGGGACGGGGCTCGACGCCGACCCGAGTGGGCTTCGGGACAATGACAAAGGTGAGCACACGGATATCGCGCTCGACGACGACGATCTGGAAGACCCTCGAGAAGCGCTACGCAAGGCGCACAGCGACGTGGCGCTTGCTTCCGAGCTTGCCGAGGATGTGGTTCCCGATGACAAGCGGCCGCCCGGTCCCGAGTAACGGCTAGTCCCGAATTCCGTCAACCTTCGCACCTTCTTGAAAAAGTGCCACGGATTGCTATTCTCCGGGCGTGTCGTCGCGTGTCGCACCAAGCTGTGGCACTTTATCAAAACTGCGAACTTCGAGAGAACCAGTACCGGCTCTCTACGACACCGGTCTCGACGTAACTAAAGGCGTTTTACGGGCTGCCTCAGAATCGTCCGCAGCTTTTCCGGAGCTGTCTTGCGCGCATCCGACAGATATATCTCGTGGTGACGCCCCGTCATTGTGAGGCCTTTCGAAGGAATGTATTCCTCATGCATCCGTTGCAGCACCGGGCCCTCGTCGTCATAGGAGCCGATGTGCAGTGTTTGCACACTGAGTCCATCCGTGTGGGGCTCAAACCGCACTCGATCGAGCGCAACTGGAGCCTTTGGACGCACAGCTTCGTGGGCTTCCGACACAATGTCGCCGGTCACGTACTCCGGTTGGGCAATCATCATGGACCAGTCCCAATCGTCCTTTTGCCGACTTGCGAAGGTCGACATGTCCTGCGCCCACCAGATTCCCTCGAGCGGAGACACGGTGTGCACACGGCCGAGTGTCGCTTTGCAGATCTTGCGAATGGCGTAGCTCAGCGGATATAGCGCTTCCAACGCTTCACGATACTGCTGGGCGGTATTGGGGTCGCCATGCCCATCCACCTTGAGAAACCAGAGCTCGGGCACATCAACAAGGGTAAAAACGCCGTGCTTTGGGGCGTAGAGCTCCCGACGCGCCTTCTTGATGTCGTAATGTTCCACGAGACCCCTAGTTCGACCGCAGGCTCTGGATGATCTCGGCCGTTGCGAGGGGCTCCCCCGTTTCCCGCTCGGGGCGCGCGTGGGGTACTCGCGATCCGAGCACCTGCGCGACGATGTCCCGGCCGATCTTGCGGGAGGTGAGCCCCGCATCCTCGAGGATTTGCTCGCGCGAGGCGTGGTCGATGAACTCGTCAGGGAGACCAAGTTCGGTGACCGTGGCGTCCACCTCGGCAGCACGAAGGTCCTGACGAATACGCGTACCGATACCGCCAACCTTGACGCCGTCTTCGATCGAGATCACGAGGCGATGGTGACGAGCGAGCTCAATGACCGACTCGGGTACCGGTACGACCCAGCGTGGATCCACCACCGTGACCCCGATGCCCTGTACCTCGACAAAGTTCGCGACTTCCACCGCGATTGCCGCCATTGACCCAACGGCAACAATGAGCACATCGCTTGAAGAACCGATTTTCAACACATCCACGCCGTCTTCGAGCCGGGATACGGCCTCGATTTCCGCCCCGACTTGGCCCTTGGAGTAGCGAAGCACCGTCGGGCTGTCCTCAACTTCAACCGCTTCGCGCAACTCCTCGCGAAGGCGGGTGGCGTCACGTGGTGCGGCGAGTCGGATCCCCGGGATCACCTGCAGCAGTGCCAAGTCCCACATCCCGTGGTGGCTCGGTCCGTCGGGCCCTGTGACTCCCGCGCGGTCGAGCACGAAGGTGACAGGCGCATGGTGCAGCCCAACGTCCATGAGCACCTGGTCGAAGGCACGGTTCATGAAGGTGGAGTAAATCGCGACCACCGGGTGCAGTCCGCCGTAAGCCATTCCCGCGGCTGAGGTGACGGCGTGTTGTTCCGCGATCCCCACATCCAGGACACGGTCGGGGTAGGCAGCCTTCATCGGCGCAAGCCCGACCGGCCGCAGCATCGCCGCGGTCACACCGACGATGTCTTCACGCTCGCCCGCAAGCGTAACCATTTCTTCGCCGAAGACGCTGGTCCAGGATTTTCCATTCGAGGCTGCGAGCGGTTCGCCCGTAATCGGGTCGATTTGGCCCACTGCGTGGAATTGGTCGTTGGCGTCTTCGGTGGCAGGACGGAATCCGTGTCCCTTTTCGGTGATGGCGTGAACGATGACCGGTCCAGGATGCCGTTTGGCTTGTCGAAGCGCTTCTTCGAGGGCAGCTTGATCATGCCCGTCGATTGGCCCCAGATATTTGATGTCGAGATTGGAATACAGCTGGTCAACATTCGAGAATCGTGCGAGAAAGCCGTGCATACCGCCACGGACCGCACGAAAGATACTGCGGCCCAGGCGCCCACCAATTCGTGAAAAGGCCTCTCCCGAGCGTCGCTGGAGCGCCGTATACGTCTGATCCGTACGAACCCGGTTGAGAAATCTTGCGACACCACCAATGGTCGGTGCATAGGAGCGGCCATTGTCATTCACGACGATCACCATGCGACGACTGTTGTCATCACTAATATTGTTGAGCGCTTCCCAAGTCATACCACCGGTGAGCGAGCCGTCACCGACGACCGCAACCACGGTGCGGTCGTGTTCGCCCGCGATCTTCCAGGCGCGTGAGATCCCATCCGCCCAGCTCAGCGAGCTCGAGGCATGCGAAGACTCGACAATGTCGTGCTCCGATTCTGAGCGCTGTGGATAGCCTGCCAGACCGCCACGCTCGCGCAGCAGACTAAAATCCTGTCGGCCGGTGACGAGCTTGTGGACGTATGACTGGTGCCCGGTATCAAAGACAATGGCATCGTGTGGCGAATCAAATACGCGGTGGATGGCGAGGGTTAATTCGACCGCGCCAAGGTTCGGTCCAAGATGCCCACCCGAACGCGACACGTTCTCGATCAGGAATGTGCGGATCTCTTGCGCGAGACGCTTCATCGCGCGCAGCTTGAGTGGTTTGAGATCACTCGGGGTGTGAATTCCGGGAAGAATCTCCTTGTTCATCCACTCCCCTGACGTCTGGTCGGTCGGCACCTACACTGACCGGGTAAGGCCCAATCCTAACGCGGTGGCACTGTCGAAGAGCAATTCGGCCCTCGAGTCTCCGCTCTTGTGTCGAGGCTCCGTTTCTGCCCGGGCCCTCGTTCTCAAGCAACGCAAAGGCGGGTTCGGGGTTACGAGAAGAGAAGTACTTCTCGCAACACCGAACCCGCCTTAGCGAGGTGTAGTGCTACTTGCTGTTCTTGGCGACCAGTGAACGCAGCACGTACTGCAGGATGCCGCCGTTGCGGTAGTAGTCGGCTTCACCCGGGGTGTCGATGCGCACTACCGCGTCAAACTCGACCGGCTCGCGACCCTCTTCCGAGAACTCGGTCGGGGTTGCCGTCACGTGCAGCGTCTTCGGGGTACGACCCTCATTGAGTTCCGTCAGGCCGGTGATCGAGAAGGACTCGGTACCGTCGAGCCCGAGCGATTCAGCCGATTCACCCTCGGGGAACTGCAGCGGGACAACACCCATACCGATCAGGTTCGAGCGGTGGATGCGCTCAAAGCTCTCGGTGATGACGGCCTTGACGCCGAGCAGGCTCGTGCCCTTTGCAGCCCAGTCACGCGAGGATCCTGAACCGTATTCCTTACCGGCGAGCACCACAAGCGGGGTGTTCTGTGCCGCGTAGTTCTGGGCAGCGTCGTAGATATACGACTGCGGTCCGCCATCCTGCGTGAAGTCGCGGGTGTGGCCACCTTCGACGCCGTCCAGCAGGAGGTTCTTCAGGCGGATGTTCGCAAAGGTTCCGCGGATCATGATCTCGTGGTTACCACGGCGCGAACCGTAGGAGTTGAAGTCACGACGCTCCACGCCGTTCTCGCTGAGGTAGCGACCGGCTGGGCTTGCCATCGCAATCGAACCCGCAGGCGAAATGTGGTCGGTCGTGGTCGAGTGACCAAGCTTCACGAGCACGCGAGCATCCGTGATGTCCTCGACGGGGGTCAACTCGAGCGTCATGCCGTCAAAGTACGAAGGCTTGCGTACGTAGGTCGACTGCTCATCCCACTCGAACGTGGCACCGGTCGGGGTGGGCAGCGAACGCCAGCGCTCGTCACCCTCGAACACCGATGCATACTCATCGGTGTACATGTCGGTGTCGATCGAGGCGTCAATGACCTTCTGTACCTCGTCAGCGGCTGGCCAAATGTCCGAGAGGAAGACGTCCTTGCCGTCCTTACCCTTACCGAGTGGCTCGTTGTCGAAGTCGAAGTCCATCGAACCGGCGAGCGCGTAGGCAACCACGAGCGGCGGCGAAGCGAGGTAGTTCATCTTGACGTCGGGGTTGATACGACCCTCGAAGTTACGGTTACCGGAGAGCACCGCAGTGACCGCGAGATCGTTGTCGTTGATCGCCTCAGAGATCGGCTCATCGAGCGGTCCCGAGTTACCGATACAGGTGGTGCAGCCGTAACCAACGAGGTAGAAACCGAGTTGGTCGAGGTAGCTGGTGAGACCCGACTTGTCGTAGTAGCTCGTGACGACCTTGGATCCGGGAGCAAGGGTGGTCTTGACCCAAGGCTTGGTCTCTAGGCCCTTCTCTACCGCGTTGCGAGCGAGCAGGCCTGCAGCCATCATGACCGAGGGGTTCGAGGTGTTGGTGCAGGAGGTGATGGCAGCGATCGCGACCGAACCGTGGTCGATCTCGAATTCCGCGCTGCCGTCGTTCACCGTTACCGGGTTCGAGGCACGGTCGTGTGGGTGTGCCGCGCGCTCGTAGTGGAGGGATGACGGTGCACCGGTCTCGAACTTGCCGGGGTCGGATGCGGGGAAGCTTGCTTCGCTGAGGACATTGACATTGTCGATCTTCGTGTCGGCGTAGTCATTGAGGTCGCTCGCGAACTGCTTCTTCGCTTCGGTGAGCTCGATGCGGTCCTGTGGACGACGGGGCCCAGCAATCGAAGGCACGACGGTTGCGAGGTCGAGCTCGAGGTACTCCGAGAAGTTGGGCTCGATCGAGGGGTTGTGCCAGAGGTGCTGCT
>NZ_JBQDBE010000030.1:0-26631 GCF_052090685.1 Gulosibacter sp. | reverse complement strand
TCAAATGAGGCAACGTATCGAGCTACGCGGAGGTTTCTTATGAGTCAACGCGCGGCCTTCCTTGTCAACGCGATCATTGGTAACGTGCTCTCCGACTTGGAGGGTGTCTGGCGCATCATGCTCTCAGTAGCGGCGCTGCCGGCGCTGGTGCTCTTCTTCGGGATGCTGCGGATGCCAGAAAGCCCGCGCTGGTTGCTTTCCAAGGGCCGCACTGAAGAGGCACTCGAAGTGCTGCGACAGGTTCGCCCCGAAGACCGCGCAGTTGCGGAGATGGACGAGGTCAGGGCGCTCGCACAGCAAGAGGAACGCTCCAAGACCGGTAGCTGGTCCTCGCTCAAGATTCCTTGGGTGCGCCGCATCGTACTCGTGGGTATTGGTCTCGCTGTCGCCCAGCAACTTACCGGGATCAACTCGATCATGTATTACGGGTCGCAGCTACTCATTGAAGCTGGCTTTGAGGCGAATGCGGCGCTTGTTGCCAACGTGGCAAACGGAGTGGTCTCGGTTACCGCGATGCTGATCGGCTTGAAGTTGATCACGATCATCCCGCGTCGCCGCTTGTTAGTGGGCGGATTCGTCGGGATCACCACGATGCATTTGTTGGTAGGCCTGTTCTCCCTCATCCTTCCGGAAGGGATGTTCCGTGCCTACGTCATCCTCGTGCTGGTCGTCCTCTTCGTGGCCTGCATGCAGGCCACCCTCGGTCTCACGGTCTGGGTGATGCTTGCAGAAATCTTCCCGCTCAAGATTCGCGGCTTTGCGATTGGTCTGTCGGTGCTGTGTATGTGGCTAACGAATGCTGCGCTCAGTCTCTTCTTCCCCTCACTGGTCGCCGGAATCGGTATATCCAGTACCTTCTTCGTGTTCGCGGTGCTCGGTGTGATCTCGACAATATTCATCGCTACCCAGGTTCCTGAAACTAAGGGGCGCTCGCTCGAAAAGCTCGAGCAGGACATTTCCACCGGAGCGATTTTCACGCATTCCCAAAGACAACCCCGGGGTAACTAATCGGGTTGTTCGCTTCCGCCGCAATTCGATTCGATCAATTGGAGAGGGGGCGCCGTGTAGAAAAATGACATAAAGGGATAGTGGGTGCGACCCGTGACCGTTCACTCCCGGTCGCGGGTCGCACCGTATCCATCAACACGCGAGTAAGGTCGAACAATGGGCACAGGGACTGGGAAGCGACCAACGATGCGCGATGTCGCAGAGGCAGCAGGCGTTTCCCATGCGCTCGTTTCCCTCGCCTATCGCAAGCCCGATAAAGTCAGCACGGTTCGGCGCGCTCGTATCTTCCAAGCGGCCGAGGAACTCGGTTTCCGACGAAACTGGGTAGCAAGCTCACTCTCCGCGTACGCGAGTAGCTTCACCGGCATCCTGGTTGCGAATCTGCACAACCCCGTATTCTCCACCATCGTGGAAGCCGCGCGTGCCAAACTTGATTCGGTCGGTCGTTACACCCTGATGTCGAGTGCGGTAATGCCCAATGCCGACGGCAGTTACCGCGCAGACCTTCGGATCGTGCAATCCTTCGAAGACCTCAACGCGGCCGGATACCTCGTCGTCGGGGTGATCCCCGATATCTCGATCTTGAGCGAGGTCCGACCCGAAGTGCCCATCGTGGTTGCCGCAGCATCCATCGAAGAATTCCCGCGTGGCCTGTCAGTTCGCACTGACAACGAGATTGGGATGCGGCAATTGATCTCGCACCTCGTCGAGCAGGGGCACTCAAAAATCGTGCATTTCGGCGGAGCTGGGGGACCGGCCGCTCGGATGCGTGCCATCGGTTATGAAAATGCCATGCGTGATGCCGGACTTGAAAGTGAGATCCGAGTTATTCCCGCAGAGTTTTCTGAAGACAGTGGTCGGGCAGCGTTTGAACGGATGCTCGAGGGCGCCCCCGAGACCACTGCGATCAGTTGCGTGAACGACCTCGTGGCCCTCGGCGCAATGAGCGCTGCCCGTAAAGCGGGGCTGAAGGTCCCCGAAGACATTGCCCTCGCAGGTTACGACAACACCTATCTTGCCGGGATTGACGCGATTGGACTGACCTCGATCGACACGGAGGCTGACGAAATCGGTCGAATTGCAGCCTCCTGGTTGGCAGCGGATGTCCCGCCGCCTGCGGGAACTGAACAGCTCGTGGCACCAAAGCTTGTAATTCGCCGATCCACATCCTTCAGAGCGTGAGCTTGCACACAGCGCAACGCGAATCAAAGATTCTCATCTGCTTGACGGTGCGATCAGTACGTGAGATTATTTGGACCGTTCCACATTTTGCTCGCCCAACTATTTGAGTGAGTGAGCCGTGGCACAGGCCAAATTTGAGTCTGACAAATGCGTAGGTTTGTTAGCAAAGTCAGGCGACAGTTTGACTGAAAAGTGCGGGTTGCTGCTCGCGTTGTTACCTAATCTTTACGGTCGCCCGTACTTGATGTGACAACCTGAGTGTAATCTGAGTACGAGTTGCTCTTTGTAAGGACAACAACTCAATAACTAGCGCCAGGACACAGTTGTCCCGGTGCGCTCAATGAGAAACACGATGGAGTGAATCATGTTCAAGAGTGTTCGGCGCCTAAAGCGCCTTGGATTGGTGGCAATTGCCGCCACGAGCGCCCTGCTTCTCGCCGCCTGCGGTGGTCCCGCTGGCGTGCAGGGGGAGAATACCGACACCTCGACCGGCGGTGCCGGTGCGGTTGAAATCACCATGAAGGTCGCGCTCATTACCCACTCGACCCCGGGCGACACCTTCTGGGACATCCTGCGAAAGGGTGCCGAATCGTCGGCCGCGAAGAACGGCATCGAGCTCCTCTACAGCTCGGACCCGGACGGCGCACGCCAGTCGCAGCTTGTCGAGCAGGCAATCGACCAGGGCGTTGACGGCATCATCGTCACCCTCGCCAAGCCGGAAGCGATGTCCGGTGCCGTGCAGAAGGCAATTGACGCGGGCATCCCGGTATTCAGTATTAACTCCGGTGAAGAGGCCTACCAGGCAATGGGTGTCCTGGCACACTTCGGCCAGAACGAGTCTGTTGCCGGTAACGCTGCGGGTGAAAAGTTCAACGAGCTCGGCGCCGAAAAGGTGCTCTGTGTGATTCAGGAACAGGGCCACGTTGGTCTCGAGGCGCGCTGTGAAGGTGTCGCCGAAACCCTCGATGGCGAGATGGAAGTGATCTACGTCACCGCCGCCGACCCGACGAATATCTCATCCACCATCACCGCGAAGCTGCAGACCGACAGCGCAGTGGACTACGTCCTCACCCTCGGTGCGCCGCAGGCACCGATCGCACTCGAGTCGATTGCGGAATCCGGCAGCAGCGCCCAGCTCGCGACCTTCGACATGAACTCCGACGTGGTCGCAAGCCTCCAGACTGACGAACTCGTCTTCGCCGTCGACCAGCAGCCTTACCTCCAGGGCTACTCCGCAGTGGACGCCGTGTGGCTCTACACGACCAACCTCAACGTGCTCGGCGGTGGCCAGGCGGTACTGACCGGTCCGTCGATCATCACGCCAGACATGGCCGAAGAGTTGAGCGAGTACGTCAACAACGGTACGCGCTAAGCGCTAGTCCCCATCTCGGTAACGAGTCCCTACTAATAACAAGGACCTGATTGATGACTACACAAGTAGCGACCAAGTCAGGCGATGAGCGCGTTGCTTCCGCCTCCCTCTTCGTGAGATTCTTCACGAAGCCGGAGGCGGGAGCCACCGCGGCAGCCCTCGTGCTTGCCGCAATGTTCGCCATCGTCGCACCGCAGTTCACCCAGCCCGCGTCGATCGCGACGACGCTGTACGGCGCATCCACCGTGGGCATCATGGCCGTGGGTGTCTCACTCCTCATGATTGGTGGCGAGGTCGACCTGTCCGCCGGCGTCGGTGTCACCACTGCTGGGCTCGCCGGTGCCCTGACGATCTACTGGTTCGGTTCAAACGTGTGGCTGGGCGTGTTCGCCTCGCTCGCGATTTCGCTCAGTATTGGATTGCTCAACGGTTGGTTGCTGACGAAATCGAAACTCGCGAGCTTCATCGTGACCCTGGCAACCTTCTTCATGTTGACGGGTCTGAACCTTGGTCTCACGCGTCTGATCACCGGCGGTGTTGCCACCCCGACGATCGCACCGGCCGCAGGATTTGATTCGGCAGCCGCGATCTTCGCCGCAGACATTCCGGTGTTCGGCGTGAACGTCAAGATCACGGTCTTCTATTGGATCGCCCTGGTTCTGGTCGCAACGTGGATCCTTAAGCGCACCCGCGCCGGTAACTGGATCTTCGCAGCCGGTGGCGCACCCGACGCTGCCCGTGCAGTCGGTGTCCCCGTTGTCCGCACCAAAATTGGCCTCTACATGGGCGTGAGCTTTTGCGCGTGGCTGCTCGGTATGCACCAGCTCTTCGCCTTCCGCACGGTGCAGTCCGGTGAGGGTGTCGGTAACGAGTTCCTGTACATCATCGCCGCGGTGGTCGGTGGCTGCCTCATGACCGGTGGCTACGGTAGCGCCATCGGTGGCGCGATCGGTGCCCTCATCTACGGTATGGCCCTCAAGGGCGTCGTGTACGCCGAGTGGAACCCGGACTGGCTGAAGTTCTTCCTCGGTGCCATGCTCCTCGCCGCGACCGTGCTCAACTTCACGCTGCAACGGCGTGCGGGTAAGGGAGGAAAGAAATGACTTCGACAGCAACCGCCACGAAACCCCTCGTAGAACTGCGAGAAGCGGGCAAGCGATACGGCAATATCATCGCCCTGCGCGATGTCGACCTCCAGGTTGGTGCCGGTGAAGTGACCTGCGTGCTCGGTGACAACGGTGCGGGAAAGTCGACGCTGATCAAGATCATCGCCGGACTGCACCAAAACACCGATGGCGAGTATCTCGTCGACGGTGAAGTGGTGAAGTTCAACTCCCCGCGCGAGGCGCTGAACCGAGGCATTGCCACGGTGTATCAGGACCTCGCCGTCGCACCGCTGATGCCGGTGTGGCGCAACTTCTTCCTCGGTTCGGAGGTCACGAAGGGATTCGGTCCCTTCAAGCGGCTCGACGTGGAATTCATGAAGGAGACGGCGAAGAAGGAACTGCTCGACATGGGCATCGACCTTCGCGATGTCGAGCAGCCAATCGGTACCCTCTCGGGCGGTGAGCGACAGTGTGTCGCGATCGCGCGAGCCGTGTACTTCGGTGCGAAGGTGCTGATCCTCGACGAGCCCACCGCGGCACTCGGGGTGAAGCAGTCCGGTGTGGTGCTTCGCTACATCATTCAGGCGCGTGACCGCGGGCTCGGCGTGATCTTCATCTCGCACAACCCGCACCACGCGTATCCCGTGGGTGACCGCTTCCTGCTGCTGAAGCGCGGCAAGAGTATCGGGTATCACGAGAAGGCGGATATCACGCTTGAGGAACTCACCGGTCTGATGGCTGGTGGCGCGGAACTCGAGCAGCTCGTGCACGAACTGCGCGAGGCCGGTGCTGAGACGGATGCGGTGCGCACGATTCGTGACGACATTGAGCAGGACACTGCCGCCGGTGTGGGCCACGTCCCGGTTACCGAGTCGGTCGAGACGATCCCGCCAGAAGAACGCGAGTAATCACGGTTCAGCAGGTTCGTTCCCCCGAAAGCGAGGCTCATGCACAGGATGCGTGGGCCTCGCTTCACGTTCAGGTCGCGATTGTTCAGGTCGCGAGCACCCGCTCAATGCGCGCCGCGATCTCGAGCGTGCGACGGTCTCGTCCACGCTGTCCCTGCACGGTGAGTCCAACGGGAAGCGACTGGCTCACCGGAACGGGCAGCGTCACCATAGGTGCCCCGAGAAGCGTCCCCTGCTGCACATTGCGTGTGAGCAGGTTGAAGGTCTGATGCGTTTGTCCGAGGTGCTGGATCTCGTCACTGTCCTCGATCAGCGGGGCAGTTACGGGAACCGTCGGGAACAGCCAGCCGTCGAGCATCGCAAGTTGCTGCGCCGCGAGGTACTTGGCCCGCGCATCCACAACGAGCTGAATTGCCTCGGCATAGGTGCCCGCGCCGATCGGGTCGGCGAGCACCATCTCAAGAATAGACTTCACGTCTGGGCTCGCCGTGCCATTCACGAGCGTTCGGAAGGCTTCTTCCGGGGGCAAATCGAGTGCAGTTGCTGCGGCGGAGGCGAGGGTTCGGTGCGATTCCCACAGCACAACCGGCATCGCAGCGGCGTCGAGTTGCTGCAGCGCGTCGGACGGGTCGATTTCAATGATCTCGGCCACGGATGCGATGGTCTCGAGGGCCTTCTCGGTTGATTCGCGAGTCGCATCGTCGAGGTCGGACCACAGTGGAGTCGGAAGCCCGAGTCGCGGTGTTTCCGTGTCGGGGAAGCCGTCGTGCGTGGGCGAATCGGTGATCCACCGATTGAACTGCATCGCTTTTGCGACGTCGTGTGTGTGCGAGCCCACCGTGTCGCGGGTCCACGAAAGTGGGACGGTGCCGGCAGCCGGCCAGCTACCGGTCGTGGGGCGGAAGCCAACGACACCGCACAGCGCGGCAGGAATCGAAATCGAACCGCCCGTGTCGGTGCCGAGCGCCGCATCCACCTCACCGGCGGCAACCACGGCGGCACTGCCCCCGCTCGAGCCACCGGCGAGATGCGAAGTGCTGTGCGGATTGAGCACCGGGCCGAAGTAGCCGTTGTTTGAACTCACTCCGAATGCGAGTTCGTGCATGTTGGTCGTGCCGGTGACCTTCGCGCCGTGGTGGCGAAGCGTTGCGACTACGGGTGCGTCGGCTTGGGCAGGAGCGGTGTTGAGCACAGGGGATCCCGCGTTCAGGCGGTACCCGGCCACCGAAATATTCGCCTTGACCGCGAGCGAGAAGGAACCGCCGACTGGTCCATCGATCTCGAATGGGGGAGGCGTATCGGTCCCGAACTCGATCCAGTATCCGTACGGGTTCGTGCCGTCTGGGTGGGGCTTTGTCATCAGGATTCCTTTCGCGAGGATTCCACCGATTCGCCGTTGATTACGGGCGGGAGAATCGGCTGAGCGATGTGATCATCGTATGTCGGAGCGCTTGTGGACTCCTTGAGTAGGCCACGCAGCCGGGCGCGCATTTCCCGCAGGTGGGGCACAATATGTTCATGACCGCATCCGCCCCAATTCAGTCGTCAGGAGACTTTCGACAGGGGCTTAGGGATGCGATTCCGGTCGCCTTTGGGTATGTACCGCTCGGTATTTCCTATGGGATGTTTGCGGTGTCGGTTGGGCTGCCGTGGTGGTGGGTGACGATCACGGCGCTGGTGATTTACGCGGGGTCGATGGAGTTTCTCGCTGCCGGGATGCTTGTCGGCGCCGCGCCTGTGAGCCAGGCCGCGACCACGACGCTGTTCGTCAACTCGCGGCACATTTTTTACGGGCTGAGTGTGCCACTTGAGCGAATCCGCAATCCCTTTGCCCGGTTCTACGGAATTCATGCGTTGACCGATGAGGCCTACGCGGTGTGCGCGGGAATTGGGCGCGACAACCTCACAGGGCCGCGCATCCTTGGCATCTCGATTGCGAGTCACTTTTATTGGGTGCTTGGTAGCACGGTGGGTGCAATTTTCGCGACGATGTTGCCGTTTGACCTGTCGTTCATGGGCTTCGCGATGACTTCGCTGTTCGCGATTCTTGCAATCAATGCGGCAAAGGTGAGTCGCGAATGGGGCTTGTTTGGTGCGGCGGCAATAATCGGCATTCTGGCCATGATGTTCGTCAAGGATGCGATGCTCCTGGTCGGCCTTTTGGTGTACTTCGTGCTGGTGGTCGCGATGGTGTTGGTCCGGAGAAAGCGGGCGGCGGCATGAACGTGTGGCACTCGGTCCTGTTGTTGGTTGTGATCTGGGCTATTACCTTTGCGCTGCGGGCGGCTCCGCTCGTCGCGAGGCGGTGGCTACGTGACAACGAACTCGTACGAGACATTGGCGCGCTGCTGCCGGTCGGGGTGATGGTGATTCTGACCGTCTACACCATTCGGGACACTTCATACGCGGGCTATGACTGGGTGGCTCCCTTCGTTGGGGTTGTCGTGACGGTGGTGCTACACCTTTGGCGCGGGAATGTGCTGTTGAGTCTCGTTGGTGGTGTCGCGAGCTACTCCATTCTGTATTTCACATTGGGCGGGTAGAGACGGTTGGCGCGCCAATTAGCGCCGAGGTGCTTCGAGAGCATTGGCGCTGGGGCGTGCCCCGCCGAAATCGGCGGGGCAGAGCCTAAAAGGGCGGTGGGTCGGGATTCTTCTTGGGAACAAACACTGGTCCATATGGACGAGGGCGTGCAGTCACGACTTGCCCGAGCGGAGTCTGCCATTGGAGCACACCACCCCCGAGGTTGGTGACTGACCAGGGCTTTTCGTGCTTCTGCACGTGGTGCGCTTTGCAGAGGTGACCGAGGTTGCGGTCGTTGGTCTTGCCACCTTCGCTGAAGGGTTGCGTGTGGTCGGTTTCGCACTGTGCCGCTGGCCGAATGCAACCAGGGAAGAGGCACGTACGGTCTCGAACCTGAAGGAAACGGCGGAGAGCTCGGTTTGGCTCATAGGTGTCCACACTCACGACATGTCCGCTGACCGGATCGGTGAGTACGCGCTGGAACGAGGGCGCTTCCGCAGCAATCTGTCGGGCTTCGTCGAAGCTCATTGGCGTCATGCCGTCGATGAGGGCCGGTGCGGTGCCATTATTGCGGCCGCGTAGCAGGGTGAGTGCTGGCACAGTGATGCTTACGAGAGCTTTGACGCGCGACTTGCCAGGGGTGCTGCACAACAGCGTCTCCGCGAGAATATCCGCCCGCAGTTGCCCAATCGAGCGAGTGTCTGGCTCGAATTCGGCGGGCTCCGCGGCGCCACTCGCTTTGGCAGCACGACGTGCTTGAGCGTGTTCGGCTTTAGCCTGCTTGTCGAGGTCGATGAGTTCGCGGGCACCCTTGTCGAGGAGCTGGCCAATGGGAGTCGCGATTTCGCTCGGGAGGTACGCCTTGAGCAGTGCCATCCCGTACCCATCGTGCTGAATCGACACGTAACGCTGCGCACGGGCGCGCTCGAATGCATCCTCGGTGTCTTCGGCAGCAATGGTGCTCGCCGCTTCTTCGGCAAAACGGGCAGTCTCTGCCGGCGTGTGTTGTGCCGCGAACTCGAGCACCACTGAACCGTATTCGGCGAAGAACTCAGACTCGAGAGTGCGAGCAAACTTCAGCAATTCGCGCACGTGTCGCATGTCGATGCGACCGTTTTCGAGGGCGACGACCCACTCGGGGAAGTCATTGACGAGCGCGAATGCGTCGTAGCCTCGATTGCGGAGGGACTTGTCAGAGTCGTTGGTGGACACCGCAAACTCGCCCAGGATGGACGTGAAGTGCCACGAAAACACCTCGTCCTCGCTGTTGCGCGCGGACGTCGAGCCCTCCGCAAGTGCGGCCTGTGCACGCCGAATCGCGACCTCGTAGGCGGTTGCGAGCGCGCGGATCATTGCCGCTTCGCTCGCTCCACGAGCGCAATAGGCCTCGCCGAACATTGACAGTGCGGACTTCACATCATCCACACCGATGCCGTCGGCCGCAGTCGTGCGACCACGGTTGGCGCGTGGAGCAGTGGGGCGGCCTGGTGCCTGTTCCCCTACGGGCTCGGAGGGGTCGCGGTCTTCCAGGCGAGCTTCACGCAATCGGGCAATTTCGGAGGCGTACTGCTTGCGCGAACGAGCTTTCTTCGCATGCAGCAGCGGGGTGCGCAGCTCAATTGGCGCTGGAACAGTGTCGCGGAAATGCTGAGCAAGCTCAGCGGCGCGGTTGTCGGTGGTGGTCATGAGAGGTCTCACCTCCTCGACGTGGAGCACAAAGTCGATTAGTAGAAATTATCAACGAGTTTCTTGAGACTATTATATAGAGCAAATGTTCGAAAACGCAACACAATTCTTTCGAATTTTTACTTCGCCATGAGTGCCAACGCTGTGTAATTAGAAGCTCCCTAAGGGCTTGACCCCACAATAGGCTGAGCCTCCGACATAGTGGAATCTGCGCCGTGGGTGAAGCGGGCATACGGCAAAATGCGTTGCAAATATCCTGCTGACCACGTAGGAGCCCCTGCGGATCAGATTTCCCGCTGCAATCAAGAACACGCGGTGGCCTGAAATCGCCGCAATACCGCAGGACTCCAAGAGCAGCCACCCCAACCTGATGTTTCACGAGGCGAATTGCGTTGGTTGCGAGCCGCAGTAGCTGCAATTGCGAAGCACCAAGCCATTTTGTCTCGCAAACTTCAGTAAACCAGCGCAATGACTGACAGTTTGTAACCTCCCGTTCACACCCTGCACAGATGATGACGCAAGTTCATTTTGACGCCAGATGGCGTCATTTCTTTGTGAGCATCTGAGCCGGGTCTTGTCGGTGAGCGAAAGGAATTCGCAGGAATGCGACAGTTATTGAAAGAACGAACGGGGAAGGGCGGGCGTTCCCGCGGAAGAGCATTCGTCGCCGGTCTGGTGACATTTGGTCTTGGCGGAACCCTCGTCATCCCAACTGTGTTCTCCGAAGCGGAACCGGCACATGCGGCCACCGCTCTGGAATCTGCAGTTGATGCGATGGTGCTGGACGCTGGCGGCAATGCGATCGTTTCGGAATACAATCGCGAGCAAATTGCGCCGGGTGTCGAAATGGTGAGCGTCGACCGTATTGACGCGCAGGGTCGGCTCGAGTTCGACGTGCTCGTTGCGGACTTTGGTTCGGGTGAGGTTCGCGCCGACTACCTCTATCCAGACACAGTCTCCGAAGCACAGCCGGTAACCGACATGATTACTAACAGCGGCGCCGTCGCGG
The DNA here is from genome assembly GCF_052090685.1 of Gulosibacter sp. Taxonomy (NCBI): domain Bacteria; kingdom Bacillati; phylum Actinomycetota; class Actinomycetes; order Micrococcales; family Microbacteriaceae; genus Gulosibacter; species Gulosibacter sp. The sequence goes on along the minus strand of NZ_JBQDBE010000030.1, from coordinate 15,837 downwards.
GTGTGAACGGTAGCTTCTTTGACATCAACAACTCGAGCGCACCACAGGGCGTGGGAGTGTCAGAGACCGATGGCATCGTGACGATCCCGGACGGTATGGCCGCTGGCAACTCGCACTATCAGAACAATCCAATCGTGTTCGGCGAAAATGGCCTGGGTGCAATTGCGCAGGTCCTGTTAGACACGACAGTTACGCACAACGGTGAAGACGTGGATATCGACGTTACCGGTGTGAACTCCTGGCGCCTCAACGCGGGCAGCGTGGGGTATTACAACGAACTGTGGGGCGACCACACGCGTGTGCGAGTACTTGACGGTGGCTCGGGCATTGAAGTCATCTTCGATGCTGAGGGCGTCGTCACAAGTATCGGCGCGCCGAGCGCAACCCCGCTTGCCGAAGGCGAGCAGTCCCTTATTGGGCGCGATGCCGGAGCTGACAAACTCGCGGGCATCGAAGTCGGTGACACAGTTTCAGTCGAATACGGAGTTACTTCGAACGCGGGCGAAGTCGTGACGGCTATCGGCGGCAATAATCGTCTCGTGATCGATGGAGCCGTCAACGTCAGCTCTGACCAGGCAGTTCACCCGCGCACCGGCGTTGGCTTCAACGCGGACGGTTCGATTATGTATCTGGTGGCGGTGGATGGGCGTCAGGCCACGAGCCGCGGCCTCGCGCTCAATGATTTCGCACAGCTGTTCATTGATCTCGGCGCGCAGGATGCTGTCAACCTAGACGGCGGCGGATCGACCACGATGGGTGCGGTCGCGCCAGGCGAGACTGCGCCGTCTGTCCCGCATAACCCTTCCGACGGCTACCTCCGCTCGGTCCCCAACGGTATCGGCCTGTTCGTCGAACAGGGCAGTGGCCAAGTCACGGCTTACAACGTGCAGACCACGCTCGACATGGCCGAATCGGCGCGGGTGTTCCCCGGACTGTCCCGAACCGTCATCGGCAAGGGTCATGACGAGACCGGCTCGGCAGTGGCGGGAACGACTCCCGCATGGACAAGCACCGATGCGGCCACTGTAACCAGCAATGGCGACAACACCGCAGTCGTTACCGGCGGTTCGCAGGGCACCGCTACGGTCACCGCCACGACCGGTGAAGCAACTGGAAGCATTGACCTGCAAGTGCTCGGCGAACTTGAACGAATCGAAGTTTCCCCCTCGGTCGTACAGCTTTCGGGCACCGAAGATATCGGCAGCTTCAACGTGTACGGCTACGACAGTAATGGCTACCGCACCCCGATCGAGGCTCAAGACATCACCATCACAGGCAATGAAGAGGGTCACTTCGATATTGAGGCAGGTACGACTGGCACCTACGCCGTGTCAGCAAACCAGACCGGTGTCTCAACGAGTCTCGAACTCGCCGTGGGCGACAAAGCGGTGAGCTTCGCACTCACGGCTGGCGTTGAGTCGCTGCTCTTGGCGGACTTTGCCGACGGCACTGACTGGACTTCGGCGAACGACCGCGCACCGAGCGGCTCTGTGACTGCCATTACCGGGCACGAGGGCACTCCGGGCCTCCAGCTTGACTACAACTTCGAAGAGTCGACCGGCACCCGCGGCCAGTACGCGGTGGCTCCGAACGGTGGGTTCGAACTCCCCGGTCAACCGACCGCAATCACAATGTGGGTCAACGGTGACGGCAATGGCTCGTGGCCGCGCTTGCAAGTGAGGCAGTCGAACGGCACGACCACACAGATCGACGGTCCGCTCATCGAGTGGAACGGCTGGCAGCAGGCCACCTTTGCAATCCCGGTTGGTGTCGAATACCCGCTCACGCTCCAGCGCATCCGTCTCATGGAAACTGCTGCTGCTAAGCAGTATTCCGGCTCGGTCCAGGTGAGCGATATGCGCGCCGCCGTGCCCAATGAGGTCGACCTTCCCGAGACGGACACCTTCCAAGACTCAGTCGTGGTTCCTGCAGGGACCACTGACGAATCGCCGCTTCGTATCGCGGTTGTCTCGGACTCACAGTTCGTCGCACGTAATCCAGACAGCCAACAGGTACAGGGCGCTCGGGAGTCATTCCAGGAAGTAAAGGCCGCAAACCCCGACTTGCTTGTCATCAACGGTGACTTCGTGGATGAAGCTGCTCCCGAGGACTTTGGGCTCGCTCAGAAGATCATCGATGATGAGCTCGGCGATGCCGAATTCCCCTATATCTACGTGACTGGCAACCACGAGATCATGGGCGGTCCCATCGAAAACTTTGAGGCAGCATTTGGTGAGACTCACGGCACAATGGATCTCGACGGCACCCGCATCATCTGGCTCGACACCGCGCCAGGCACACTGTCGCACGATTACGACCAGGTGAAGTTGCTGCGCGAGGAGCTCGACAAGGCTGCAGCCGATGACGCGATTTCGGGTGTGGTGGTCTTCCAACATATGCCGATCGATGACCCCCTTCCCACTAAGGCGAGTCAGCTCGGCGATCGTCTCGACGCGGACATGGAAGAACAGTGGCTCGAAGAGTTTAAACAGGACTCGGGCAAGCCGATTGCACTTGTCAGTGCTCACGTCGGGGTGTTCCACGCGAAGACGACCAATGGCATCCCATATTTCATTAACGGCAACTCGGGTAAGTCGCCGACCGGAGGTGCGGAAGGCTCGTTCACGGGTTGGACGATGTTGGGCGTTCACCCCGCGGAAGCGGAATCCGCGAACCCGCGCGACTGGTTCAAGGCTGAGGTGCAGACCCGAGTGGATGCAGACACCCTCACGATGGGTGACGTTCCGGAACTAGTAAACACGGGTGTCGAAACGCAGCTCACCCCCGCGTTCACACAGGATCAGGGTGCCCGTAGCCTGCTGCCGCAGTGGCCCATGAGCCACAGCTGGTCGGGAGAGGGAATCCACGTTGGTTCGATCGGGGATGCGCCGGATGACGCGATCGCCAACCTCGATCCTGAGACAAACATCCTCACGGCCCTGAGCAGCGGCGAAGCAACGCTCACGCTCACGGTGAACAATGAGTCCGAGAGCATGACATTCACTGTTGACGGCATCTCCGGATCTGTTCCGGTGATCAGCGGAACTCCGCAGGTTGGCGAAGTCCTGACGGTGGATGCGGGCCAGTGGCAGCCTGAAGGCGTCGCGCTTTCGTGCCAGTGGTTCGCTGACGGCGAGCCGGTCGAAACGACCGAGACCCTGGTCACGGCGCTCGCGGCAGCGGAGGGTGAGACCTTTGTGCTGCTACCAGAACACGAGGGCGCGGAGATATCGGTTGCGGTTACTGGATCGCTCGAGGGCTATGCGCCACTTACCGTCACGAGTGAGCCGACCACGGCTGTTGCAGCGGCGCCGGTGGCGACCCCTGAACCGACGCCAACGGGGGAGCCCACTCCAGAGCCGACCTCGACGGGCGAGCCGACTCCGGATCCGACTTCGACCGGAGAACCCACCACGGAACCAACCACGACTGAGGTTCCGACAACGGAACCCACGTCAACGGAGCAGCCAACGTCGACCGAGGAACCCACCCCCGAGCCGACGGCAACCGATGCGCCCACTACGGAACCGACAGTAACTGAGGATCCGACAACGGACCCGACCGCATCCACTGACCCGACCTCGACCGAGAACCCGACAACGGACCCGACCGCATCCGCCGACTCGACCGCAACTGAGGGCACATCCGGGACACCGATCCCCGGAACCGAAGGTGCGGGCCCAACGGATGGGTCAGACGATGACTCGACCGAGGACGACGGTCTCGCGCAGACCGGTGCCGAAACGGTCGGACTTTTCGGAGCCGTACTGGTGATCGCACTGCTCGGTACCGCCCTGGTGCTGCGGAGCAGGAAGGCGACGCGCGCCTAACGAGTGCATTGCCCCAGGACACTTCGACCTGGGGCAAACTCCGCGGCGCGCGCGGCTGACCGAGGACTCAGCCTGCCTCGACTTAGGATGGGATCATGTCGAATCCTCATGGAGGAGCGGCTGAGGCCCCGGCGCCCGGCCAGCTCACGCAGTATGCAAACTATTCGGTATTTCGTCGTGCACCGGGAACGGCGGCCCCCGCGGACCTCAACGCCGCAATTGCAGAGCTTGAGGCGGCCACCGCAAAGCTCGAGCCCTCGGGCGTGACCCTGCGCGGAATCTACGACCTCAATGGCTTCCGCCACGACGGTGACGTGTTGGTCTGGACCCACGGCGAAGACCCGGAGGCGATCCAGGCAGCCGTGCGACGCATCCGCTCGACCGAACTGTTTGAGCCGCTCGAGCTCGTGTGGCAGGTCATGGGCGTGCACGCCGCGGCCGAGTTCAACCCGCGTCACGCACCTGCATACATGCTCGGCCACGCGCCGAAGAAGTGGATCACGATCTATCCGTTCGTGCGTTCGTACGAGTGGTACCTGCTGCCCGAAGAGGAGCGTTCGGTCATGCTGCGCGACCACGGTGTCCGCGGCGCAGCCTTCAAGAGCGTGCTCGCGAACACCATCGCGGCCTTCGGTATTAGCGACTACGAGTGGATGCTGTCCTTCGAGGACGACGAGCTCATCACCATCCTCGACATGATGCGCGACCTTCGCTACACCGAAGCCCGTCGTCACGTGCGCGAGGAACTGCCGTTCTACACCGGCCGTCGCATCCCCGAGGCAGAAGTCCCGGTCGCACTTCGCTACGTTGAGGAACCCATCCGATGACCCCAACCGCAGAGTCTCGAAAGGCCCCGCCCGCCAAAGACGCGCCACTCGCACCCGGCGCAATCGTGTCGGCCGCGACGGAACCCGCTCAGGGTGGGGCGCCGTGGATCGAGGAGCCGGTCGACTACGACGCGGTACTGCTCTGTTCCTTCGGTGGCCCCAACGGGCAAGAAGACGTGATTCCGTTCTTGCGCAACGTCACCGGCGGTCGCGGCATCCCGGACGAGCGACTTGAAGAGGTCGCGGTGCACTATCGCCACTACGGCGGCGTGAGCCCGATCAACGAGCAGAACCTGGCACTCAAGCAGGCGCTCGAGCAGGAACTTGCCCGCCGCGAGATCGACCTGCCGGTTTACTGGGGCAACCGTAACTGGGGTCCATACGTGCATGAGGCACTCACTGAGGCGCACCAGCATGGGGCACAGAAGGTGCTCGCACTCGCAACGAGTGCGTACTCTTCCTATTCTTCGTGCCGGCAGTACCGTGAAGACCTTGCGGATGCGCTCGAATACACGGGGCTGCAGGGCGAGGTGCAGATCGACAAGGTGCGTCTGTTCTTCGACCACCCCGGATTCATCGAACCTTTTGTTGACGGCCTCCGCGACGCACTCGACGACCTCAAGCGCGAAGACCCCACGCTTGATCTCGCGAACGACGTCGAGGTGCTGTTCACCACCCACTCGGTTCCAACTGAGGATGCGAACCGTTCCGGTCCTGACACCCGCGGCTTCGGCGAGGGTGGTGCCTACTTCGCGCAGCACCTGGCCGTAAGTGAGGTTGTGGTGCAGGATGTGTTGGCTCAGCTGCGGGAGCGAGGTGACGGTCTCGAGCAGCTCAACTGGCAACTCGTATTCCAGTCGCGCTCCGGGCCGCCTACCCAGCCCTGGCTTGAACCAGACATTAACGACGTGATCGAGACGCTGCCCGCCGAGGGTCGCCGCGCGGTCATCGTCGTACCGGTCGGATTCATATCCGATCACATGGAAGTCATGTGGGACCTCGACAACGAAGCCAAGGACTCAGCCGCGGCAGCAAGCTTGGCGTTTCGCCGCACGCCAACCCCCGGCGTGCATCCTGCCTTCGTGTCGGGACTTGTTGACCTCATCCTGGAACGCGTCAATGGCACGCCGAAAAGTGAGCGCCCCGCCCGGACTGACCTGGGGCCCTGGTACGACGTGACGCGTGCGGGTGACTGCGAAAACGTGCGTCTCGGATTCCGCCCGGCGGTGGCAGGTCTGCAGCCCTAGCGGTTCTGGATTAAGGAATGCGCCTCGGCAACCTGTTGGTTGCCGAGGCGCATTCCTTTGCGGCGCTCATCCTCACTCGCGCTCGCGGCTGCCCACCTGCCACTGCGGCAACGGATCGGGAAACTGTCGCCACGCCTTGGGCCCGGCTGTGAATTCTTCATCGGTAAGCAGCGCGCTATCGAGGGCCGCGATGAGGGCCGAATGCTCGAGGTCGAGGCCGATCACCGCGAGGTCCTGACCGTGCGCAAGCGGTTCGGTCTCTTCGGGGATAGTGAGCTGCGCCGTCTCAGCGTCGACCGGTGGTTCTTCACTGAACGCGGGCGAAAAGTCAATCATTGAGCCCACGTGGCTCCAGTGCGCAATGTGTTCCGGACGGGTTGCGAAACTGCAAAATCCGGATGACCGCAGTACCTGGCCGAACATCCCCGCTTCGATCTGCTCCTCGAGCACGGTATGGAGCCGCTTCGGGTGAAACGCACGAATGCGTTGGTAGCGAATTGCGCTGACCCGAGCGTCGGTCATATGCGGCGCGAATTCGTCATTAAGCAGGGCAATCCAGCCGGGTCGGTCCTGCTGCGCGGACTGCGGTGCACTCTTAAAGTAGTCCTGCGCCGGAGCTGCGTCGACGCCGTGAAGTCGAAGCCGAGCCTGCGGTGCCAGGTGGTTGATAAGCGCCATCATCGTCGAAAGATCCGGCGTCGACAGCGGCTCCCAATTCGCGAGCATGATCGTTGAGGCGAACTCAATTTGAGTCACGGTGAGCATCGCGCGGCCCAAGAACTGCTGGTTCTCGCGGGAGAACTGCAAGGGTGCCGCGGCGAGGTAGTCCTCTCGCAAGAGATCAGGGATGAGGTGGGACGCGTCGACCACGCACAGCACCTCCCGCAGTCGAACATTGCTCTCGATGTCACTGAGCGCACCAATGGCGTGCGTGACGGGTACGGATGCGGGCAGCTCCGCGACAATTCGCTCGGGTGGGCTCGCCCAGGGGGTGAGTGAGAGCAACTCATCCAGCGGATCGGCAACGATGCTGAGTCGTTGGGCCGGGATGAGCCAGCGATTGGGTTGCGTGCTCAGTGATCGCGCAATTGCGTGGCGTTCGGGTGCGCACGTTCCGATCACCGCCACTAAGTCGACCGGGTCATTCACGGTGGTACACCCTCCTCAGGATTGCGAGTACAGTTACTAATGATAATCGTTCGCAATTAGGAAGCAACTATGAAGGTCCGCGCATCACTCAAGTCACTCAAGAAGCAACCCGGCTCGCAGGTCGTAAAACGACGCGGCAGGGTGTACGTCATTAACAAGCTCAATCCGCGGTTCAAGGGGCGACAGGGCTGAGTCGGGTGCCTATCCCGCGTGCATGATTCAAGACGGGATGTGGGAAGTCGCGAGTGAGGACTAGGATGGTGCGGGTGAAAGCCCTTCTTCTCGAAAACATCCACGCCGAAGCCACTCGCCTGCTCGAAGGTGAAGGAATTGAGGTCGAGACCCGCAAGGGTGCACTCGACGAGAACGAACTGATTGACGCTCTCGAGGGCGTGGATCTGCTTGGTATTCGCTCTAAGACGCAGGTAACGCGTCGCGTCCTCGAGGCTCGTCCGGACCTCCAGGCCGTCGGTGCCTTCAGTATCGGTACGAACCAAATTGACTTGGACGCGGCGGCAGAGTCGTCGATTCCGGTGTTCAATGCGCCGTATTCCAACACGCGTTCGGTGGTTGAGCTTGCCATCGGAGAGATCATCAACCTTGCGCGCCACCTCGGCGACCACAACCGCAATATGCACGCGGGGCTGTGGGACAAAACCGCGAAGGGCTCGCACGAAGTCCGCGGACGCACGCTCGGCCTGGTTGGTTACGGAAATATCGGCTCGCAGCTTTCGGTGCTCGCCGAGTCGCTCGGGATGCGCGTGTACTTTTACGACGTCGTCGACCGTCTCGCGCTCGGTAACGCCGTTCGCTGCAATTCGCTTGAAGAGCTGCTTTCGACGGTGGAGACGGTGTCGATTCACGTCGACGGCCGCAAGGAAAACACCAACTTGTTCAACGCGGAGACCTTCGCGATGATGCGTCCCCGCTCAATCTTCCTCAACCTCTCGCGTGGCCACGTGGTCGACCTTGAGGCGCTGCGCGACAACCTGGTTTCGGGCCATCTCGCGGGTGCGGGGCTCGACGTTTACCCGGTCGAGCCCAAGAAGGCCGGCGACCCCTTCGACTCGGTGCTGCAGGGCATCCCGAACGTGATTCTGACTCCGCACATCGGTGGGTCGACTGCGGAGGCACAGGAGGACATTGGCCGCTTCGTTGCGGGTAAATTCCGCGACCTGGTGCGCACCGGTTCGACGTATATGTCGGTGAACCTGCCCGAGGTGCAGCTCTCCTCGCTCGACCACGGTGCCCGCCTGCTGTACTTGCACGAAAACGTTCCGGGCGTGCTCGCCACGGTCAACTCGGTGCTCGGCCAGCACGGCGTCAACATCGATAGCCAGCAGCTCACCACCCGCGGACAGCTCGGCTACGTGGTCACTGACTGTGGCAATGGCGTTCCCCAGGCGGCGCTGGATGAGATTCGCTCGCTTGAAGCGACGCGTCGGCTTACCGCGCTTGGTGAGGTGCGCTAACGGCGCGGCGTCGCTTCCGACTGCTCGGGTATTGAAGGATGTCGGAGGCTCGTGAGACGGTTGCTCTGAGAAATCGACCTTGACCTGTCGAAGGAAGGACTGCCCATGTCGCAACGAATCGTCGTCACCGGAGCAAGCTCGGGGATTGGTGCCGCCACTGTGCGTCGCTTTACCGAAATCGGTTGGGACACGGTCGCGGTCGCGCGACGCGCAGATCGCCTGCAGCAACTCGCCGATGAAACGGGTTGCCTTCCGGTTACCTGCGACATTACCGATGAGGCGCAGGTTGCAGAGCTCGCGACGACGGTTCGCGAAACCGGTGGCGCAACCGGCCTGGTCAACAACGCGGGCGGGGCGATTGGGCTCGACCTCGTCGAAGAGGCCTCCAACGACGAGTGGCGGCAGATGTTCGAGGTCAACGTCATTGGGCTTCGCTCGGTGACGGCCGCGATGCTGCCGATTCTCCGCGAGGGTGCCTTGCGAGTTGAGTGCGCGTCCATTCTGAACCTCACTTCGACCGCCGGGCTTGACGCCTATAAGCGAGGTGGCGGGTATAACGCGGCGAAGTTTGCGGCGCACGCCGTGACCGGTGCCCTTCGCCTCGAACTTGCAGGCGAACCGATTCGCGTCATGGAGCTCGCGCCCGGTCTCGTGCAGACCGAGGAATTCGCGCTCAATCGGATGCGTGGCAATGCCGACGCTGCGGCTGGGCTCAAACTCTACGAGGATGTGCAACCGCTCACGGCGACGGATGTCGCGCACGTGCTCGTTGGGGCGTTTGAGCAGCCGCCACACGTGAACCAAGACCTCATCGTGCTGCGCCCGGTCGCGCAGTCGAGCAGCTTCGACGTGCACAAGGGTCCCCTCAAGACGCGCTAGCATTTATGTCTTTAGGACGAGTCGGAGGTCGCCGTTTCACGAGCATCCAGCGGTAGTCGGCGGAAGCGCGCGACGACTTCTTCGCGTCGCCCGCGACGTGGCAGCACTCGAGCCAAGCGCGCGGCGGGCATCCGGCGAGGCCGGTCGCTGGGCGAGATGCGTCCCCGCAGCAAGGTATTCGTATCGCTGGGATTCCTTGTGGGCGTGACGGTGCTGGTCGTGGGGACTTGGCTACTCGTGTCGGGTGTGCAGATGATCGGCCAAAACTCCTACGGCCCGGGTACGAACAACGCTGCCGCAGCGCTGGGTGACGAGGCCCCGACCGCCGAGGATGCGGAGGAACTCGAGAGTGCGGACGTCGACCTTGACGAAGTTGGTCCGGGCGGAATCCCCCCGATGCAGGTCTCGGAAATTTCGCAGTTGGTCGACCCGCAGTGGGTAGCTGATGTCGCCGAGTCCACGGGCATCCCTGACCGTGCGCTCGCGGCGTACGCCGGCGCCGACTTGGTCGTTTCAAATACCTATGGCTGCAGGGTTGGTTGGAACACCCTCGCGGGAATCGGTTATGTCGAAAGCCACCACGGGACGCTCTTTGGTGGCTACGTGACCGAGGACGGATCAGTCTCGCAGAAGATCTACGGGATACCGCTCGACGGCACCAACGGAACGATGGCGATCGAGGATACCGACGACGGGAGGTTGGACGGCGATCCAGAGTGGGACCGTGCTGTCGGGCCAATGCAGTTCATTCCCGAGACTTGGGATATTTGGGGCGTGGATGGCAACGGCGACGGTGTCGCAGATCCTCACCATATCGACGACTCCGCGATGACCGCGGCACTGTATCTCTGCAACGCACAGGGAACGCTCGAAGGCTCGGAGAACTGGATCTCGGCAATTCGGTCGTATAACAACACCGATTCGTACCAGCAGCAGGTTGCGGATGCGGCGCAGCATTACGCGAATAGGGAGCGGGAACTTTAGTGGTCGCGCTCAGCCGGGCAGCGAATTGCTGGCCCGTGGCTTGCCCTTGGTGCTCGAGGCGCGTATCCATGGATGTTCATGTCGTAGCGGCAAGCGAGCCTATTGCCGCGTTGACTCTCGCCACCGAATGACCGGTGTCACCGTTCTTGCGTGGATGGGTTGCTCGAGTCCCGCCAAGCGTTCAAGCATGAGCTCAACGCCTGCCGCACCGGCAAGATCAAGCTGAATATCGAGTGCGGTGATGCTCGGACGGTTTGTCGCCGCCATCGAACTGTCGGTGAATGAAGCGATTTGAACGTCACCGGGGATATCCACCCCAAGCTCATGAGCAGCTTGCGCCGCGCCAACCGCAAAACGACTGGCAGCCGTGAGAATTCCCGTCACGCCATTCACCAATAGTGATTCAGCGATCGACTTCGCTCCTTGGACCCCCTCGCCTTCGTAGAGCTCGGTGACAGAAAACAACCTGTCTAGCCCACCCGCCCACTGGGATGCTCCCTCAAGCACGGCTCGGTTCCAGTGGTTCCGTTCGGTACCGGTGATCAGGGCTGTAGTGCGCGCGACCTTGGGGTCGATCCCCGACAGCAATTCCAGAGTGCCGGGGACATAGTCGATATTGATATCCCAACCGTCCTCGCGGTCATCGTCCAATGCGTCGATGGTCACTACGGGGCGTCGAGTCCGACGCAACTGGGCAAGTATCGGATCCTGTTCGTACGGATGCGCGACGATATATCCGTCCACGGGCAATGTCGTATCGCAATCATCAATCGTGTTGGGGATGTGAACGAGGCCCCAACCGCGATCGAGCGCGGTAGCCGCGGACGCACCGATGAGTCGCAAGAAGTTCTCCGTGCCACCCAGGGATCCGCGAACTGCATCCTTCGGTCGCAGCACCAATCCGATGAGTTGCGTTCGGCCTCGACGGAGCGAAGATGCGATGGGATCAGCACCGTAGCCGAGTTCGTCCACTGCCGCGAATACCCGCTGCTTTGTCGACTCAGAAATAGTTCGTCGTCCGGAAAGCGCATGTGAAACCGTACTCGGAGACACACCGGCGCGCTTCGCCACATCACGAATCGTTGGTCGTCGATCGCCAACTGCACTGGCCAAAGCGGGTTGGCCTTCTGATTGCTCCGTTGACATGCTCGCAATCCTATGGCATCTTCTTACCCATGAGTCAAAACGATTTGATGAATGGCAAGGATGCGAGTATTCAGTCGACTCGATCCCCACTCACGATTGCCGTGGGCCAGTTCAGTTCCGTTGATAGCGTCGACCGCAATCTGGACACAATGGATCGACTCGCAGCGGAAGCAGCACTGGCAGGAAGCGATCTCGTTGTATTTCCCGAGGCTTCGATGTATCAGTGGAGCGCACCGAGCGAAGAGATTGCAGCGGTTGCCCAAAAATATGGCGATCAGTTCGTCGAAGGCGCTCGAGCAATTACAACGCGACACGGAGTCGCCGTGATCGCGGGAAGCTACGCACGGAATGACACCGGCGATAAACCGTTCAACCGTTTGACCGCGATCGATAGTGCTGGCCAGACGTTATCGGTGTACGACAAGGTTCATCTCTACGACGCCTATTCGTGGCGCGAATCCGACACGGTTGCAGCGGGACCAATCCACGGTGCTTTCGAAGAACTCGGAGTATTCGACCTAAAGGGCTGGCGCATCGGGATGCTCAATTGCTACGACTTGCGCTTCCCGGAAATCACTCGCGGGCTGACAGAACGTGGCGCAGACATCATCACGATGAGCTCGGCTTGGGTGGTCGGACCGTTGAAGGAGTTTCATCTCTCGACACTCGCCGCAGCACGAGCAATTGAAACGACTTCGTACGTTGCGATCGCGAACCAGGGAGGAGAAGTCTCTACGGGGCGCAGCTCTATCGTCAGTCCGTTTGGGAATACGCTCGCGACCGTCGACCTCGTCGAGGCTGTGGCCATCGCGACGATCCGCGATGACGTGCTCGCTGAGTCGCGCAGTCAATTACCGATCCGGGTGAATCGACGCTACGCCGTGGGCGCTCAAGCGATAACCGGATAGTCGAACTCCCGCAGCACGCGCGAGAACCAGCTTTACGACCTCGAGAAACAGAACGAAACCAAGGAGAATCCATACTCATGACTCCACGCAGTGAGGGTCGCGACGAAGCGACCAAATCACGCAAGTCGCACCTTCGTAGGGTGCTCAGTTCCGCAGCGATCGGCCAGTTCGTTGAGTGGTACGACTTTGTCGTGTACGCCTATTCAGCGTCGGTCATCGCGACGCTTTTCTTCCCCTCTGACGACCGCCTGGCATCCCTCCTCGCAACCTTCGCTGTGTATGCGGTCGGATTCGTGATGCGCCCAATCGGCGGCATCGTGTTCGGGCACCTGGGTGATGTCGTCGGGCGCCGAAACGTCTTGGCGCTCGTGATCATCCTTATGGGTGCAGCCACCCTTGGAATTGGAATCTTACCGACGTACGGGCAAATCGGTGTGTTCGCGACCCTCCTGCTCGTACTCTGCCGGTTGGTGCAAGGGCTCTCGGCTGGTGCCGAGACGACCGGATCAAACACTTTGGTTGCCGAACACTCTCCTGCAGGGCGCAAAGGCTTCTTCGTTGCGTTCACCTATGCATTTGCGAATCTCCCCGCGGTATTCGCATCACTACTCGTCCTATTGCTCACTTCGGTGCTGTCAGCCGAGAACTACGAGGCATGGGGCTGGCGCATCCCGTTTATCCTCGGTGGTGTCTTCGCCCTCGTGGGGCTCTATATCCGCAGCCGTGTGCAGGAATCGCCCGAGTTCGAAGCTGCGAAAGAGGCGGAGAAGTCTTCCGCTCCAAGTGAACGACGTCGACTGCCTCTTTGGTCGGCGATCCGTGAGAACCCGCGGGCGCTGTTTTTCGCGTTCGCGCTCGCTGCTCTCTCGAGCCTCGGGTTCTACACACTCACCGGGTACTTCACCTCGTACCTGAACGAAGCGGTGCAGATCGATTCTTCGATCTCCTTCACTTCCAATGCAATCGCCATGATGATTGCGTTCATCGCAATGCCGATCGCAGGCCTGGTCTCTGACCGCATTGGTCGAAAGCCGATGCTCGTTGGTGGTGCCGCGCTGAGTGCACTATTGGCTGTGCCCGCGTATATGCTCGCGAGTAGCGGCACCGCATTTGGTGCAATCGCGGGCCAAAGCATCCTGGCGCTCGCGCTGAGTATTTTCTTCGGTCCGTTCGGTGTCGCATTTATCGAACTCTTCCCGGTAAAGAACCGATTCAGTGGCGCCGGACTCGGCTACAACCTGGCCTACGTGCTCTTCGGCGGTACTGCGCCCTATGTGAGTACGTGGTTGGTTGGGACGACCGGAAGTTTGCTCGCACCAGCCTTCTATATGGTCGCGATTGCGGGAGTGGTCGCGCTCGTAGCGCTGGCTCTGCCAAAACCAGCACCGCAAGCGTCGGAATCCACGATTGAAACGTCCACCACCGAGGCGCTGGGACGTAATCGAAGTTAGCTTCGTCCACCGACTCCGCGCAGTGCCCTCCCACCTCCGCCGCGTATCGTGGCATCCCCATCCGCAGTGATCAATGCGACCCGCATTCGCGATAGGGAGGGGGAGGGCTCGTGTCGAATTCATTTGAACCGGAAACCAACCCGAATGTGCCCTGGCAGCAGCGCGGCGGCTTCACTACCGTCGCGGTAATTTCACTCGTACTTGGCGCGGTTGCTCTGCTCGCACTGTTGGCGGGCGCAATCTTTGGCGAGCAACAATTGGCCCGCGGATTCGTGCCTTACCCGGCGGGTGTCGGGCTGCTATTTGGCATTCTCGGATTGCTCGGCCCGTGGAAGTGGATTGCCGGGCTCGGTGCCGCCGCGAACCTCACCGCGATTATGATTGCGATGTTCATACCGTCGGGCTGAGGCGTATTCCCGAAGCAACGACGGTGACAGACCAAACAATGGTCGGTATCGTTGGCGGGAGTGCAGTTTCAGTCGGAGACGGCGAGCCGCTGATCATCCACTACGGAATGATACCCGGCACATTCAATAGGGTCTTCGAAGAGCAGTCGGAAGGGACGCCCCGCAAAGTTGACTTCCCCCTCTATTAGTCGCTGGCGGCAGTGGGCTCCGATCGTGTTGGCGTTCGGCGCCGCGGCCGTCGGTATCGCTATCGTAATTGTGATCGCCTTCACTCCGATGGCGGTGCTCGCAGAAGTTGGCGGTTCATCGTCCGAGCAAGCGGCGACTACTCCCGCGAGCACTGACCAGAGCGCCCAGTCTTTGGAGCAGGACCCGAACCAAGCCGAATCTAGTCCGGCTACCGCATCCGGAGTCGTGGTCTCCCAGCTGGTTGACCCCACCTGGGTCGCTGAAACTTCTGAACGCACCGGAATCCCACCGCGTGCGCTCGCGGCCTATGCGGGTGCAGACCTCGCAATGGTTAATTCCACCGGCTGCCAAGTCGGATGGAACACGCTTGCGGGAATTTCCTGGGTCGAGAGCCATCACGGAACGCTGCACGGCGGAAGCATCGGTGATGACGGAGTGGCAACCCCGCACATCATTGGTATTGCTCTCGATGGGACGACGACTGCGAGCATCCCGGACTCCGATGGCGGTGCACTCGACGGCGACGCCACGTGGGATCGTGCGGTCGGTCCAATGCAATTTATTCCGCAGACTTGGGCGGAATGGGGCAAGGACGGTAACGGCGACGGTATTGCGGATCCGCACAATATCGATGATGCCGCACTCACCGCGGCGTCTTATCTCTGCCACGCACACGGCACTCTTGACGGCTCTGAGCAGTGGATCGGGGCGATTCGCTCCTACAACGACACCGACGACTATCAGAACCAAGTTGCCACCGCCGCGCAGCACTACGCCGATCTCGCTTCCTAGCTTTTCGCGAGCGAGCCTTGCGCAGAGTGGTCACTCGTTGTTGCTATTTCCGCGAATAACCCAAAGTATTGACCACTCTTTGGAGGGGTCGGTTTGCAGAATGGTCACTCCTTGTTCTTATTCCGGCGGATAGCAACAAGCAGTGACCATTCCTGAGTCGGGTATAGAACCTTTGGAGGCGAAGGCTTAGGTAGCACTCGCGAACTTTCCTAAACTCTCCGCAGTGCTAGAGGAAGAACGCCCAGATGCCTGCGACAGCCGACACCAAAGCGATGACGAGCGCGATCGTCACGAGCACTTGGTGGACTCGGAGGAAGGTCGTCGCATTACCCTGTTCATCGCGTGCTCGTGCGTCATTGGCGATCCGTTGCAGGAATCGTGGCCACGTCACGACATTGAATATTGCGTTGGTGAGAAGAAGAACCCCAAGGAGAATTGTCACTCAACCAGGATACGTGTGTTTGGTATAGCAGCAAGGTTTCTTCGCACAGGATTGGCTGCGCTAGTGTGTCGCGTCAATAATTCGTTTCTAGTTTTGTAGAATGGAGTATGGCAA
>NZ_JBQDBE010000029.1:0-27798 GCF_052090685.1 Gulosibacter sp. | reverse complement strand
CTACTTGAGGCAACGAATCAACCTTCCCGGAGGTATTGACATGAGGCAACAGGGACTTCGCAGAAAAATATTCCGCGCTTGCGCGCTAAGCGCGCTACTTCCGATAGTTGGGCGCTTCCACGACCATCTGCACATCGTGCGGGTGCGATTCTTTCAACCCCGCAGGTGTAATCCGCACGAAGCGGCCGCGCGACTTCAGGTCGGGCACGGTGCGGGCGCCGACGTAGAACATCGACTGGTGCAGGCCGCCGGTGAGCTGGAACACGTTCTGACGCACGGTGCCGCGGTACTGCACTTTGCCCTCGATACCCTCGGCGATGAGATCGTCATCACCGGGAACATCCGCCTGGAAGTACCGGTCGCGCGAATACGAGGTTTTCTTGCCACGGGTCTGCAGTGCCCCAAGTGAACCCATTCCGCGGTACTGCTTGAACTGCTTGCCATTGACGAAGATGAGGTCACCGGGAGACTCGTCGGTTCCTGCGAGCAGGGAGCCGAGCATCACCGAGTCCGCACCTGCAACGAGTGCCTTGGCGATGTCGCCAGAGTGCTGCAAACCACCGTCTGCGATGATCGGTACTCCGGTGCCACGAGCAGCCTTCGAAGCCTCGTAGATTGCGGTGATCTGCGGCACACCCACACCGGCAACCACGCGGGTCGTGCAGATCGAGCCGGGACCAACCCCGACCTTGACCGCATCCGCCCCCGCTTCAATCAGCGCCGCGGCACCCTCGCGCGTGGCAATGTTGCCGCCGATCACATCCACACCGCTGAACGCGGGGTCGGTCTTCAGCCGACGAATCATGTCCACCTCACCGCGGGACTGGCCGTTGGCGGTGTCCACCACGAGCACGTCCACGCCCGCATCGCGCAGCGCAACCGCCCGATCGAATGCATCCCCGAAGAAGCCAATCGCGGCACCGACGCGAAGCCGTCCCTGCGCATCCTTGGATGCATCCGGGTACTTGTCGATCTTGTCGAAGTCCTTCACCGTGATGAGCCCCTTGAGGACACCGGCGTCATCGACCAGTGGCAGCTTCTCGATGCGGTGTTTCCCGAGGAGCGCGAAGGCGTCCTCCCCAGAAATACCCACTCGACCGGTCACAAGCTCCCCGGAAGTCATCACTTCGGAGACCTTGGTGGTCGCCTTTTCGCTCTCCGGCACGAAGCGCATATCGCGATTCGAAATAATGCCGACGAGCTTCCCAGCAGGGTCAACCACCGGCAGACCCGAGATGCGGAATTGGCCGCACACCGCATCCACCTCGGCGACAGTGGCATCGGCCGTGGTCGTAATCGGGTTCGTAACCATGCCCGACTCGGAACGCTTAACGCGGTCCACCATCTCAGCCTGGTCTTCAATCGAAAGGTTGCGGTGCAGGATGCCGAGGCCGCCCTGGCGGGCCATGGCGATCGCCATGCGCGACTCGGTCACGGTGTCCATGGCTGCCGAAATGAGCGGCACCTTCACGGAAATATTACGGGTGAGCTGCGTGGTCGTGTCGACCTCGGAAGGAATGACATCCGTCTCTTCCGGCAGCAGAAGTACGTCGTCGTAGGTGAGTCCAGTAAACGCAAATGGGTCGTGCTCGGTCATCGTGACGGTTTCTCCAGTCGTTCAGCGCGGGGATGCTGGCGAAACCTTCGACCGTTCTCGCGCAGCACGCGGCGGCCGCGTTCGCCTGCGAAATTTGGCGGGTAACTCATCCTACGCTCATGCTTCGATTTCGGCACACGGTGGTAGTTCGCTTGTGGCAGGATGCGCACGGGAATAATTCTCGCGAGTCGCTTTCGCTGCCGTGGGGCTCGGGACCGCTGCCGTGGGGCTCGGGACCGCTACCGTTGGGGGCATGGAACGCGAAGATCTGACCGCCCTGCTCACGCCCGAGGCGATGACGCTGCTCGATGAGTTTGCGCAGCTTGATTCTGCGAAGGATGCGCTGGGCGCGGTGACGGCGCTCCGGAAGGCGGGAGCGGATGCGCGCACGAGTGCGGCCGTGCTCACGCAGCTGAAGCTTCGGCGTCGTGCACGAGCGAAATTCGGCGGGTTTGCCGACCGGATGCTGTTCACCGAGGATGGGCTCGCGCAGGCGACTCGGCTGCAGGTGGCGGCGCATCACGGTCAGCGTTTCCGGGCCGCGGGTGTGCGCCGCATCGCGGATCTCGGCTGCGGTATCGGAGCGGATTCGATGACCTTTGCGGCGCTCGGTTTCGAGGTCGTTGCGGTGGAAGTGGATGAGGTCACCGCCGCGATCGCGACGCACAACCTCGCGCTCTTTCCCAATGCTGAAGTCCGGCATGGCCGTGCTGAGGACGTGGATTTGTCCGAGTTCGACGGCGTCTTCCTCGATCCGGCTCGTCGCACTGCGCGAGATGGTGCGACTGAGCGCGGCGCATCGCGACGCTTGGCAGACCCGGCCGATTGGCAGCCCTCGCTGGATTTCGCGTTCGGATGCGCGGAAGGTGCATCGCCGCGGGGCGAGGATGCCGCGGTGGAACGCCCGGACGGGAACAGCACATCCAAGCCCGCGGTCGGCGACGGCGCATCCGAGCCCACGGTCGAAGCAGCCGGTCGGCCGGACAACGCAGCCGGCCGCCCGGTAAGCCTCGCCCGCCGCGCGGTCGGCGTGAAACTCGGGCCCGCATTCCCACACGAACTACTCCCCGAAGACGGTGAGGCCCAGTGGGTATCGGTCGACGGAGATCTTGTCGAGTGCAGCGTCTGGCTCGGACCCGCAGCTCGCCCAGGTATTCGCCGTTCGGTGCTTGCGATCACGGATGACGCAAGTCACGAGATTTCTGCCAAAACAGCTGCCGATGAATCAGTGGATGCGCCGGTGGGAGACCTGGGTACGTGGCTTCACGAGCCCGACCCGGCAATTATTCGCGCACGGTTCATCGGTGATCTCGCACGGCAACTCGGTGGCCGGATGATCGCACCGGAAATCGCCTGGATCACCACCGATAAGGCAACGCAAAACCCGTTCGTGCAGAGCTTTCGAGTTGTCGAGCAATTCAAGCTCGACAAGGCGCTTTTGAAGCGAGAACTCAAATCTCGCGACATCGGCACGCTCGAGATCAAGGTGCGTGGCGTGGATCTTGATCCGTCCGAGTTCCGCAAACAGCTGAGCCTCAGGGGAGACTCGGCCGCGACGCTCATTTGCACTCGGCTCGGCGATCGCCGCGTCGCGATTCTGGCCGAGCGCGTCTAGCGTCTGTAGCGCGTCGGCTCGCTGCTTCAGCATGGCAGCCAGCGCGCGTAATCATGGTCGCTAGCGCTCATCATGGTTCGTACTTCACCCATGATGAGCGCTACCTGCAATGATGACGACCACCTGCGATGAATGGCGGAGCGGATGCGCGACAGAAGCGGATGCGCGACAGGAGTAAGTGCGCGACGGGAGTAAGTGCGAATTCACGAAGCGGATGCACGCCGGGAGCGAGTACCCATACACGGAACTGGCCAGCACCCCACGCCCGGAAAATAAAGCGGGCCCCGGAGAAACCGGAGCCCGCTCATTGCGCAGAGTCTCGCGCTAAGCAAAGTCGCTACTTACGCAACAACCTTTGCAAGCACGTCACGTGCCGAGAGGATGAGGTATTCCTCACCCGAGTACTTCACCTCGGTGCCGCCGTACTTCGAGTAGATGACCTTGTCGCCCACTGCAACGTCCATGGGGATACGGTCACCGTCTTCGTCGAAGCGACCGGGGCCAACTGCCACGACCTCGCCCTCCTGGGGCTTCTCCTTGGCGGTGTCCGGAATAACGAGACCCGATGCTGTGGTCTCCTCGGCCTGAACCTGCTGAATGACAATGCGATCTTCGAGTGGCTGGATGTTCACCGACACTGTTGACCTCTTTCTAGGCGAAACGATGTGTATAAGTTCGAGAGTTAGCACTCTCACCCTGAGGGTGCTAACTGAAGTCTATGTCGCGAATCCTGATGGTGCCACCTGGAACGACTCGCGACCCTGTACGCGGATAGCGTACGCACGAGTCACCGAGGCCAAAGCGCGTGGAAGACTGGAATCCTGACCCCCGAAATCCCGGCGCCCCTGCTCGAAGAATACAGACGTCCCGGAACGAGAGATGGCCCGGCGCTCAACACGACGACCACAAGCATCCTGACCCGAGAAAATCCCGCACCTGGCAAACCGCATGCCAAAAGCCACAGCCCTACACGATGAAGACAACCACCGCGGTTGCCGCTGCGATGGCGATCGCGACGATTCCGGCGATCAAGCCAATGATCGCGAATGGCTTGCCGGGGCTCTTGATCCGCATCGCGCCGAGCACTGCGGCAGCCACGCCGAGCACGCCACCGGCAATCCAGGTCCAGCTCGGCAACATCAGTAGCAGTAGCGCAAGGATGCCGAGCGCCACCGCAACATAGGCAAGCGTGTCGCTTCCTGACGCGGCCGGTGCTTCGGCACCGAATTGCGGCGGGGCCATTTCAGGCGTGCCCGCTGGTGTCGAGAACGCACCAAACTCGCCCTGCGCGGAGCCGAGCCCGGAGCCACCGTAGGGGGTCGCATCCGGATGCCCACTGGCAGATTGGTAGCCAGACTCATCGTGGGTCACGCCAAAGGTACCGCCATTGGCCGGCACCGAATCGTTGCCGCCATTGCCACTGGCAATATCTGGATCGAGCTGCCCGACGTCAATATGGCTGTCATACGAGTCGCTCGACTCGGCGGTCGACGGCTCGAGACCGCCCGCGTCAATCGTGTGGTCACCGCTCGAGCTCGCCTGCGCGTCGTCTACTGGCTCCGCATCGCTCGGGAGCGGAGCATTACCGAATCCTGATTCATCGCTGCCGACACCGAAGGTGCCGCCAGCGGCGGGCACCACCTCGTGCGCGTCTTCCGCGTCTTCGGGCGTGGCGCGCGGTTCGCCCTTCGCACCGTTCGTATCGGTCATATTCCCGAGGCTCCTCCCCTGATGGATGCGATCATCCTATGGTCTCTGACCTACGAGATTCTTAGCTAGATACTGAAGTCGCAGATTTTTCGAATGCATCGTCCACCTGTGCCGAGGTCATCGGCAGGGTTGAGTCGGCGCCAATTTCGAGTGTGGAGGGTTCGTGGTCTGCGATTACCAGCTGGGCGCCGAGCGCGGCGATCATCGCGCCGTTGTCGGTGCACAGGGAAAGTGGCGGGATGTGCAGGGAGACTCCCGCGGCCGCGCAGCGTTCCGCAGCGAGCGAGCGCACGCGCGCGTTCGCAGCCACACCGCCACCGAGCAGGAGCCGGGGCGTGTCGTAGGCTTCGCAGGCCGCGAGTGCTTTCTTGAGCAGCACGTCGGCGACGGCTTCGCGAAAGGATGCGGCGATGTCGGCTACCGGGACCGGTTCCCCAGCATCCTCAAATCTTTCAACCTCGCGAGCCACCGCCGTTTTGAGCCCCGAGAAAGAAAAATCAAAGCGGTGCTTTTCTTGGTCTTTTGGATGCGTGAGGCCACGTGGGAAGCGGAAGGCCTTGGGATTCCCTTCGGCCGCGACCTTGTCGATGGAAGGCCCTCCCGGATACGGCAGCCCAAGCACGCGCGCAACCTTGTCGAAGGCTTCCCCGGCAGCGTCGTCAATGGTTTCGCCGAGCAGCTCCGAGTCACCGACCAGTGACTCAGACCGCAGCAGCGAGGTGTGGCCGCCCGAGACCAGGAGCGAGATTGCGGGGAACTCGACCGGCTCCGCATCCTCCCGCAGCAGGTCTGCCGAGACGTGGCCGACGAGGTGGTTGACGCCAAACAGCGGAGTGTCGTGCGCGATGGCGAGTGCCTTCGCGGCACCCACACCCACCATGAGGGCGCCGGCGAGTCCGGGGCCGCTGGTGACCGCGATCGCATCGAGGTCGTCGAGGGTCACACCTGCGGTGTCGAGTGCTTCGCGCAGCACCGGCACGATCGAATCAACGTGCGCTCGGGCGGCAACCTCGGGAACGACACCACCATATTTGGCCTGCTCGTCCATGGATGACGCCACCGTATTCGCCAGCAGCGTGGTACCGCGGACGATGCCCACCCCGGTTTCATCGCAGCTTGTTTCGATCCCAAGCACGAGTGGTTCAAGCGGGAAGGCGGGCAGCAGTTTCGCATTTGCCGAGGTGAGCACCCGACCGATTTCGCCGCGCATCAGAATCGCACTTTCGCCGCTGCCGGCGTAGTAACCCTCGCGGCGACCGATCGCTTCGAAGCTGAGCCGCTCATAGAGCGTGCGTGCCGCCTCATTGCTTTCACGGACTTCGAGAAACACCTGCTTCGTGCCGCGAGCCTGTGCCCATTCGAGCGCTTCGCGCAGCAGTTTCGTTCCCCAATTGTCTCGCCGAACACGCGGGGCAACGACGATGGTCTGGACATCCGCTTCGCCCGAGCCTTGCCCAGCAAGCACCCCCACATAGCCAAAAATGTCCTCACCGTTGGTGAGCGTCCAATAGCCGGTGTGATCGCTTTCGATCTCCGAACGAATCGTCGCGAGGCTCCAGGAGTCCTGCGGGAACGCATCCTTATCGAGTCGCTCGATCGCCGGGGCGTCCTCAATCACACTGGGCCGAATCACAATCTTCTTCACGTGGTCACTCGTTTCGGTACCGCACCCGGTTTCGCGTCGGGCGCGCGTAAGTACAGCACTTCGTCGGGGTCTGCGGGCACTCCCCTTGCTTGTCGATCGAGCCAGGCGAGCGCGAGGTGAGCCGCGGCCACAGAATCGGCGGCGACGTGCGTGGTCTCGGTGGGGACCGCATCCGGCGCGACCAGCTCGAACTCGCGCGCGACGGTCTCGGTCTCGGCAAAGTGCGTCAAGGCAAGTTCCCGCCTGCGGGCATCAGTGGTCACGTTGATCGCACCTTCGTGGTCCGGATGCTCCTGTCGCCATTCGTGCGCGATGGCTTCGTGACTGGGCATCGGGATGAACGGCACATCACGCGCGAAGGCGAAGGTTCGCGCGGCCGCGATTCCGACTCGGAGCCCGGTGAATGATCCGGGGCCCATACCGCAGACAACCTGGGTGATGTGCTGTGGGCCAATTCCGGCTTGCCGCAGCACATAGCTGATGCTGGGACCAATCACTTCGGCGTGGCGGCGGGTATCGGTCGTTCGCGCCTGCGCGAGGACTCGTCCCCCCTCTGACACCACGGCGACGTCGGTCCCTGCGGACGTGTCAATTGCGAGGAGCATATCTCCCAGTCTACGTCGGCTCAGCCAGCGAGGATGGTCGCGAGCGGAACGCTCGCCCAGCGTTCGCCAACGGCGCGCAGCGAAACCTGCCGCGCATCCTCATCGTTCTCGGTGTCCACGTCCCCCGCGCGAGCGCGCTCAATGACGATTTCGAGCCAGGATTCGGCGATTGCCGAGACGTACTCACTCCCCCACTCGATCACCGTGACTGAGGCATCGAAGTCGAGGTCGAGGTCGTCAAGCTCGAGCGCCGAATTCAATCGGTACGCGTCGACATGGATGAGCGCGGGGCCGTCGGCCAGTGCGGGATGCGTTCGGGCAATCACAAAGGTCGGGCTGGCGACGGTGCCACGCACGCCTAGCGCTTCGCCGAGGCCGCGCACGAGCGTGGTTTTTCCGGCGCCGAGCGGGCCGGTGAGCACGAGCACGTCGCCCGCCCGCAGCTCTGCCGCGAGACGGGCGCCGAAGCCTTCCATGTCCTCCGAGGAGCGGATGCTGCGGCTGAGTTCGTGGGCGTCGTCAGCGCGTTCGCTGCCGGTCGATTCGTTCAATGCGTCACTCATTCTGCCTAGTTTCCGAATCCGCCCTGCACGCTCGAACCGCCGAATTGCGCGGCCTCGAAGGGTTCCCGCGAGAGATAGATTCTTTCGACCCGCGGACCGAGGCTCGCACACAGCGCTTCGGGAGTCAGTCCGGTCCAGTGTGCCCAGTCCCCGAGGCTGATGTCTCCGGTCTCCGAGCCCCAAATGTGCACGGGCATGCCCGGCCAGGACTCAATGTCGCCGAGATCGATGACCACCTGGTCCATCGCAACACGGCCGACGACCGGCACCGCGACGCCACCGACACTCACATAGGCATGCCCGAGGGCCGAGCGTGGAATCGCATCCGCATAGCCGATTGGGACGAGTCCGAGCGTTGTCGAGTGCGATGCCCGCCACTCGTAGCCGTAGCTGACCGCTTGCCCCTCCTGCACCCGCTTCACGTGCACGAGTTCTGAGCGCAGCCCGAGCGTCGCACCGCCGAATACCGAAGCGTCGAAGCCGTAGGGCATCCGAGTTTCAGCGGGAGCCTCCGGCACGAGCGCGGCGTTCGTGGCACCGTGGGCACGCAGCACTTCGAGGTCGAGCTGCGTGCGCGCAATCGGCTGGAGACCGGCCTCAAGCACGAGCCCGAGCACCTCGGCCATGCCGTGGCCGTAGGCATCCGCACTCAGGTCCACCGGCACATCCTGCTGCTGCAAGCGCACCCGCAAGGTGTCGAGGTCAATAATTGCCTGCCGCCGAGGCGAGACTCGCCGCTCGCCACCGGCTGCCCTCACTTCGGCAGCCTGCAGCGGTTCCGGCGCCACATAGGCGCGCTGGATGCGCTGGGACAGTCGCGTGGTGATCTCGTAGTTAATCGTGCCTCCCGCTTTGGCCCAATCATCTGCGGTGGCGGAACGGCCCGGTTCGCGGTCGATCACAAAGGCGGTTCGCGGTACCCCGTTCGTCAGTTCGTCGAGGGGTTCGAGGATGCTGTGGTTCGCTTCGAGCCGCAAAAGTCGCCAACGGTCCCCGTGATTGTCCACGAACGGTGGCAGCGCGGCGGCAACCGGGGTAAGTCCGTGGGCGGTGCCCATTTCGATGCACCAGCCGTCATCGGCCCGCTTGATCGGCGCTTGCAGCGAGAGTGCGGGCTTGAGCGCGATACCGGGTTCTTCATCGGGTGAAAACGGCGAGAGCCCGTAGAGCCCGATGCCGAGGCGCACGAAATCATAGCGTGCTTGCGGATACCGCAGCGCTGCTCCGGTGGCGGCAAGGTGCACGTAGTCCGGCCGCAGCTCGAGCCTTTTCGCAAGCGCGATCCCCCGTTCAAACGCGGCGATCTGCTCGAGATCCGCTTGTTCACCGGCCCCCGCAAGGTGGCTGAACATCCCCACTACGTGGATGAGTCCGGCGCGTTCCAAGTCGCGTGCTTGTGCGAATAGTCCCACCCAGTCGATTTCGCGCGCACCGTTGCGCCCCAGGCCGGTATCGAGTTTGAGGTGCACCCGGATGCGGCTGTCACCGGGCCGGTGTGCTGCGCGTTCGCCAATTATTGCGAGGAGGTCGAAGGAGGACACGCCGAGTTCGAGTTCTGCGGCGAAGGCGGCCTCCCAGTCCTGCACCGGTGAGTGCAGCCAGGAAAGGATGGGTACATCGATCCCCGCATCGCGCAGCGCGATCGCTTCTCGCGCATCCGCAACCCCGAGTGTCGGCGCACCGGCGGCGACCACCGCCTGTGCGATCGCGAGTGCGCCATGCCCGTAGCCTTCCGCCTTCACGATCGGCATGACACCGACACCCACCGCAGCCTCAAACGACCGATAGTTGGCGCGAATCGCATCCAGATCGACCTCGATGACCGGGTTCACTCGGTATTTCCTTCCTGCCGTTCGGCCACCACAAACGCGGTGGCGTATTCGCGATCGTGCGCGAGCGAGAGATGCAACGACCCAATTCCCAGGGAACTCAGCACCGCATCCAACCGCTCGCCGCGAAGAAACTGCGGCGCCTTGAGATGATTTCTTCGCACTTCGAAATCGCGCAAGGTCAGCCCGTGCAGCCCGCGGAGGGCTTTCACCGCAGCCTCGCGAGCGGCGAATCGAGCAGCAATCGAGGAGAGCGGCAGTTCGAGCTCCGCCGGTGAAAACACGCGCTGCGCGAACTTCTCATTCGCGAGCGCGCGTTCCACACGGCTGAGTTCGACGGTGTCAACTCCGATGCCGTGAATCACTGTTGGCTATTCGACGGTCACGGACTTTGCCAGGTTGCGGGGCTGGTCAACGTCGAGTCCCTTCGCGCTGGAGAGTTCGAGCGCGAAATACTGCAGCGGCACGACGCTCAGGAAGGGCTCGAAGTAGTG
Organism: Gulosibacter sp.; assembly: GCF_052090685.1. Lineage (NCBI taxonomy): Bacteria > Bacillati > Actinomycetota > Actinomycetes > Micrococcales > Microbacteriaceae > Gulosibacter > Gulosibacter sp. The sequence continues at coordinate 17,740 of NZ_JBQDBE010000029.1, read as the reverse complement.
TGAGGTCGGCGGCGTCGCAAACACGTCGTCGGTGTACGGAAGCACCGAGGCGTCACCCGCTTCGGCCACCGCAAGCACGCGGGCACCGCGGGCGCGGATCTCTTCGATATTCGAGACGATCTTGGCGTGCAGTCCGTTCTCGTGGCGCGGGCTCGGTACCAGCACGAATACCGGCTGGCCGGGTTCGATCAGCGCGATCGGCCCGTGCTTCAGCTCACCCGCGGCGAAGCCCTCGGCGTGGATATACGCAATTTCCTTGAGCTTGAGCGCACCCTCGAGCGCGATCGGGTAGCCGGTGTTGCGGCCCAGGAAGAGCACCGAACGGGTGTCCGACATCCAGTTCGCGAGCTCCGCAATGCGGTCGTGCTGCTTGAGCACCTCGCGGACCTTATCCGGCACGGTCTGGAACTCTTCGGTTTCGACGCGGATCTCCTCGTCGGTGAGCGTGCCACGCACCTTGGCCACGTGCAGACCGAGGAGGTAGATCGCCGCGATCTGTGCCACGAAGGCCTTGGTCGAGGCGACCGCCACTTCTGGGCCCGCGTAGGTGTACACCACCGAGTCCGACTCACGCGGAATCGTCGCGCCCTGCGTGTTACAAATCGAGATCGTCTTCGCACCGGCATCGCGCACGTAGCGCACCGCCATGAGCGTGTCCATGGTTTCACCCGACTGCGAGAGTGACACGACGAGCGTGCGGTTGGTGATCACCGGTTCGCGGTAGCGGAACTCGTGCGCGAGCTCGACAGTGACGGGAATACCGGTCCACTTCTCGAGTGCATAGGAACCGGTGAGGCCCGAGTAGTAAGCCGTGCCGCAGGCGATCAAGAGGATGCGGTCAATGTCGCGGAAGTATTCGTCGTTGAGTGCCTCGAGGTCGGGCAACCGAACGAGGCCGTCCACAATGCGACCGCGGATGGTGTTCTCAACCGCTTCCGGATCTTCGGCAATTTCTTTGGCCATGAATGAGGACCAACCGCCCTTTTCGGCGGCGGATGCATCCCAATCGACGTCGAACGCCTCGCCTTCTGCGGGCTGGCCGTCAAAAGTCGTAATCTCGACCGACTCCTTCCGGACCACGACCATCTGCGCCTGGCCCACGGCGATCGCGCGGTGGGTGTGCTCGACGAATGCGGCCACGTCCGAGCCGAGGTAGTTTTCGCCCTCGCCAATGCCGATCACGAGCGGCGAGTTGAGCCGCGCGCCGACGATCACGTCGGGCTGCTCCGAGTGAATCGCGAGCAGCGTAAACGCGCCCTCGAGGCGAGTCACCACATTGCGGAAGGCCTGCTCAAGGTCGCCCACCTTGCGGTACTCGCGACCGATGAGCTGCGCGGCAACCTCGGTGTCGGTTTCGGAGAGCAGTTCGACGCCCTCGGCGAGCAGTTCGCCGCGAAGTTCAGCAAAGTTCTCGATGATTCCGTTGTGGATCAGGGCGAGCTTGCCGTCATCGGCGAGGTGGGGGTGGGCATTAGCGTCGTTCGGGGCGCCGTGAGTCGCCCAACGCGTGTGGCCGATACCCACGTGGCCATCGGCCAAGGGGTGTGCCTCCAGGTCATCCCGAAGAACCTGCAGTTTTCCGGCGCGCTTGCGGTGGTGGAGTTCCCCTTCGGGGTCCACCACTGCGATTCCGGCCGAGTCGTAGCCACGGTATTCGAGGCGACCGAGGCCACCCATCAATACGTCTTGGCTGAGGCGGTCTCCTACATATCCAACAATTCCACACATAGCGATAAGTATTGCGCATTCCAACTGAGCCACCCAGCCATTTCCTGATCACCGGCACGTCAAATTCCGAGGTTCAACGTAAGATGGCCTGATCATGCGTATTCATGGCCGACGCGAAGAGGCGCAGTGGCAAACACCATTTGTCGAGGTGGAACGGGAGCAGTGGGCTGAACTCGCGCCTACTACACCGCTCACCCTCGATGAATCGGATGTCAACCGACTGCGCGGCCTTGGCGATCCCATGGACGTGGACGAAGTGCGTCAGGTCTTTGTGCCGCTTTCACGACTGCTGAATATCTATATTGCGAATGCCCGTGAATTGCGCCGATCCACCACATCATTCCTCGGCGAGCGGGCCACCAAGACGCCATTCGTCATTGGTGTTGCTGGCTCTGTGGCGGTGGGCAAATCGACTGTCGCGAGGCTGCTTCGCGAGTTGCTCCGTCGTTGGGAGGACACCCCGCGGGTAGAGCTCATTACCACCGACGGTTTTCTCTACCCGAATGCGGAGCTGCAGCGCCGCGGGCTCATGGACCGCAAGGGTTTCCCCGAATCCTATGACCGGCGCGCGCTGCTGCGGTTCGTGACACAGGTCAAGTCCGGGGCTCCCGAGGTGCGCGCGCCGTTCTATTCGCACATGATCTACGACATCGTGCCCGACGCTGAGATCGTCGTCAACGCACCCGATGTGCTGATCGTCGAGGGGCTGAATGTGCTGCAGCCACCCGGGGTGAATAACGCGCTCGCTCTGAGCGATATGTTCGACTTTTCGATCTACGTGGATGCTCGCACTCACGACATCACGCGCTGGTATGAAGAGCGATTCCTGAGCTTGCAGGAGGGCGCGTTCGCGAATCCATCCTCGTATTTCCGTCGCTACGCTGATCTTTCCCACGATGAGGCGGTTACCACCGCCCGCGGCATCTGGCAGTCAATCAACCTGCCGAACTTGGAGCAAAACATCCTGCCGACACGCTCTCGCGCCCGACTGATCCTGCGCAAAGCATCCGACCATTCGGTGGACCGCGTCTTGCTGCGCAAGGTGTAGAGGCGGTGGAGTGAATATCGGCACCTTCACTGGACCGGCTTCCTCGGCGTTCGCGGCGAATTCTCCTATCGGTCCATTGGGATGCCTTTCTCCCCCTCTGTGGCTAAGCTTGCCCCATCGATCGAAGGGGCTTCAGAAATGGCCAGGTGGGACACTCGAACGCTGCCGGAGGCACACCAGTTCGAGTATTACCAGCAAGTGATTTGCCAGGCGTTCGTGCCATTGCGCCCAATCCCTGTAGCGGGAGTGAACGGATTCGCCGCTACGGTGGAAACGCGCGAGCTCGGCCCGCTAAATCGCGCCAGCGTCTCTTCCCCAGAGCAAGCCACACTGCACGGTCGACAAGAAGTCGCGAATACTCAAGACGACTACTTCTTCGTGAATCTCCAACTCGTCGGCAACTGCTTCGTCCGGCAAGGCACCAACGAAGCGGTGATCGCCCCCGGCCAGTTCGCAGTGCTCGACACGATGCAGCCTTTTGCCCTCGGATTCGATCGCGACTGGCGAATGCTCTCGTTCCGGTTACCCCGGGAATATTTCTCTGGCGCGCTGCTGCGCAGCCGGGCTCCTTTCGCCACCGCGACCGGATCGAGCCCGGCCGGTGCTACGGCTATCGGGATGATTCGATCACTCTGGTCGCTGGTAGGTTCATTCCCGGATGCCGCAGGCACCGACCTCAGCCGTGCCTTCGCTGCAGTCGTGTCTGCCGCATTTGACGAAGCATCGGGAGCGCCAGTTGCTACGGAGCTCGCCCCACCTCTCTCGCGTGCCCTGGTGCTCGAATACCTACAAGCAAGTCTCTCCGATCCCGATCTCTCGGTGGAACGAGTCAGCCGAGTTTTCGGTATCTCGCCTCGACGGCTTCACGCCCTATTCGAGGACTCCGACCAGACATTTGCCGAGTCACTTCGAGGGTTGCGGATGACTGCGGCTGCAGAAATGCTCTTGTACCAGGACCAAACCGTCGCTGCCGTGGGCGCAAATGTGGGATATCCAGAACCCACTTCATTTTCGAGGGCATTCCGACGGGTCTGGGGACATTCGCCGGCAGCACACCGCGAAATCCACGCATGAATTGCCAACTCGCGCTGCACGTTTTGTCTGGCCCCCGCGCGGAACGATGAACAGACTTGGTTGCACCAATTGCGGTGATCATCACCGCAGCAGCTGCCCGTATTCGCGTGCGCTGTTTATCAAGTCGCAAAGGAGCAACTCGTGGGCATTTCTTTTGATCTCAGTCCGGAACAGAACCAACTAAAATCCGGCGCTCGACAGTTCGCACAAGAGGTCCTCACCCCGCTGATGGAAAAGGTGCGTCAAGAACACGACCCGAAAACGCGGTCACTCTTGCTCAAGCCCGCGGTCGAACAGGCCGTCGCCGCCGACATGCTCCGAGGACTCATCCCGCAACCTTTCGGCGGCACGGCGACAAGCGGCGCCGATGCGGCGATCTTCATCGAAGAGATTGCGGCCGAATCACCTGATTTTTTCATTACCCTCGCGGGGCCGTTAATTGCTCTGGCTCCTGTCTACGAAGCGGGCACGCCCGAACAGATCGAACGTTTTGTAGCACCCTTCCTAGCCACCACCGGTGCGCCAGTTGCCGCGATGGCCTTCAGCGAGCCCGAAGGCAGCGCAAATTTCGGTGCCGAACTTCCCGCACCGGGTGTGCTGACCACTGCGGTTCCGGACGGTGACGAGTGGGTGATCAATGGTCGGAAGGCATGGTCGTCGCTCCTGCCAGGTTGGGACGGCAATGGCCCCGACGTTATGACCCTTGTGTGCCGCACGCCCGGCGGTGTCTCGCTCATTGTCGCCGAACGAGAACAGCTGGCAGGGCATATCGAGGTTGAGGAATACTACGATCTTCCCGGGCTCAAAGGATGCATGACCTGTCGCGTCACGCTCACCGACGTTCGGGTGCCGCGGTCGAACCTCATCGGCAGGGAAGGCGACGGCGTGCGGTTGACTCTCAATGCATTCATGGCCAGCGGTGCCTCTATCGGTTCTTTCGCGACAGCGGCAGCACGCAAGGCATGGGAAGTCGCGTTTGACTTTGCACGTACCGAGCACCGTGGTGGCCCGAACCCGATCATCGACTACCAGGCTGTGTCGGATGTATTGGCAGACACCAAGGGCCAGATCGAGGCAATGCGACTGCTTTCTTGGCGGGCCCTCGACGCCGTGATCGCGCAGCATCCAGCCGGTGGCGAACTCGCGCTGCATGCCAAGATATTTGGATCCGAAACCGGCCTCAAGGTAGTGAACGACCTCATCAAGGTGGTCGGTGTTTCGGCCTATGACGAGGGCTTCCCACTCGTGCACCACCTCAATGACGCGCTTGCCTACCCGATCATCGAGGGAAGCAACGTCGGTGTTCGCCGTCGCCAACTCCACGACCTGATGGCCTCCGAGGGCTTCGACCCACTTACAGCCTCCGGTCTCGGCTGAAGTTCGACGGCCTTCCCGCCTGATGATCCCTGCGGCCCCGTCTTACAACTACCAAGCTGAAGTTGAGGGTCGAGACCTTCCCTAAGGCCTAGACCCTCAAATTCAGGATTGTCCATTCATGGCTAGCCGAATGCCATCAGCCCGCCGAGTGCGAGTGCCGCGAACAGCACACCCCACAGGACGATCGACAATAGTTGCCAGCCGATTACGCCATTGCGCTTCGCGCCGAGGGACACCATCGTGCCGGCAACGATCTGGCTCGGCAAGATTGCCTGACCGGCAAGGCTCACGACCGGCACACCAAACCGATCGAGCATCCGCGCAAGTCGCTGCTGCCGGGGTGAGCGTTCCACCGGCTCACGCTTCGCCATTGCCCGCTCGCGGACGGCGCTCGCACCAAACACCATCAACAGCATTGTGGTGACATTGCCTGCTACGGCCGCACCGACTGCGAGTGGTACGGGCAACCCCGCAAGCACTCCCACCGCCGAGCCGAAATAGGACTCGACGAAGGGAATCGCACTAATCAAGGCAATCCCCAGAAACTGCACGACCACCGGAAGGCCCTCAACGAATGACTGCAGGCCCGGAATAAGTTCGCTGAACATTGGGAATCCTTTCGTGATGGAAATCGCAGGTATTGCGACGTTGATACCAAGAATTCCGGATTCGCCGCGGCCGCTGTAGAGCAGTAATGACCCCACTTTTCGGGGTCAAAGTCACACGCGAGTAGTGACAATTGTCAGTACCGTACACTCGGCAACATGGCCACCGCAGACACCAAGAAACCCGGCAAAGGCGTGGTCGCGAGCTGGCTCTACACGCTCACGAGCTTTGTGTTGATGTTCGGAATCTGTGCGCTCGCGATTCTCACGCACAGCTACGCCATCGGTCTCGACGCGTGGGTCAATGTTGCCATCATCGCGGTACTAATCGGGCTGTTATTCGGCATCGGTTTGCTCCGCAACGGACTCCACAGCGGCCCCGAAGGCCCCGTGATTCAAAAAGCCGGGCTTGGGATCGCGATTGCGGTGTCGCTCGTGCTCGCGGGCTACGCGTTCTTCGTGCGACCAGATTTCTCCACGGGAACGCTGCCGCTCCTGACGAGCCTCGCGCTGCTCGCGTGTATATTGCCCAAGCGCTGGTCCTACACTCTCATTGCTGCTGCCAACGCCGTCACGTTACTGCACGTCGCGGTGTCGAGTCCGGCCGAAAGCGTCTGGGTGATCTTTTTCGCCGTCTTCATCACATTCACGCTGTATATCTCGACATGGGCATGGGATATCGTCCGAAAACTCGATGACGCACGAAGAACCGAAGCCGATCTCGCAAAGACGCAAGAGCGGCTGCGATTCGCATCCGAACTGCACGATGTGCAGGGCCACACCCTGCAAGTGCTCGCGTTGAAGACCGAACTTGCCGAACGACTGCTTGATTCGGATCTCGAAGCAGCGCGTGAGCAGCTCGTCGATGCACGAACACTCGCGGCGGATGCGCTCGCCCAGACTCGTTCGATCGCCCGGGGCTACCAGCAAGTCACCCTCGAGCAGGAGCTCGATAACGTGGTTGATGTGTTGAGTGCCGCGGGCACGGAATGCACGCTGAACATTCACGAAACTCCACAGACCGATCAGGCGAACGCGCTTGTGGGACGGTTCGTTCGTGAGGCGACAACCAATCTGCTCCGCCACGCACCGAATGCGAGCCGCGCATCCCTCGAACTCACCAGCGAAGATCGTCACTTTCTCGTGCGCATGACGAACGACGGCGCGGTCCCGGTTGGTGCTGATGGCGACGCTACCGAAACTGCACTGCACCGGACACCATCCGGCAGCGGCGTCAGCGGTCTGCGCGCCGCATTCCGCGAAGCGGGCGGCGAGGTCACTGAAGGCATCGAAGACGGAGAATTCACCCTGACCGGAAAGCTGCCGCAATGATTCGAGTACTCTTCGCCGATGATGAGGACCTCATCCGCACCGCACTGACGGCGCTGCTCAATCTCGAAGAGGACATCGAGGTCGTCGCATCCTGCGATAACGGCACGGAGGCGGTCACGCTCGCAAACGAGTTGCAGCCGGATGTGTGTCTGCTCGATTTGGAAATGCCCGGTTTGGATGGGGTCGAAGCGGCCGAACGGATCCTGAGGTCGGTCCCCACCAAGGTCATTATCGTGACACGGCATGCGCGGCCCGGCGTGCTTCGTCGCGCGCTCGAGACGAAGGTGTCCGGATTCACCCCGAAGTCGGTGTCGGCGCAAGCGCTCGCACAGATTATCCGCAGTGTTGCCGAGGGTGGTCGCTGGGTTGACCCGGAGATCGCGGCAAGTGCGCTCGTCGGTGAACGCTCGCCGCTGACACCGCGCGAAGCCGATGTGTTAAGAGTCGGCCGCACCGCAGCCACGGTGACCGAAATTGCGAGCGCGCTGCAGTTATCGCCCGGCACGGTGCGCAATTATCTGTCACAGGCCATGACAAAACTCGACGCGCGCACCCGCCAAGAAGCAAGTGCGCGCGCCTGGGAACAGGGGTGGATCTAGTTGTGGCTAGGCTCGCTCGTCCTTCACTTCGAGAACCTGCGCAATGAGTTCCTCATACAGCGGTTGATCCTCCTCGATGTCAAACACTCGCTCGAGGATGCTCTCGGCAGTGGTTGATCGTAGGAGCTCCTGCAGCTCGGCTGACTGCGGATCAGCCTCCACATTGAAGCGCAGCCCCGCGCCAATCGCCCGGACCAAGGCCTCGTGCGGGAGCCTCCGCTCGGCGAGCTCATATGCGGGCTGCACGAAGCGGTCGTGGCGGCCGAGCTTCCGGATCGGTTGCCTACCGATACGCAAGGGGGTATCTGGCAGATCCGGGTTTTCGAATCGCTGAATAGTCCGATCTACGTACGCTTGATGCTCTTCCGGCGAGAACCCGTATTTCGCGATGAGTAGCGCACTCGTTTCGTCGAGCACCGCATCCACCTCGGCGCGCACTTGCGGGTTCGCGAGTGCCGACGCGATCGACCGCTCCCCCTTCAGGTGCCCCCAGTATGCGGCCGTGGCGTGCCCGGTATTGACGGTGAAGAGTTTGCGTTCGATATACGGTGCGAGATCCTCGACGAAGTGCGCTACCGCGAGCTCCGGTTCATTACCCTCAAAGGGGGCGCGCTCGATCGCCCACTCCGAAAAGTCCTCGACCACAACATCCACACCCTCAGCATCCACGGCCGGGATAATGCGATCCACCGCCGTGTTTGCAAAAATGACGCGATCGGCAAGGTCGGGAGCTTCGGCGAGCACGAGCTCCGCCAAGATATCGGTGGCGTTGATCGCGTTTTCGCAGGCCATCACCACCGCTTTGGGAGCGTCGAGCGAACGAGCAGCGAGGCCCTTCGCGATTACGGGCGCGATGAACTTGAGCACCCCCACACCGACCGCACAGGTGATGATCTCGGCGGCAGCGACTGCCGAGATCGCTTCCGTCTCATGCTCGGCCGAGTTGACTGCTTCGAATCGATCCACGGTGTGCACGCGTGCTTCCGCACCCACCTCGTGCACCCGATAGCTGCCAGCGTTATTCAACTGATCGACCAGGAGGCCATTGACGTCGGAGAACACCACGTCGTAGCCCGACTCGTGGAGCACCAGCCCGATGAATCCGCGGCCAATATTGCCCGCGCCAAAGTGAACTGCGGTGCGGGTCATTCTTCGTTCACCGACCCGAGGAGCTCGTAGACGGCGGCCGCATCCGGAGCGGCAAGGAGTTTCTCCACCTCATCCTCTTCCGAGAAGATCAGCGCAATTTTCGAGAGGATCTCGAGGTGGCCGCCGTCCTTACCCGCAATGCCCACCACGAAACGCACTTCATTGCCGCCCCAGTCGATCGGCTGTGCGGTGCGAATGAACACGAGTGCCGAGTCCAACACTTCATCTTTGGCTTCGTTCGTACCGTGCGGAATGGCGAGGAAGTTGCCCATATAGGTGGACAGATTCTTCTCCCGCGCGAACATTGCGTCCACGTAGGAATCAGTAACCGCTCCGGCTGCGACGAGAGCGCGACCAGCCTCGCGAATCGCCTCATCCTTTTCGGTAATGGGGCTGTCAACGATGACGCGGTCTTGGGTGAGTACGGGCATTCGAAACTCCTTGTCGCTTTCGTTATTCGCTGTTGTTATTCGCCCTCGCCACTTCGTTGTTCGCGGATGCGCTCCACGACTTCGTCGTAGCGGGGTGAATTCATGAAGTTATCAACAGAAACATGGATTGCGTCTGGGTTTTTCTGTTGAGCTCTTGTGGTGAGTTCCTTCTGCGTGATCACGAGGTCCGCGGAGGTGTCCAGGTTCGCGATCGCGAGGTTGGTCACTTCAATCCCCTCGAACCCAGCCTTCTTAATCTTGTTGCGCATCACGCTCGCACCCATCGCACTGGACCCCATCCCAGCATCACAGGCAAACACGATTTTTCGGATCTCCGGGGCGTCTTCCGTGGCGGTTGAGGTGCCAGCGGCGGGTTCATCGACGGGATCGGTTGAGGCATGCTTGCCGCCACCACCGGAAGCTGCTGCGCCTGCGGTCGAAGTTGCGGCTAGGCCCGACAGTGCATCGGATTTCTTACCCTTATTAGCCTCGGTTTTCGCAATCGCCTGAGCCAGTGCATCCTCATTTTCGAGGTCGCGCTTGCGCGAGGCACGCAGGATGACCGCGGCTACCAGGAACGTGACCGTGGCGGAAAGGATGACGGACAGGATGACACCGAGATAGCTGTCACTTGCGGTCTGCGCGATAATCGCGATGATGCTACCCGGTGAAGCCGGTGCCCGGAGACCCGCGTCGAAGAGCATATTCGTCGTGACACCGGTCGCACCACCGAGGATCACCGCGAGCAGTAGCGCCGGCTTCATGAGCACGTATGGGAAGTAGATCTCGTGAATACCACCGAAGAAGTGAATGATCGCCGCACCCGGCGCCGTGGCGCGAGCTGCACCCACACCGAAGAAGGTGAAGGCGAGCAGGATGCCGAGGCCGGGACCGGGGTTCGCTTCCAGCAAGAAGAGGATGGATTTACCATCGGTGGCTGCCATCTGCGTGCCAAGCGGCGTGAGCACACCGTGGTTGATTGCGTTATTGAGGAAGAACACCTTCGCTGGCTCAATGACGAGGCTCACCAGCGGTAGCACGCCGGTTTCGATGAGCCACCCGACCGCGGTGCTGAGCACATCCATGATCCAGTTCACGACGCGAGCGATCACGTAGAAGCCCACGAGTGCCATGAGGAAGCCGACGATACCGGCGGAGAACATGTTCACGAGCATTTCGAAGCCCGCGCGAATCTTGTTCTCCCAGAGCTTGTCGAGCTGTTTCATGACCCACGCCGACAGCGGTCCCATGATCATCGCACCGATGAACATGTGCACTTCGCCGAGCTCGGAAGCCCCTTCGGGGAGTGTCGCGTTGAACTGCGCGATGAGGTAGTCCGAGCCGACAATGGCACCCATCGTCGCGATTGACGCGACCACGGCACCACGGGCGTCATAGACCATCCGGCCACCGGTACTCGCAATGATCAGCGGCAGCAGATAGTGGATGGTTGGGCCCACGAGGGTTGCGAGACCCTCGTTCGGGGTCCAGCCGTCCGGGATAAAGAATGCGGTGATAATTCCCCAGGCGATGAGCGCGGGGATGTTCGGCATGATCATCCCCGAGAGGAATGTGCCAAATTTCTGAATAGCGACGCGAGCACCACTCTTTGTGGGCTCTTGGGCAGTCGCGGCGGTGTCAGTCAACGGAGCCTCCTAGATCAGGACATTCATCGGCCTGAAGGTCTAGTTAGAGTACCCTTTGACGCTCCTTTAATGTGACAAACCGTCCACAATGACATCACATTGTGAACGGTATGCCTACAAACATTAAAGTGCGAGTTGCTTACTTACAACTTTTGCCAATCGTTCGGCACAATCCTGCGCACGCTCTTGCGTCTCGGCTTCCACCATGACGCGAACCACCGGTTCGGTACCGGATGGGCGAAGCAGCACGCGGCCGGACTCACCGAGTTCTGCGGTCATTGCGGTCACGGCCGCCTGCACGCCTTCATCGCTGTCGCAGTCGTTCTTGCGAACGTCGCGGACGTTGATGAGTACCTGCGGGTACACCTTCATGACCTGCTTGAGCTCGGCCAGCGGTTTGCCGGTCGCGGCGACCACGGTCGCGAGCGAGAGGCCGGTGAGGAGGCCGTCACCGGTGGTTGCGTAGCGCGTGATGATCACGTGCCCCGACTGCTCGCCACCGAGCGCGTAACCGTTCTTGTTGAGTTCGGCGAGCACGTAGCGGTCGCCGACCTTGGTTTCCAGCAGCTTGATGCCGTGCTCCTTCATCGCCAGACGAAGGCCAAGGTTCGACATTACGGTTGCGACGAGGGTGTCATTGGTCAGCATCCCTCGACGACGCAGCGACAGAGCGAGGATCGCCATAATCTGGTCGCCGTCGACAACGTCACCATTTGCATCCACCGCGAGGCAGCGGTCAGCATCACCGTCGTGGGCGATGCCCATGTCGGCGCCGAGGCCGACGACGGTTTCCTGGAGTCGCTCGAGGTGCGTAGAGCCAACCCCGTCATTGATGTTCATGCCATCTGGCTCATTACCGATGACGGTGACTTCAGCGCCGGCGTCTTTGAACACCTGCGGGGATACGCCCGCAGCGGCGCCGTTCGCGGCGTCGATGACGACGTGGAGTCCGCCCAGTGGTGGCCGGCCGTCTTCGTGAATCACCGGCAGCGAACCGAGCAGGTGCAGTGCGTAGCGATCTTCCGCATCCGCGAATCGATCGATGTGCCCCACTTCGCCCGCGAGAGGGCGCGGTGGTTCGACCTCGAGCTGCGCTTCGATTTCGGCTTCGAGCTCGTCGGCAAGTTTGAGGCCACCGCGAGCAAAGAATTTGATCCCGTTATCGGGTGCGGGGTTGTGTGACGCTGAGATCATGACGCCGAAGTCGGCGTCGGTGTCAGCGGTCAAGAAAGCTGCCGCGGGCGTTGGAATAACGCCAGCGTCGAACACATCCACCCCGGAGGATGCGAGCCCGGCCGCGACCGCCGCAGACAGGAATTCTCCAGAAATGCGGGGGTCACGGGCGAGTACCGCGACGGGCCGGCGGTTGTGCTCACGCGCTTCACGCGCGAGCACAACCGCAGCAGCCTGGGCGAGAGATGTTGCGAGCTCAACTGTAAGCAGTTCGTTCGCAAGTCCTCGCACACCGTCGGTGCCAAATAGGCGAGCCATATTTTCGATGCGCCCTAGCGCTTCGAGAACTGCGACGCCTTGCGGGCCTTCTTCAGACCGGCCTTCTTACGTTCCTTGACTCGTGGGTCACGGGTCAAGAAGCCAGCCTTCTTGAGGCCTGGGCGGTTGTTCTCGCGGTCAACCTCGTTGAGCGCACGAGCGACGCCGAGACGAAGCGCGCCGGCCTGGCCCGAGGGGCCGCCACCGCGGATCGTTGCGACAACGTCGTATGCGTTCGAGAGTTCGAGCAGTGTGAACGGGTCGTTGATGAGCTGCTGGTGCAGCTTGTTGGGGAAGTACTCCTCGAATTCACGGCCGTTGACCGTGAACTTTCCGGTGCCGGGAACGATGCGCACGCGGGCAATTGCCTGCTTGCGGCGTCCTACGGCGCCACCCGACACGTTGAGTGCGGGGCGTGGAGTCGAAACCTCAGCCTGCTCGGCAGGGGTTTCGGTGCTGTAGTTGGTGGGCTGCTCCTCGATGGAGTCTGCGATGGTCGCCACTTGTTCGTCCTTCGTCATTCCTGCCGCTACTGGGCAACCTGGTCAAAGATGTATGGCTTCGGCTGCTGCGCCGCGTGCGGGTGCTCTGGACCCGCGTACACCTTGAGCTTCTTGAGCATGTCACGGCCGAGGCTGTTCTTCGGAAGCATGCCACGGATCGCCTTTTCAACGGCGCGCTCGGGACGCTTCTCGAGGAGCTCTTCATAGCTCTCGGAGCGCAGACCACCCGGGTAACCCGAGTGACGGTAGGCCATCTTCTTCTGGAGCTTCGCACCAGTGAGCGCGACCTTGTCGGCGTTCACGATGATGACAAAGTCTCCGGTGTCTACGTGCGGTGCAAAGATCGCCTTGTGCTTGCCACGCAGGAGCGTGGCGGCGTGCGTTGCGAGTCGCCCGAGAATCACGTCATTGGCGTCAATGACGTGCCACTCGCGGGTTACTTCACCCGACTTCGGAGTGTAGGTACGCATAGTTATGCATTCTTTCGGTCGAAGGGATTGGTCGTGAGTCCCGCTCTATTGCGATAGTTTCGGTGTGTGCTGGCTTGCGCCTGCCCGGGAACGTCGCGGTCGAGGGTCCACTTCGATGCCCCTGATCAATCACAGGGCAACCTCGATAGTCTACGTCGCGTCCGGTCGGCGGTCAATGGCAGCCTCCAATCAGGATGCTCAGGGCAGCTTTCTAGCGAATCTGGCGCCGGTGGGCTCTGCAGGCTTCGAACGCACCCTGCTATTTGCCTGGCCGCCATTGCACCCGTCTATTCAACTAGCCGAAGGCGCGGTGGCGCAGTCCGCTTGGCTCGCGTCTGCACCTGGCGCGCCGCAAGTTCGTCTTCCTGTGGATATCCCACAGCGGTGAGTGTCAGCCCTTTCGCTGGCAACACCGTAAATTCATTCGACCGTCCCCGCAATTCCAGCAGCTGCGGAACCCGCGAAAGACTGAGCTTCCCCTGCCCCACCGCCGCGCACATACCGACCAGTGACCGCACCATGGAGTGACAAAATGCATCCGCTCGAACCTGCGCGATAAACACGCCCTGTTCATCCCGGGACCAATGAAATTCTTGCAGTGTCCGGATCGTGGTCGAATACGCGCGCGGTTTGCAGAATCCCGCAAAATCGTGGAGGCCAATGAGGGTCTGGGCTGCGGCGTTCATGAGGTCGAGATCGAGTTCTCGGCGGATGATCGTGGTGCGATGACGTTCGAGCGGGTTCGGAGCGATTGTGCTGTCTGCCACGCGATATTCGTAGGAGCGCCAGATCGCAGAAAATCGTGCATCGAATCCATCCGGAGCTTCGGTTACCCGGGTGACCACCACATCCGAATCTTGCCCGAGCACTCCGGTGAGCCGACGAAGGAGTGCGTCCGACGGGTTGTCGTCACGGTTGCCGCGTGCGGTCGCATCCCAGAGATCTGTCGGCAGATCAAAGTGCGCGACCTGTTCGGTAGCGTGCACCCCGGCGTCCGTGCGTCCGGCAACCGTGAGAATAGGACCGGTCTCGGGAAGTTCCCGATAAATGATGCGGAGTGCATCTTCGAGTGTCCCCTGCACTGTTCGCAGCTCTGGTTGCGATGCCCACCCGCTGAATGCAGTGCCGTCGTAGGCAATATCGAGCCGGATGCGCACAGCGGCAGTCTTATCCATGTGTCTATCTTGCCTCCTGCGGACTCCAAATTCCGCACGGAGGCTCGCGACTCTGAGATTCGCGGCAAGCATGCTCTGAGAGTGGCGGCCGCGTCGCGCGACTCGCAGCGCGGCCGTCGCCTCGCGCTACCCGCAGCGTGGCGGTCGCGCTTCTGCCGCCTCCTCTCTCCGCAGAGTGGTCGTCGCGCTCCTCGCCGCCTTTCCTCTCCGCAGAGTGGTCACTGCTTGGGGCTAAAACCGCGAATAGCACCAACGGATGACCACTCTGCAAAACGGCCTCCCGCAGAGTGGTCAACGCTTGGGGTTATTTCGACGAACAACACCAAGGAGTGACCACTCTATTTTCGGCGGACCCGCTAAGGTGAAACTCCCTCCCGCAGACTGGTCAATGCTCGGGGTTAAATTCGCAAATAACACCAGGAAGTGACCACTCTGCAGAAAGCGGGAGTTGAGCACTCTGCGGGAAAGCGAGGAGTGCTCACTTTACGGAAGGGCGAGGAGTCGGCGTCAGCGGTCAAGTGTTGACACAGCGCGCACGGCTGCTTCGACCTCCGCTGCGACGTCGGCAAAACCCTCGCGATCGTGCGGCAGCGTGAACCGAACCGAGGTCTGAGCGACCTCAGGGTTGAGGCCGATGGCAGTGAGCACGTGCGAAGGCTCGTCGCTGCCGGCGGCGCAGGCCGAACCGGATGACGCGATCACGCCTCGGCGAGCGAGTTCGAGCAGCACCGCTTCGCCGCTCGTTCCCGGGAACACAAAGCTCGCCAGGTTGGGAAGGCGGCCCATCCGATCCCCCGCCCAAGCTGGCGGGCTCGGGATGGTTCCGGTGCTTGGATGCTCGGGCACGTTGCCGGAAACCGGGCTTGGATGCTCGGGCCCGCGACCGGAAACCGGGCTTGGATCCGGGGTGAGATTGGCGCTGGGAATGACACTGGGTTCTGGTCCGGTCAATCGCGCGCTCGGGATGCGTCGCCGCACTTCCGCAATAAAGTGGTTGAGCGACTCGGCCGCGTGCGGCGCGACCTCGCCACGCTCCGCCTCGGCACCTTCGAGGGCGACCGCGAGCGCCACCGCCCCGGCAACGTGTTCGGTGCCACTGCGTCGGCCGCGTTCTTGTCCCCCGCCGTGCAACAGCGGTTCGAGTGGGATTCGGCCGCGAATTACGGCAACACCAATCCCCCGTGGAGCGCCGACCTTGTGACCCGCGAGCGTCAGTGAATCCACACCGAGTTCGCCAACCGAAAGCGGTAGCCAGCCCGCTGCTTGCACGGCATCAGTGTGCAACCAAGCCCGGCCTGGAAACGACCGCGGACGGTTCAACGACTTGATCATCGCCGCAATCTCTGCAAGTGGCTGCACCGTGCCGATCTCATTGTTGGCGAGGCTGATCGACACGACCGCGGTATCCTCGCGGATCGCATCGGCGACCTCCTCAGGATCGACCCGGCCCACCGCATCCACACTGAGATACGTGGCCTCGTAACCGTGCCGGCGCACCAGGAAATCAACCGAATCGAGCACGGAGTCGTGCTCGATTGGCGTTGTGATGAGGTGCCGCGCGGCCGGGTTTCCGAGGGCGATGCCCTTGAGTGCGAGGTTGTTCGCCTCGGTGCCACCCGAGGTGAAAGTCACGTCGCCAGGCCTGGCTCCGAGGATGCGCGCGACTCTTGCCCGAGCATCCTCAAGCACTGCTTTTGCCCGCTCGCCGACCTCGTGGTGGCTCGAGGGGTTGCCAAAGACCGTCGCGTAACAGTGCATCATCGCGCTGAGTGACTCGGGGCGCACCGGAGTGGTCGCGGCATTGTCGAGGTAGCGCAGGCCTCCCGTATCTGCTGCGGAGGAAGGTGCGTGAGAGGGTGTCATGGGAATGGTCATGGAAGATTCCCGCTAGGCGATTCGCATGTCGAGGCCGAGATCGAGCGCGCGTGCTGAATGCGTCAGTGCACCGACCGAAATGACGTCGACGCCGGTTTCGGCGATCTCACGGACGGTTTCGAGAGTCACTCCGCCGCTTGCTTCCACCACTGCGCGTCCGGCGATCTTCTCGATACCTGCGCGAAGATCATCGAGATTGAAGTTGTCGAGCATGATCGAGTCGACATTCGCGGCGAGCACCGCGTCGAGTTGGTCGAGGCGGTCGACTTCGACCTCGATGTGCGTCGTGTGCGGCACGGTGTCTCGGATGCGCCGGAGCGCGCTCGTGAGGTCGATCCCGCTTGCGAGGAGCACCGCGAGGTGGTTGTCCTTCGCCATGACGGCATCCGACAGGTTACGGCGGTGATTGTGCCCGCCACCGCTGCTCACCGCGTGGCGCTCGAGCGCGCGAAGTCCGGGCGTCGTCTTGCGCGTGTCGACGATGCGCGCGCTCGTGTCGGAGACCTCGGCAACATACTTCGACGTGAGGGTCGCAATGCCGCACATACGCTGCACGAAGTTCAGCGCGATCCGCTCTCCGGTGAGGACTCCGCGGGCCGGTCCGGTGACCGTCGCGATCCGATCGCCGGGCTCGAATCTCTCACCATCGGCCAGATCCAACGACGTCGCAATCCGCGCATCCACCTGCTTGAAGCTCGCGTCGAACACCGCGCCGCCGCTGAAGACTCCGAGCTCGCGAGCGATCAGCTCGGCGGTCGCGGTCGCGTCCTCCGGGATAAGGCTCATCGCGGTGAGGTCGCCCCACGGCGCGTCTTCTTCAAGCGCGATCGTGACGGCGCGAGTAATTTCTTGTGGGATCAGCATTGGTGTCCTAGCGGGGTTGGCCGGTTGCGTGGCCGGTGGATGACCGGTTGCGGGTGAGGATAGATACGGGCGGGGATGGATGCGGGGGTTAGCGATTCGCGAAAGCTGAGGCTGAGGCTGAGGCTGAGGCTGAGGCTGAGGCTGAGACTACGGCTACGGCTCTGCCTGCATCCGCAGCAAAGTCCGCGCGGTAGTGAACGCCGATGGATTCTGTGCGGCGTGCTGCCGCGCGAGTGACGAGGCCCGCAAGCTCGAGCAGGTGCTGATCTTCGGTGTCGCGAGGTTGCGGTTGCCGGAGCCACTGCGCAATTTGTACTGCCCTGTTGCCTCATGTCAATACCTCCGGGAAGGTTGATTCGTTGCCTCAAGTAGA
>NZ_JBQDBE010000028.1:0-28359 GCF_052090685.1 Gulosibacter sp. | reverse complement strand
CATCATCGCAGCTAGCGTTCGTAATCATTGCAGGTAGCGCACATCATGGTTCGCACTTCAACCATGATGAGCGCCAGCTACCCTGACAACAGCGCCGGCTACGGCAAATGTCAGCGCAGGTCGCGTGCCCCGTCGCGATCGCGTGGGCGCAAGCGCGGGGCGCGGCTGCGCAAGCGCGATTGCGCCGGTAAGCGTTCGGGTGCACAGATACGTGCGGACGTGCGTGCGATTTGCAATGCCTGCCATTTCCTGCTCGCAACCATGGCACCTGGCGCTAATCAATGCAGCTAGCGTTCGTAATCATTGCAGGTAGCGCTCATCATGGTTCGTACTTCAACCATGATGAGCGCCAGCTGCAATGACAACGACGCCGATTACCGCAAAAGACAGTGCGGGGTGCCTCAAATGAGGAACCCCGCACTGTCTAGGTGGCGGTGAGTACGGTGGTGCTGGCCAACCAAAGTTGTCCGGGTGGCTGACTAAGCCGACGCTATCCAGCCACCCGGTTTTGTTATTGCTTACTCGGTATCAGCCGAGTTGCTCTTGCGGCGGACCAGGAACAGTACGCCACCAGCAACCACGAGCACACCCGCGATGATGAGCACCCAGGTGAGTGGCTCAGCACCGGTCTGCGCGAGACCGTTGTCGTCGCCAGCGTCACCAGGCTTGCCGCCGTTGTCGTCCGAGCCGTCGCTGCCGCCAGTTGCGGAAGCTGAGCCCGAGGTTGCGGCGTCTGCGCTGTCGGCACCGGAGTCGTCACCAGCGGCCGAGTCATCGCCGGTAGCTGAGTCATCACCAGTTGCCGAGGTGTCTGCAGAAGCCGAGTCATCGCCAGCGGCTGAGTCATCACCAGATGCCGCGTCATCGCCGGAAGCGCTGTCGTCGCCATTGGCGCTGTCGTCGCCGGAAGCCGAGTCATCACCAGTTGCCGAATCATCGCCCGAAGCACTGTCATCTCCAGAGGCCGAGTCATCTCCAGAGGCCGAGTCATCGCCAGTTGCTGAATCATCGCCAGTTGCCGAATCGTCGCCCGATGCTGAGTCGTCACCATTAGCGCTGTCGTCACCATTAGCGTCATCGTCACCGTTAGCGTCGTCTCCGCCGCCGCCTTCGGTCACGCAGTCAAGCGGTGCCGTGCGCAGTGCCTCGGGGGTCTCGCCATCGGCGAACCACCAGGCCGGACGCTGGCCGTCGACGCAGAAGTCTGCGGTCGAAGTTGCGAAGCCCTCGTTGTTGAGGTTCGGCATCGAAGCCGGACGCTCAATGTGCAGGATCTCTGGCGAGTCAGTGCCGTTCAGCGTGAGCTGCGCGAGGCGACCGTTGTAGCCGTCATCGGCCTCAACCCAGAGCACGTCGAGGACAGAGTCGTAGTCGAGGCCCATCGCGCCGCCGAGCTTCGAGTCGAGGTCAGCGATCTGCACCGCAGAACCGTCCTCATTCAGCACGTAGGCGTAGACGTGACCATCGTCTTCAAGTGCGACGAAGAACACACCGCCAGCCGCAGCATCCGGGTAGTTCGACGAATCAAACGCCGCGCCGGTGTTGGCGTCAACGATCGCACCGTTCACGATGTCGTTCGGAACCCACTCGATCGCTTCGATACCCATGTTGGCCGAAACGGCGGGCAGCGAGTCGGTGAGGTCCCATTCGCGGTCAGCCACGATGTCCGGGCCGGCCTTGTTGGGGTCAACCGCGAGCACGGCGTTGAAGTTCGTGCCCTTGTCGGAGTTGTCACGCTCGACCGCGAGATAGACCGTGCCCGAGGCATCCAGCGTGATGCCCTCAGCGTCAGGACCGGCAGCGGCGGGATCCGATGCATCCTTCTGGAAGCGAACGCGCTTGCCGTCTTCCCAGCCCTCGGCGAAGGCAACGGAACCGTCAACCTCGGCGTCAAGCTTCCAGATCATGCCGGTGCCGTTGTCCACAGCCCAGAGTGCGCCCTCGTGGAAGTCGAGACCCGAGGAGTCCTCGATGAACATCTGCTCGGGGTCGAGCACGGTTACCTGGTCAGCGCCGGGCCACTGGACGACATCGGGGATGCCAGGGCAAGCGTTGAGTGCGCCGGGGGTCGGCTCCGAGGTGGCGGCAAAGTTGCCGGTCGCGCTGGGGCAGCGGCCCCAGGTGTGCTCGGCGTGACCGGTCCAGGTGGTTGACTGCACGATGTTGCCGTCGTCGTAGATACGAACCGAGTCGTTACCGCCGAGGCCGAAGCCGAACTCGGATTCGGTGATCACGAGGTATGCGTTGGCGTCGAGCTCAGTGCCAGCGGGGATGACGTACTCGTGCGAGTCGTCGTTGTCCTTGATGACGAGCCCCGAAATGTCGAGTGGCTCATCCTTCGGGTTGTAGAGCTCGATCCAGTCGTCGCCGTCCGCCGCGTCCGAGGATTCGACCTCATTCAGCACGACAGGGTTGCCGCAAGCGTTGAGCTGGCCCTTGGTCGGAACGTCCACGTCGATGAATTCGCCCGTGCCGTCGGGGCAGCGCGCGAGCGTGCCCGCGGCGTGTGCCTCGTAGATGTGCTCGTCAACGGTCTGACCGGCAGCGTCGCGCACCGTCACGGTGTCGCCGTTGCCGAGTCCAAAGCCGAATTCGCTCAGCTCGTCGAAGACGAACAGCGCGCCGGGTTCGAGGATGGTGCCCTCAGCAAGCGGGGTGACATCGGCTGCGTGGCCAACGGGGTCGTTGTCCATGATGGTCCAGCCCGAGATGTCTACCGGGGTGGTGCCGGTGTTAATGATTTCAACCCAGTCTCCAGGCGTACCGCCGTTCGACTCGATCTCGTTGATCGCAACATCCGGAATCACGCAGTCGTTCACGGCACCCGGAGTCGGGTGTGCGAGTGCGAAGGCGCCGGTGGTGTCTGGGCAGCGGCCGAGAGTTGCGAGTGCGGCATCGCCGTCAATGGCGGCGTGCTCGGTCCAGGAGTGTTCCTGGATCACTTCGCCGCTCAGGTCGTAGACGCGGATCGAGTCACCCGAGCCAATACCGATCGCGTACTCGAAGGTGCCGGTCTCCCAGGTGTCGGTTTCATCGTTGAAGTACTCGCCCTCAGTGGTTGCTTCGACGACGAGGTATTCGCCAGCAGCGATGCTCGAGCCCGAGGGGAAGCGCCAGCGGTGGTCGTCCGAGTTATCGCGGATCTCGTAGCCCGAGATGTCGAGTGCCTCGTTACCGGGGTTGACGAACTCCAGCCAGTCAGCCGGACCCGAGTCGATCTCGTTCAGGATGAGCGCAGGCTCGGCCGGTGCGAGCGGCTCGCAGTTATTGGCCGCGCCGAGCGTGAGCTCCGTAGCGTGCTGCCATACGCCGATGCCGTCTGGGCAGCGAGCGAAGATCATGGTCGGTGAGTCGTTCTCGTAGGCCATTGCCTCGACAACGTTGCCCGATGCATCCTTCAGGCGAACCTCGTCACCCTTACCGAGACCGAAGGTGAAGTTGACGTCATCGCCGTACATCACGAAGTACTCGCCGGGAGCAAGTTCCGTGCCCGCGGGGATGTCGCCTTCGCCCGGACGGTCCTTGTCGTCGTGCATGCTCCAGCCATCGAGCGAAACGGATGCGGTGCCCGCGTTGTAGAGCTCGACCGCGTCTTCTTCGCCCGAGAACGCAGCGTCGTAGTTCACCTCGTTGATGACGATGCCGGTGAAGTTGTTCATCGTGCCCTTGGACGGCACGGCGGTCTCGACGAACTCACCAGCGGGGTTGAGACCGTAGGTGGTGGATGCGTGGTCCGGGTAGGCCTGTTCGGTTACGAGTGTGGTGCCGTCGGGGGCGAAGAGGCGAACTGAGTCGCCATTGCCGAGGCCGAAGTCGAAGTGGCCTTCGCCGCCATTGAGCTCGTCGAGCACGAGGTAGCCGCCAGCTTCGACGGTGGTCCCGGTGGGGATGACGTACTGGTGGTCGTCGTCATCGTCCTTGACGATGTAACCGCCCATGTCGACGGATTCATTGCTGTTGTTGAAAAATTCGATCCAGTCCCCCGGGATTCCACCCGAAGACTCGATTTCGTTGATTACGATATTGCCCTCAACCGGCGCCGCGAGCGCAACTGATGGGGCCGCGACAAGCACGGACCCTCCAATTGCAATCGCCGCGGCGGCCGAGAGACCTCGCCCTACTACGCGCATCCCTGCTCCTTTGATGTCAGAACACAACCTGAGCAGCTAAGACGAGCGCGAAGAGCGAAAGGTGTCTCCCAGGTAAACGCCAGCCAAACGGGACAGCCAGGTTTGACCGGTGAAGCTACGCCATAAATTCATCGAGGGATGCGGAGCCCGGGCTCGCGGGAATCATCGGTGCCTCGATCTCGGCCCGGCCGAGCAACTCGATCATTCGGCGTTCGCGGCCGGGTTGCACGAGGGTCACCACGATCCCGCGGTTACCTGCGCGACCGGTACGGCCCGCGCGGTGCAGATAGGTTTTGTATTCGTCGGGCGGGTCGGCCTGCACGACCAGGCGCACGTCGTCCACGTGAATGCCGCGCGCCGCGACATCGGTCGCGACCAGCACATCCACCTTGCCGTTGGTGAACTGCTCGAGATTGTGCGTGCGCTCAGGCTGGGTGAGATCGCCGTGCAGCGCGATGGCTTCGACGCCGTGCTCGCGCAAGGCGACCGCGAGCTCCTCGGCACCCGCGCGCATCCTGCGGAAAATCAGTACGCGCCCGCCCGAGCCTGCGAGTTGCGCGAGCACCGGTACTCGATCTCGGCGGTCGACGACCAGCACGCGGTGCTCGATCTCGCCCACCGCATCCTCATCGAGCTCATGCACGGTGGGGTTCGACATGTAGTTGCCGACCAGCCCGAGCACCGCCGCGTCGAGCGTGGCGGAGAACAGCATCCGCTGCCCCGTCGATTTGGTGAGGTCGAGGAGCCGTTCGACCGGCTCGATGAAGCCCATCGCGCTCATTTCATCGGCTTCGTCGAGCACCGTGATCATGACCTGCGAGAGGTCGAGATTGCCGCGGCGCTCGAGGTCTTCGACGCGACCGGGCGTGCCGATCACAATGTCGACGCCGCGCTTGAGCGCCGTGTTCTGCTTGGTGTACGCGACACCGCCGTAGATCTGCGTGGTGAAAAGTCCCACTGCGCGTGCGAGCGGCTGGATCGTGCGGTCGAGTTGCAGGGCGAGTTCGCGGGTCGGCACGAGGATGAGTGCGCGCGGCGGGCGACCGACGCCCTTTTTCGTCTTGCCGCTCATCCAGAACAGGCGCTGCACGACCGCGGCGCCGAAAGCGATGGTCTTGCCGGAGCCCGTGCGGCCACGGCCGAGCACGTGCTTGCCACCGAGCGCATCCGGAATCGTCGCGACCTGAATCGGGAAGGGTTCTTCCGCACCGAGTTCAGCGAGCGCGTCGACCAGTCGCGGTTCGAGTCCGAGATCGGCGAACGAGACGCCTTCGGCATCGGATGCGGTGGTCACCTTCGCGTCGAGCCGGTCGAGCACGCGGTCTTCGGGAGGTTTCCGGGCGGCTGCCTCAGTCTCCTGCTGCTTCCGCGGGTCCACGAGCCCGTTCGAGCCCTGCCCAGCACGCTTACCCTCATGCTCGCGACGCGGCTGCTGCCGGCCGCGTTCATCGCGGGGTTGCGGCTTGGTGCGCGGCTGCGGCTTGGTACGGGGCCGGGGATCGTTCTTGCGGCCGGACTTCGACGGCCCGGCGGCCCCATCCTCGCTTCGCTTCGCAGCAGACTGACCGCCTTGTGCGGTGCGACGCTTATCGCCGCGCTTGCGCGCCGAGGGGTCGTAGTCCTTGGGTGGGCGGAATCCGCCACGCTTTCTTGCCATGCCTGCCTTCGCGGTTGTGATTATCCAACCGTAGTCGTATCCGCGGGTGACAAACCCCCGGTGCCCGGCCGGCGAGTTACTCACCGATTGAGAGCGTCCAGAAGTGCGCGAGCTTTGGCACGGGTTTGCTCAAACGTGCTGAATTTGACCGAGCCAACTTGAATCTCGTCGAGACGGCGACTTATTTCTTTGCACCAAGCTTCGTTGACCAAACGCTCGTTGAAGTCCGGCTCAAACTCGTCCTGGGAGACGTCGTCCGGTGTCATTGCCATTATTCGAGTGTATCTGGACGCCGCTGGTAATCGGGCCAAAAGAAAAGCCTGCGGACGCATTATGTTCCGCAGACTTTCCCTGACTCATGATGAGGGACCTTGTCCTCACCTTCACGTACGCAAGTTTACAGCCATAAGTAACGGGCTGACGGACCGCCCCGGTCCGCGATATCCCCTAACTGTGCCCCGATCACTCCACCAATCCGGATTCGCGGAGCTTGGCTTCGTTGCGTTCTTCGCGACGAGCACGTCGTTTCGCGAGCGAACCCTCAACGACAACGTACAGCGCCGGTAGCACAACGAGCGTCAACAGCGTCGAGGACAAGAGTCCACCGATCACCACGATCGCCATCGGCTGCGAGATGAATCCGCCCTGACCGGTGAGCCCGATTGCCATCGGGGTGAGCGCAAGAATCGTCGCGAGTGCCGTCATCACGATCGGGCGCACACGTCGGCTACTCCCGGCAAAGGTTGCTTCGCGCACAGTCAGCCCCCGAGCGCGGTACTGATTCACGAGGTCGATGAGCACGATGGCGTTCGTCACGACGATACCGATCAGCATCAGCACACCGATCAACGAGGCGATACCGAGTGGAATCCCCGATGCCAGCTGCAACAGAATCGCACCGGTCGCGGCGAACGGAATCGAGATCAACAGCAAGAACGGCTGCAGCAGCGACTTAAAGGTCGCCACCATCACGATGTACACGATCAGGATCGCGGCGAGGAGCGCGAGCCCCAGCTGTTCGAAGGCTTCCTGCTGGTCGGCTGCGGTTCCGGCAAGTTCCGCGTCGGCACCCGCCGGCAATTCGACATCCGCGAGCGCCGCTTCAATCGCCGCGCTGGTACCGCCGAGGTCGGCGCTGTCCGAAGCGATGGCGATGTCCACGAAGGGGGTACCCGATTCCGCGTTGATCGCCACCGGACCGTCAACGATCTCGATATCGGCGAGGTCGCTCAGCGGCACCGTGGTCGGGCCGACCTGAATTTCCAGGTCCTCGAGTTCCTCGACACTGGCGGGAGGCTCATCCGAACCAACAAAGTAAATGCTCATCGACTGCCCGTCGAGCATGACCTGGCCGACCTCGATCGGTTGCAGCGCCTGCGCGATTTGGCCACCAATTGCGGCCTCGTCAAGTCCGTAGCTCGCGGCCTCGGCCTGGTCGATGCCGAGGCGGATGAACGGCCTGGTTTCGTCGAGATCGCTGGTCGCCTGGGTCACACCCTCAACTTCGGCAATCGCGGGCAACGCAATTGCCTCGGCTTCGGCGAGCACGTCGAGATCCGGGGCGGATACGCGGACCGTGACCTCATCCGAGAATCCGCCGCCACCGGCGAGACCAATCGTCACTTCGCCGAGGTCCTCGCGGTCTTCAAACACGGTCACGAGCTCTGCCTGCAAGGCATCCGCGTCGGCCTCCGGGTCAACGGTGATCGAGAACTGCGCGGTCGAAGAGCCACCGCCGAACATCGCGGCAAGCGGGTCAGAACCGTAGCTGAGCTGCACGAGCTCAATCTCTTCGTAGTCTTCGAGCACGGTTTCGACTTCCGCGGCTTCATCGCTCATGGCTTCGATGGATGCGTTCGCCGAGAGTTCCTGAGAAATGGTGAAGGTGTTTTGCCCGGCCGAGCCGAGGAAGTTCGTGGTCAAAAGCGGCGTCATCGCGACGGTTCCACCAAGCACGACAATTGCGCCAACCAGAATGGCCCAGGGCCAACGAAGCACACCGGCAAGGACCGGCTCGAAGAGCTTCTGGAGCCAGTTGCGCGGTTCCGCTTCCACCTGGGCGATGACGGCGTCGCGCTCCTCCTGCGAGACGCGAGTGTGGGTGAGGTGCGTGGTGACCAGCGCATCCTCTTCGACTGCTGGCTCTTCCTCAACCGACTCTTCGTCAACCGCAGCGTGCTTGCCGGTGCTGTCCATCGCCGGCAAATTGCCACGCACCTTCGAGCCACCCATGAACCAGTACGCGAGCACAGGCACAATCGTGATCGACACGAACAGCGAGGCCAGCATCGCGATGCCGCTGGTCAACGCGAAGGGTCGGAACAGTTCTCCCGTGATGTCGGCAACGAAAATCACCGGTACGAACACCGCGACGGTTGAGATCGTGGATGCGGTGATCGCGGAGGCGACCTCGCGGACGGCGTGCGCGATCACGGTGACGCGTTCGTGTCCGCGCAGGGCCGCCGTCGGATTGATCGACAGGTGCCTTCGGATGTTCTCAACCACCACGATTGAGTCATCGACCACGCGACCAATCGCGATCGTCAATGCGCCCAGCGTGAGCACATTGAGCGAATAGTCCATGAACTGCAGCCCGATGAAGGTCACCAACAGCGAAGTTGGGATGGAGATCGCCGTGATGATCGTGGCGCGGATGGAGAGCAGGAAGACGAAGATGACGATGACCGCGAAGAGCAGACCGAGGAGTCCCTCGTCGACGAGCGTCTGAATCGACTCCACGATGAACGGAGCCTGATCCATCCCGACGATGAGGTTCACATCCTCGCCAACGGCGGCGCTAATGTCCTCTTCGAGCTCGGGCAACTCGGCAATGACCGTCTCGGAGACCTCGACCGTGTTCGCATCCGGACGTTTGGTAATCGACAGGGTCAGCGCATCCTCGCCGTTGACGCGCGAGATCGATGAGACCGGCGCGTAGTCGCGGGTGACGTCGGCGACATTCTCGAGCGTGACGACCTCACCTTCGGCATCCGTTTCCGCACCCACCACCGGCATTTCGGCGAGGTCAGCAACGTCTTCGAGCACGTGCCCCGCTTGGACCGTGAGCGTCTCACCGTCCTCGGTGATCTGTCCGGCTGGGATGAGCACACCGGCGTTCTCGATCGTGTCGGTGATCGACTCGATGGTCAGGCCATTCGCCGCCAGCGCATCGTTATCCGGCGCGATATTGATTCGCTCCGACTGGTCGCCGTAGAGGTCAACCGCGCGCACGCCCTCGAGTGAGCGCAACTCCCCTACCGTTTCGACACGGAGGTGCTCCGCGACCTCGATCGAGTCGCCACCGGTGACCGCAAGCTGAATGACGGGAAGATCGTCCACCCCGCCTGACATGACACTCGATTCGGCGTCGTCCGGTAGCTGGTCTTCGATGCGATTGAGCGCCTGTTGGATGCGCTGCTCGGCATAGACGATATCGGTGCCGTAGGTGAAGCTCGCGAAGACCATCGACGACCCGGCGCTCGAGACCGTGGAGGTTCCTTCGAGCCCCTGCAGGCCCTGCAGTGCCGATTCCACCTGGCCCGTCACGTCGTTGTCGACAATTTCAGGGGATGCACCGGGGTAGGTCGTGATGACCGATACCTGCGGCAGCGAGATCGACGGGATGAGCTCTTGTTTGAGGGAAGTCATCGAGGTGACGCCGAAAAACGCAATCGTAAGGGTCACGAGCGCGATGAGCGCACGGTTGGTCAGGCTGAGTTGAGCGAGGCGATGCACCTGTTGATCCTTGCACTATGCGGGTAATAGCGCACTTCAACAACCTGAATGGTGGATGCACGGTCATCACACAGCATTCACGATTGCGTGTTCGGGCGCTCGGGTCGTACGGTAGATACTAACGCGATATATCGCGATATACACACACTGAAGAACTGGAGTACTCCATGGCCATAGAACAGTGGCATGTCGACACCCCAAAGACTATCGACCTTGAAACCGTGCGCCAGGTGCGCGTCAACATGATGGGTGGGTCGATCAACGTCATGACTCACGAACTCCCCTCCACCCGGGTGGAGGTCTCCTCGCTGACCGGCCGCGATATGAAGATCGCGATCGACGGCGACACTCTGATCATCGACCACCCGCAGCTTGGTTGGGGCTCGCTCGGCGCATCCGCGCGAACCCTCGTGGACCCACCCAAAGCAACCGTGAGCGTGCTCGTGCCGAAGCACGTGAGCGTCAACGTGAAAGCCACGAGCGCGGATGTGCTCGTCACCGGTGTGGACGGCGATATCGCGATCACGACCGTGGCTGGCGAGCACTTCGTGGACGGCACCTCCGGCAAGCTGCAGCTCACTTCCGCGAGCGGCGAGCTCAGTGTCCGCGGCCACGACGGCGTCGTTGAGGCGCGCACGGCGACCGGCGATGTGACCGTCACCGGCCCGATCAAGAGTTTCGACGGCAACACCATTTCGGGTTCCACCGTTGTGGATGTTGCGGGCGAGGATGCTGCGCCCACCTCGGTCGCAAGCTCGTCAGTTTCGGGGGCAATCACCGTGCGCCTTCCTGACGAAACGAACGCGAGTGTGCAGCTCACCACGGTTGCCGGAAAGGCACAGCTTGGCGACACGATTGTCGAGCCGCTCTACGGCAAACAGGTTCGTCACTACGCGCCGCAAGCCGGCGAGCCGATCACCGAGGTGAAGGTCAACACCGTTGCCGGTCGGGTCACGGTGCTCGGCGGATTGCCGATGGTGAAGGAACCGGGGGCTTGGGCTGGTCCGGGGGCGGGTGCTGGTGATGCCGAGAACACCGGTGACGCTGACAGCACTAGCGACACTGGCACGACTGACGACACAGCAGCGGCTCAGCCAGCAGCCTGGAGCGTGCCGATGAACCCGAACGTTGATTTGTCGAGCGCACCGCAGCCCGAGGCCAACATTGTGCCGCCGACGTCGGCAGACGCCCAGGTACCGAAGCCGTCACCCGCGCCCTTCGGGACCCACACCGCGGCGACCGGCGCACCCGCCGGAACCCACGTCGAGGCTGGCCATGTACAGCACTCGGGTCTGACGGACGAAACTGACCGCGCATCCACCACTGGCGGCAACGATGAAAATACCGGCGAGCAGCTTGATGGTCACGCTGGTGACAACGCAGAAGGCGAGGAACAGCGATGAACCCGCCAGTCTTTGGGCACGGCGAACTTCGCCTCGTACTGCTCACGCTGATCGAGCGTGAGCCGCGGCACGGCTACGACCTCATCAACGCGCTCAACGAGCACTTCGACGGCGACTACTCGCCCTCGGCCGGGACGATTTATCCGCGGCTCGCGAAGCTGCAGGAAGAGGGGCTCGTCACCAAGACGCAGGCCGGCCGCAAGACGATCTACACGATTACCGACGCCGGTCGCGCCGAGGTGGAGCAGCGCCGCGAGGAGTTTGAGCGCGTCACGGCCGAGAGCACGGATACGGTGCGCACCCTCGCACAGTCGGCTCGCGCCGGTCTCGCGCAGGCTCGCCAGGGGCTGCGCGCAGAACTCGATCAGATCGCAGCTCAGGCACGCGCTGCCGCAGAAGAGGCACTCCACCGCGAGCGCGCCGCTGCCGATGCGGAAGAGGCCGCTAAGCACGCCGAGGCTGCACAGGAGAAGGCCCAAGCGAAGGCTGACGCTGCTGAGGAAGCGACGCAGGGAGAGGGTGCAGCTGCCGGGTCAGCCACAGCATCGGATAGCGCCGCAGACGGCAGTGCTGGCGCAGACGCCAATGCCGGAGCGGCCACCGACGACACCGCGGACGACGCTGCCGCACCGAGCACTGACCAGGCGCAGCTGCTGCGGCGCGTGGATGTGGCACTGCAGCAGTTCCGGATGGAGGTGCGTCAGGACGCCCGCGAGGTAAATCAGCTTGGCGGGCTCGACGATGACACCGTGAGCGAACTCGAGACGCAGCTTCGCGAAACACGTCGCCGCCTCGGTGCACTCTTGCGGGTCCACCGGTAGCGCTCGGCCGGCCGGGCTTCGCAAATTCTGCAGCGAACTGATTCCGCAGGCTTCGCCGCAGTAGTACCGTGGCGGAGTGAGTTCTGAACCGCAAGCCGCGGAACCCCCGGCAACACCTCGAACACCAGCGTCACGCCTCCTAGGCAATGCGGCGCTGGTGTTTGTTGGTGGTGCGCTCGGCGCACTCGCGAGAGCCGCGCTCGTTGCGGCAGTCCCTTTTGAGGCCGCATCCTGGATGACGCTCGCCATCAACCTGAGCGGCGCGTTCGTCTTTGCGTGGCTCGTCACCTTCACCCTGGGCCAACACGACCGCGTGCGCGCGCTCTTCGGCGCGGGTTTCCTCGGCGGCTTCACCACCTACTCCGCACTCGCCTTCGACGTTGCCGCGCGGGTAGTAGTCGGTGACCTGAGCGGCATCCTACTCGCGGTCATTTCGGTCGTGGGCGGAGTGGCACTTGCCCTGCTGGGATGGCGACTCGGTCGGATGACTCAGCTCCGTGCATCCAAATCGCCACCCGCACCACCGGCGGTGATTCCATGACCCCGGAAATCGCAATCGGCGTCGCGCTCTTTGGCGGACTCGGCTCAGCGCTGCGCTATCTGCTGGGCGAGCTCCTCAAGGAGCGCCGCGGCTGGTCCAACGCGGCGGCGACACTGTTAATTAACGTGCTCGGCTCGTTCGGACTCGGGATTACGGTCAGTTTCGCGATCGAAGGTCCGCTCGCGGCCTGGCTCATCACCGGTTTCTTCGGCGGCTTCACGACGTTCAGCGCCGTGAATATGGATGTGGTGAGACTCGCGCAGTCAGGAAAGGGCTGGCAGGCGCTCTGGTACTCGGTCGGCCAGTTGGTCGTCACCACCATATTCGCGCTGGCCGGAGCACTCCTCTTCTATGCGCCAGTGATCGCGTAGGTGCTGGGAGGTGCGCCCGCGCCAGATTCGGCGCCACTACCCCACCAGGCTCTACCCCACCAGGCGATCAATCGTGTCTTCGCCGATTTCCATGGCCTCATCCAGCGCATCCGCCGTGTCGATACCGGGCCCGTACCCGAGAAACGCGACGCGCTGATCACGACGCGACCAACCGCCGCTGATCTTGGGGGTGCCGCCGGCATCCCGCAGCCCCAGCGGAGCCAAGTGCCGCGCCGATTCCCGCCCACCCGTGGCCCAGACCACCGCATCCAACTGCTCGGTGGTGCCATCAATGAAGGTCACTGAGGTCTCATCGAAAGACTGGATATTGCCGCGCGATTGCAGCGTGCCGCGGCGAATCGCGTCGAAGGCTTCGCGGGTCATGGGGAGCCCTCGTATCGAGACATCGCTCGGCATCGGCTTTCCGCGCTCGGCGAGCCGTGCCACGCGACGACGCGAGTGCAACCCAAGTTCGCCGACCGTCAGTGGGCGGCTGCGGCGAAGGCTGAACCGCGGCGGCTGCAGAAAATCTGGGCTGCGACGGGTCGACCACGTGGTCTTGGCGCCGAGGCGTTCGAGTTCGAGGAGCACCGACACCGCGGTGCGTCCGCCGCCGACGACCAAAACGCGTTGATTGGCGAATTGGGTGAAGGATTCGACGCTCTGCGCATGCACCGTCGTGCCCTGGAATCGGTTGAGGCCCGGGAACCAGGGGACAAACGGTGTCGACCAGGTGCCAGTCGCGTTGACGAGCAGCAGCGTTTCAAGCGTCCGCCGGTAACCATTGGCATGTTCAACGGTGACGCGTAGTTCTTCGCGGCGCGGGTGCGAAGCGACCCGATTGACACGAACCGAATGCGCAATAAAGAGGTCGTATGCATCCTCATAGCCGCGCCACACGCGTGGAACCACCTCACGCGCGCGTATTGCCGGGTCGAAGGATGCGAAGCTCAGGTCGATCTCCGCCTGGCCCGCCAGGTCCACGAGTTCGCCACTTTTGATGCCCTGGCCGATGGTCATGAAATCCCACGCGTTTCGCCAGGTTGCGCCCGGGCCAGCCTGTTCATCCATGACAATAAAGTCTTTGAGTGGATCCAGTCCCAGCGCCTTGAGTGAGTATGCCACCGTGAGCCCGGCGGCACCCGCGCCGATTACAACGATGTCGATTCGTTGTAGTTCGGACATTGGATCTCCTTGCGGGGTAATGACGTCGGTTGTGGCGCGGCTGCGGCGCCTGGAACTCCGACGCATCCAGTAATGAGGATACGGGCAGGTGGGTGCGAACCGGCTTCCGACTCGTCAGCGTGGTAAACTCGCGTCCAAGGATTTCATCATCATGGTGGCCGGTCTGACTCATGGCTCGACCGGCCCACGAGCTATTGAGGGGGTTACGCATGGGGCGTGGCCGTCAGAAGGCAAAGTACACCAAGGTTGCTCGGGAGTTGAAGTACAACGTTCCCGAGACCAACTATGAGCAACTGCAGCGAGAACTGCAGGGTTCTCGTGCTGAGCATCAAGAAGACGAGCTCTCCAAGTGGGCCGACTACATCGACGATGAAGAAGGCGACGAAGACGCCGAAGACTACGACCAGCGTCGTCTGGCGTAGGTTCTAGCCACTCTATGGAGTCACTCCAAGCTCCCGGAACCGGGATGGCCGTCATTCTCGGAGTAATGCTCCTCTTCGGCAATCTCATCGCGTTGTACGCAGTACGCGCAGCGATCCAGGGGCGAATTACTCCGGAAACGATGGCGGGCATCCGCACGAATGCAACTCGTGCGACGCCCGCCGCGTGGGAGGCTGCGCACCGCGCGGCCTGGCCGTGGGCGCTACCGCTCAATGGTCTCGGCGCGGTTGGTGGCATCGCGGTCATGGTGACCGGGACTAGCGTGGCGCCGTTTTTGGCCGCGGCAGGCTTCGCCATCGTGTGCACAATCGCGGGTGCCCTCGCACAAGTGATTGTCGGGCACCGCGCCGCTACTCGCGAGCTCGACCGCGCTCGCTGAGGCGCTGCCGCCGAAGTAGCAGCATCGGCAGTGTGAGGAAACAGCCGATCGCGGCGATGAACAGCAGCACGATGATGGTGATTATTAGTCCGTCGGGAAACTGCTCGAGGAACTCATGCATGTCGCGTATGCCCTTGTGCGCTCGGCCCGTGCGGGTTCGGAATGAGCCGAAAGCCTCGTAGTTACTGCTGTCATAGTTGAAGGCCCTCGCGATCACGAAGCCGAATACCGCGGACACGGCCATGACTGCGGCGACGACGATCGCAGTGGTGCGGAGTCGCTTCTTGCTGCGCTCGAGCCGGGTGTTGGGGTGGATGTGTGCATCCGATCGTCTCGGTGTGAAAAAGTTGGCGTAGATAGGCGCTCAGGGAGTTTATGGACCCTATAGCCCGCTAGTTACGCCAACTCTGGCAAGCGTGCGACGGGCTAGTTGGCGTACGAGCCGACCAGTCGCACGGCACCACCGTCGACGCCCTTCGCACCCTGCTCGAAGCCTGCAAAGTCGCGAGCGGCAGTCGAGATTTGACCGGCAACCCAGCCGTCAAGGCCCTCTTCCTTGCAAGCGGCGAGCACCGCATCCGCCTGCTCGGCTGCGACGATCGCGAACATGCCGATGCCGAGGTTCCAGGTGCCTTCCATGTCGTCCAGCTGCGCCTTGGCTAGATCGGTGAGCACGCGGAACACGGGCAGCGGCGACCACAGCGAGCGGTCAAGTTCAACCCACGAACCCTGCGGCAGTACGCGCGCGAGGTTCGCGGCGATGCCGCCACCGGTCACGTGGGAGAAGGCGTGAATTGCACCGTCGAGATCGGGGCGACGCAGGATGCGCACGAGCTCGCCCGTGTATAGGCGGGTCGGTTCGAGCAGCTGCTCGCCCCAGGTGCGCCCGAAGTCTTCGGCCTGGTCCGCGTAGTTGATACCGCGGTCGGTGATGATCCGGCGCACGAGTGAGTAGCCATTGGAGTGCAAGCCTGAGGAGGCAAGCGCGATAACCACGTCGCCGTCGACCACGCGTTCGGCACCGAGCACTCGGTCTGCATCCACGACACCGGTCGCGGCCCCCGCAACGTCGTAGTCATCCGGACCGAGCAGGCCCGGGTGTTCGGCGGTTTCGCCGCCGGTGAGTGCGGTGCCGGTCGCAGCGCAAGCGCGCGCGATGCCCTCGACAATCGCGGCGATGCGCTCTGGGACCACGCGGCCACAGGCGATGTAGTCGGTCATAAAGAGCGGCTCCGCGCCGACCACAATGATGTCGTCCACGACCATGCCAACGAGGTCCTGACCAATGGTGTCGTGCTTGTCGATTGCCTGCGCGATCGCGACCTTGGTGCCAACCCCGTCGGTTGAGGTCGCGAGCAGGGGCTTACGCATCCCTTGCAGCTTCGAGGCGTCGAACAGCCCCGCGAAGCCGCCGAAACCGCCGAGCACCTCGGGGCCGTGCGTGGCCTGCACTGCCTGCTTCATCAGCTCAACGGCGTGGTCACCCGCGCGGGTATCGACACCGGCGGATGCGTACAGGTCGCGCTCTTCAGTCAAGGCCACTCCTCGATTTTTGAGAAACGCCAGGGTTCCTCTATCTCCAAAAACTGTGCTCCAGCCTAGTCGAGGGGATGAGTGGATGAGCGCGGAATGGCGCGGTGCGGCTGGTGCAACTAGTCCACCAACCGCGAGCGCAGCGAAATGAGCTCCGCTTCGGTCATGCCGGCATCGATGAGATCGGCCCAGGGGTCAAATTCCTCGAGCTGCTCCACGACCGCTGATTCGATCGTGTATCCCTGCTCGGCGAGCCGTGCCGCGATTGCCTCCGCGCGGTCTGGGAAGTCGAGTCGTTTGAAGAAGGGGCCAAGTTCTCCGGCACTCAGGGCGTAGTCGGCAGCGATTGCGGCGGGTTCGACTTCGGCGAGCGCGAGCAAGGCGAAGGTCAGCAGCCCCGTCCGGTCTCGACCGATTGCGCAGTGATAGAGGACGCCGCCCGGGGATGCCGCAAGCGCACGAAGTACCGCCACGACACGATGCGGCTGTTCCTTGATGACCGGGCTGAAGAAGCGCGGCGAACCGAGCCGGCCCTCCCCCGCAAGCCGCTTCCAAAACTCAATGTCACCGGTCGCATCCAGCGGCACGCGCACCCCGAAAATACCGTCCGGGAACGGCGGCTCGGGCGTGGGCGGAACGCGGTGAGCATTGGCCTGCGCCTCGTTTTCATTCCTCGGCTTCAGTCGTGTCTCGAAGTCGTTGCGCAGATCGAGCACCGTTTGAAAACCACTCGAGCCGAGTGCTTCAAGTCCCTCATCCGTCACAAAGCGGAAATCCGCGGAACGCGCGAACCGCCCAAACTTGGTCTCCCCGCCACCGATACGAGGAAGACCGCCGAGATCGCGCGCGTTATAGAAACCGTCCCAACTCAGCTTTCGATGTTCCATCCCGCCATTCTGCCTTGTCCGCGTCAACTAATCCGAACCGGATGCACCCGTAACCGGCGCGAAGGTGACAGAATGGTGAACTGTCCCAAATTCTTCAGCCAAGGGAGCACCATCCACCGTGTGCGGCATCGTCGGTCACGTCTCATCCAGCCCCGTTAACCAGCAGATTTACGACTCGCTCCTGCTCCTGCAGCACCGCGGTCAAGACTCGACCGGCATCGCCACGGCGGCGGGCAATACTTTCCACACCATCAAGCGCAGCGGCCAGGTTCGCGAGGCGTACCGCACCCGCGATATGCGCACGCTCCTCGGCAACATCGGCCTCGGCCACGTCCGCTACGCAACCTCGGGTGCGAGCACCGACGACGAGGTGCAGCCGTTTTACGTCAACGCACCGTACGGCATCCTGCTCGTCCACAATGGCAACCTCACCAATACGCGCGAGCTCACCGACGAACTCTTCCGCGTGGACCGTCGCCACCTCAACTCTTCAAGCGACACCGAACTGCTGCTCAACGTGCTCGCGAATGAGTTGCAGCAGTCAATCGATGGCAATGACCTCACGGTCGATGACATCTTCGATGCGGTCGAGAGCCTCCACAAGCGCGTCGAAGGGTCCTACGCTGCGATCGCGGTGATCGCCGGGCACGGCCTGCTCGCCTTCCGCGACCCATTCGGCATCCGCCCGCTCATTCTCGGTCGACGGATGGGCGAGGACGGTCGCGATGAGTGGGTGGTCGCATCCGAGTCGCTCGTTTTGACCGCATTTGGCTACGACGTCGTGCGCGAAGTGGCTCCCGGCGAAGCAATCTTCATCGGCACGAACGGCACGATGTCCTCGCGTCGGTGTGTCGATGAGACGCGGCTCGCGCCCTGCGCGTTTGAGTACGTGTATCTCGCCCGACCCGACTCAGTCATGAACGGCATCTCGGTGTACGACACCCGGCTGAACATGGGCGAGAAGCTCGCGCACAAGGTTGAGCGCGAGATGGATGTCAGCGAGGTCGACGTCGTCATGCCGATTCCCGACTCCGCGCGACCTTCGGCGATGCAGCTGGCACAAGAGCTCGGCCTGCCCTACCGCGAGGGCTTCTACAAGAACCGCTATGTGGGTCGCACGTTCATCATGCCGGGCCAGGAGGTCCGGAAGAAGTCGGTTCGGCAGAAGCTCAACGCACTCGAGCGCGAGTTCGAGGGCAAGAATGTGCTGCTGGTCGACGACTCGATCGTGCGTGGAACGACATCGAAGCAGATCATCGACATGGCCCGCGCGGCGGGCGCGAAGAAGGTGTTCTTCGCATCCGCTGCCCCCGCGGTTCGCTACCCTCACGTGTACGGCATCAATATGCCCACGCGCGCCGAGCTCGTCGCCGCTTCGCGCAGCGTGGATGAGATCTGCAAGGTGATCGGCGCGGACAAGCTCATCTTCCAGGACGTCGACGACCTCTTCGACGCGATCACCGAGGGCACCGGACTCACCGAGCTCGATATGTCGCCGTTTACCGGGGACTACGTCACCGGCACCGTCACGCCGGAGTACCTCGCGTACCTCGAGGCGAATCGGGTTTCGTAGCGCGCGGCGCGGCGCGGTGCGGCGGCGGCACGCAGCGCCGTTTGTCGACCACGCAGTGCCGTTTGTCGGGCACGCAGCGCCGTAGCCCGGGCACGCAGCGCTCATCATGGGTCAAGTACCAACCATGATGAGCGCTACGACCCATGATTAGGGGTACGAAATCCGAGAGAGCGACGTCCCGAAGACACGCGGCGCCGTAGCCCGGGCATGTAGCGCTCATCATGGGTCAAGTACCAACCATGATGAGCGCTACGAACCATGATCAGGACCGTAAGCAACCGTGGTGAGCGCTGCGACCCATGATCAAGACCGTAAGCAACCATGATGAGCGCAACGGCCCATGATTAGGTGCCCGATGTCCGGGTGATCAGAGTCAAGATGGCTCTCTCGCCTACTTCGAGAAGGCCGTCAAGAGGTCACAGGGGACTACGGCTGGCTCGCGCCCGTTTACCTCGGTGGCGCTACCCCTTCGGGTCTACCTCGGTGTCCGGGACAGCCGACGGATTAGGTGCTGGTTTATTTCCGGTGGAGGTTCCGGACCCGGCGGCTTTGTCCGCGCCTGACGCGACGTCCGAGCCCGACTGGTCCGCAGCGCCAGCATCCGCAACGTCAGCAGTGCCAGCATCGGCAGCATCAGCAACGTCAGCGGCAACCTCATCCTCGCTGGGAACACGCTGCAGCACGACCCGCGTCGGTGTGCCGGTACGCCCGACGATGAAGTCCACAATTAGCCCAATGCCGGTGACGAGCACGGCCGTCAGCGCAGTCAAGAACACCGCAAGGAAGCCGAACACCTGGCCGCGGGTGAACTCTGAGTTCTGCGGCAGCGCATAGGCAAACACCGCACTCAGCACGAGCCCGAGTGCGGCCCCGCCCCAGATCCATCCGGTGATGTTGACGCCCGGGCGAACCTCCACGACCGTGAGATCCTCACGCTTGGATGCGCTGGCGACTTCGGACTCGTTCGGTTCGTTCGCGTGTGGCTCGGTGGCCTCGGGGTCAGTAGGCATAGCCGCTATTGTCTCACCAATTCGGAACGGATTACCCATCCGCTACAGCGCACGCAAGACGACCGCGCTTCCCTGCCCACCGCCGCCGCAAATTCCGACGGCACCAAGCGCCCGAGAACCGTGCGCCTGGAGCTCGCGCGCAAGGGTTCCGATGATTCGCGCACCGGAGGCACCGATCGGGTGACCGAGCGCAATCGCCCCGCCGTGTGGGTTGACGACCGCCGCATCCACCCCCAGCTCACGAGCGGATTGCACCCCGACTGCGGCGAAGGCCTCGTTGATCTCGACCGACTTCAGGTCACTTGCGGATGCGCCGCCTGCGACTTTCGCGAGCGCCGCAGTGATCGCGCGCGCCGGTTGCGAGTGCAGCTGCACATCGGGTCCAGCAACGAACGCCGTTGCCTCAACGCGCGCCAACGGACGGAGTGCAAGTTTCGCCGCGGCCGCTTCGCTGACGATGACAAGCGCTGCGGCGCCGTCGGTAATTTGGGATGCGTTGCCCGCGGTGATCGTGCCGTCTTTCGCGAATGCCGCGCGCAGCCCCACCAGCGACTCGGCGGTCGTGTCGGGCCTGATCCCATCGTCGGCATCCACAACTGAGTCGCCGCGCCGCGACTGCACCGTGAACGGTGCAATCTCGCCACGCAAAAACTCGGCACTTGCGGAAGCCCGCTGATGCGAGGTCGCGGCAAACGCATCCTGCTCTTCGCGCGTGAGCGCGAGCGGCCGATTGCCGTCTTCGGTGAGGGCGCCCATCGCGACCTGGTCGAAGGCGTCGGTGAGGCCGTCGTGGTCGATCGTGTCGACTATCGGCGCATCTCCGTATTTGTGTCCGGCGCGCAGCGGAATCACGTGGGGTGCGAGCGACATCGACTCCTGTCCGACCGCAAGCACGATTTCGGCCTCGCCGGCGTTAACGAGCCGCACCGCCTGACTCACGGCTTCCGCGCCCGAGAGGCACACCGCATTCACCGTGATGGCGGGAACGGTGAACGGCACGCCAGCACCAACGGCAGTCTGTCGCGCCGGGTTCTGCCCCGCGCCCGCCTGCAGGACCTGTCCCACCACGACCTGTTCAACCTGCTCGGGGGCGACTCCCGCGCGCTCGAGGGCGGCGCGGGCCGCGTGCGCGCCGAGCACGGTCGCGGGCTGAGCGGCGAGTTGTCCGGTGAAGCGGGTGAACGGGGTGCGAGCGTAGCCGGCGATGAGTGCAGTCATCGGTTTCCTCCTTGAGCGCGAAGACCAATCCACCTGAGCCTAAATCGGTTTAGCACCGGCGGCAACAGTGATGTCCCCACCGACCGAGCCGACCGCAACGGCGACGAGCACCGGCAACAGCAGTGACGAGCACCGACCGCACAAGCCACTACGGTCAGGAGTCTGCCGGACGCACAAACGGCAACAGCTACGAACCCGCAGCACGCACAAGCGGCAGCGCAAACGACACATCCGCCCGCACTCCGGAGGCGTGCAGCTGTCCGCTCGCCACCGCGTCATCCCACGCGAGGATGCCCGTGGCGAGCCCCAGCCAGAGTTCGGCTGGGAGTTCAATCACATTCGGAGGCGTGCCCCGGGTGTGCCCCGGCCCCTCCACGCACTGCACCGCACCAAACGGCGGCACCCGCACCTCGACCGCGTTCCCCGGCACCCTCTCGGCCAGCAATTGCAAGGAATAGCGTACCGCCGTCGCGACAACAGGCCGCCCCGCATCCTTGCCATTTTCTTGCGCTGAAAGCCAGTCCTGAACGGCCGCAAGACCCACCGCATCCTCAATTTTCACTCGTGCCATCCGCTAATTCTCCGCTATCCCGGTAGCCTGGTGCGCGTGAAGATTCTCGTACTTGGCTCAGGCGCGCGTGAGCACGCCATCGTTAGCTCGCTTGCAAGTGAGGGGACCCACGAACTCATTGTGGCCCCCGGCAACATCGGAATGGAATCCATCGCGAACCGCATTCGCATGGACCAGACCAAGCCCGACCTCATCGCTGAGTTCGCTGAGGATGAGCAGATCGACCTGGTCGTGATCGGTCCGGAAGCCCCGCTGGTCGCCGGCGTCGCCGATGCCGTGCGCGCGAAGGGCATCAACGTGTTCGGCCCCTCGAAGGCCGCCTCACAGATCGAGGGCTCGAAGACCTTCGCCAAGGACATCATGCAGCGCGCGGGCGTACCGACCGGACGCGCGCGGCTACTCACCGAGCTGGCCGATGTGGCCGCCACCATCGACGAGTTCGGCGCCCCCTATGTCGTGAAGGCGGACGGCCTCGCCTCGGGCAAGGGCGTCATGGTCACAAGCGACCGCAGCGATGCGCTTCGCCACGCCGAGCACTGGCTCGCACACGGCCCCGTGCTTGTTGAGGAGTTCCTCGACGGCCTCGAAGTTTCGCTGTTTTGCATTTCGGATGGTCACACGGTGCGCGCGCTGCCGCCGGCCCAAGACTTCAAGCGTCTCTACAACGACGACGCCGGCCCGAACACCGGTGGCATGGGCGCCTACTCGCCCGTGCCCTTCCTCGAGGATCGCTTCGGCGGCGAACGTGCGTTCATGGCCGAAGTGGTGCGCGATGTCGCACAGCCGGTGATCGACACGATGCGCGAAGCCGGCAACCCTTTCCAGGGCCTGCTGTACTGCGGACTCATCGTCACCGCCGCGGGGATCCGCGTCATCGAGTTCAACGCGCGCTTCGGCGACCCCGAAACGCAGGTCGTACTCCAGCGCCTCGCCGAACCGCTCTCGCCGCTGCTGGTGGCTTCCGGCAACGAAACTCTCGCGCAGCATCCTGAAGACCTGCAGCTGAACGGCCGCTCGGCGGTCACCGTGGTGCTCGCCTCGGAGGGCTACCCCGACCAGGTGCGTTCCGGTCGCGAAATTCTCGGGCTTGAGGATGCGCTGGCTTCGGGCGCGCAGGTCCTCCACGCCGCAACCGGCGCCGACGACAAGAGCATTACCGCCACCGGCGGCCGCGTCCTCAACGTGGTGGGCACCGGCGATACGTTGCAGGATGCGCGCCACCTCGCCTATACCGCGCTGAGCCAGATTCGCCTCGAGGGCGGCCAATTCCGCACCGATATCGCACAGACCGGTGCCGCGCTGCAGAATTCGATGTTTGCTCGCGATGGCCGGATCTCTTCCGCACAGGCTGGCGCCTCGGAGCGTGCCGCGAACGAAATGGCCGAGCAGGCCTATCAGGCGATGCCCGCCGCCCCGGCAGAGGAGAACCCCGGCCAGTCAACCGGCCAGACCTCACCCGGTCTCGAAGACACCCCCATCGCGGCGCAGACCGCGGTGTCCAGCGGCATCGATCTCGCCGCTTTTCACAACACCGGGCACCTGCCCGGCTGGCGTCACGTCTACTCAGGCAAGGTCCGCGAGGTCTTCAAATCCGAGACCGACGCAGCCGCCCTGCTCGTCGTCGCGAGCAATCGCGTCTCCGCGTTTGACCACATCCTCGAACCCGAAATTCCGGGCAAGGGTGAGCTGCTCACCCAGCTGAGTCGCTGGTGGTTCGCCGCCCTCGACATCCCGAACCACCTTCGCGAACCGGAGGGATGGGCCACCGGCCTACCGACCGACGTCGCCGCACGGTCCATGCGCGTCGCGAAACTCAATATGTTCCCGATCGAGTGCGTGGTGCGCGGCTACCTCACCGGTTCCGGACTCAAGGAGTACCAGGAAACCGGTGCCGTGTGCGGCGTGCGCCTGCCCGCCGGATTGGGTGACGGCGACCGCCTCCCCGAGCCGATCTTCACCCCCGCGTGGAAGGCGCCGCAGGGCGAGCACGACGAGAACATCTCCTTCGAGCGCGTGGTTGAGATCGTTGGGTCGGACGCGGCGGCCAGCCTCCGAGACATGTCGCTCTGGCTCTTCCGGAACGCGAGTTCCCGCGCCGCCGAGCGCGGCGTCATCCTGGCCGACACCAAGTTTGAGTTCGGCGTTGACCCCGCCACCGGGCAGATCACCCTCGCGGACGAGGTACTCACCTCAGACTCTTCGCGCTACTGGGATGCATCCCTGTACTCGAACTACGATCTGCCACTGGCCGAGCGCCTGGCGTCCTTCGACAAGCAAATCGTGCGGAACTGGCTGCGCGAGAACTGGGATGGGCAGGGCCAGCCACCCGCGCTCCCCGAGGAGATCGTGGAGCGCACGGTGGCTCGCTATCGCGAGCTGTTGACGCGGTTGGCGGGTTAGTGAGCGCTAGGTAGCGCGCTCTGGCGGGCAGCCCTGGCAGCCCCGGTCGGCCGAGTGGCGCTGCAGATCGCGCGCCCGGATGGCCAAGCGCGCCAGCCCGCCGGCTACGTTGCGTCGGCCTTTGCGCCGGCCGAGCGGTTCCGCCAGTTCTCACGTAAGCGGTCTCGAATCGAGTCACCATCCGGGTCTCGTTCAAGCTCGGGCAGCGGTTCGTTCCAAGCACGGATGAGCGCCCAACCGACGGCCGTGAGCGGCACCGCCATGAGCGTTCCGATGATGCCGCCGAGGATCGTACCCGTGGTCAGTGCGAGCAGCACGACGAGCTCGTGAAGTTTGAGCGAACGGCCGAGCACAATCGGCTGCAAGAGATTGCCTTCGAGCTGGTTCACGACCACCACAATGATCACGACAATGATCGCGGGCCAGAAGCCGTTCGTCACGAGGGTCACGAGCGCAGCAATGATTCCTGCGAGCGTTGCACCCACGACCGGGATGAACGCCGTAATGAACACGACCAGCGCGAGCGGTAGTGCGAGTGGCACCTGCAGAATGACCAGTCCCAAGCCGATGAAGATCGCATCCACGAGGGCAACGATCACGGTGCCGCGCACGTAGCCGCCCATCACGCCGACCGCGCGCAGACCCATGAGTTCCGCACGACGGTGCTGCGCATCCTTGAATGGCTTGATCAAGAAGGACCAAATCGACGGCCCGTCTTTGAGGAAGAAGAAGAGGATCACCACGAACAGCACGGCCGAGGTCGCGAAGGATGCGAAGGCTCCGATTCCCGAAGCGACACCCGATCCGAGTGCGCCGTAGTTGAGGTTGCTCAGCCAGCCTTGCGCGGTGGCCCACAGATCGGTGAGCGCTTGCTCGTTGAGTTCGAACTGCGGGAAGGTCGAGTTCCACCACGAAATGAGCTGGGTAATGCCTTCTGTCACCGCGGCCGCCATGTCATCCCATTGCGCCATAACCTGCGCGACGACGAGCCAAATTGCGCCGCCGAGCAGCACAACGACCACAAGCAACACGAATACCGTGGAGAGCAGTCGCGGCCACCCCTTTGAACCGAGCCACGAGAGCACCGGTTCCATCGCCGAGGCGATGATGAGCGCAAGCAGGAGCGGAATCACCACGATCGTGACTTGCAAGACACCGAAGATCACGATGGCGGCCGCCGCGAGAATCAGCAGGAACTGCAGGGAACGAACTGACACGAGCCCCATACCGTCAGTCCATGCTGCCGATGGCCGCTTGAGCGGCGCGAGGCGACCCTGCTTCTGCGCCTCTTCGTCCTTCGACCGGTCTGTCGCTTCGTCTTGTAGCTCATCAGCAGACCAAGTCATTGGTTCATCCTTGCTCATGGCATCTCCCTTCGAACCTGACCAATCCTTGCGCACTTTGCCTGGACGGTCATCCTCATTAGGGTGGGTCATCGTCACCAGGGTGGGTTAGTCCCTCGTCGACCGCGGCTAGGATGGGACGCATCCGTCGCCAACTTAGTTTCAGGAGTGCCGATGCCGAAAATTCTCGTGCAGGTCATGCCCAAGCAGGAACTGCTTGACCCCGCTGGTAAGGCCGTGCAGCGGTCACTTGCGAACAGTGGTCGTGAATACCTCACGGATGTCCGCATCGGCAAGCGCTTCGAGATCACCACCGATCGTGAGGCGACCCCCGAACTACTCGAAGAAATTGCTGAGCTCGCCGCGAACCTGCTCTCGAATGACGTGATTGAAGACGTCATCTCGATCGAGGTTGCCGATGAGGAGCCCTTCGACCCCGCGCAGACCGAAACTGTGACCGATGACGGGTTCCTCCCCACCGGCGCCGCGAGCGATGAGCAGGCCCGCCAGAACGTTGAGGGCGAGTAGACGTGCGCGTAGGAGTCATCACTTTCCCCGGTTCGCTCGATGACCGCGACGCGCAGCGCGCGGTAGAGATTGCCGGCGGCGAGGCTGTCGCGCTCTGGCACGCCGATCGCGACCTGCAGGGTGTGGATGCGGTGGTACTGCCCGGTGGTTTCAGTTACGGCGACTACCTGCGCTGCGGTGCGATCGCGGCGCAGGCCCCGATCATGTCGGAGCTCATCGACCAGGCGGGCAAGGGCCTGCCGGTGCTCGGCATTTGCAATGGTTTCCAGATGCTCGTTGAGGCGCACTTGCTGCCCGGCGGGTTGATCCGCAATGACCACGGCCGCTTCGTCTGCCGCGATCAGCGCTTGCGCGTTGAGAACATCGACACCCCGTGGACTTCGCTGTACGAGCAGGACGAGGAAATCGTCATCCCGCTCAAGAACGGCGAGGGCGGCTACATCGCCGATGCCGAAACACTCAAGCGCATCGAGGGCGAGGGGCTCGTCGCCTTCCGCTACCTCGGCGCGAACCCGAATGGTTCGGCGAACGACATCGCCGGTGTCCGCAATGAGGCCGGAAACGTGGTCGGCCTGATGCCGCACCCAGAGCACGCGGTCGAGCGCGGCTACGGACCCGACACCACCGAGCGGATGCGTTCGGGGATCGACGGCCTCGGGATGTTCGCGAGCGTCCTCCGCTCCCTCGCCGCCGCGTAGTCTCGCGCGGCGGGACCCGTTTGCCACCCGCCTCCTGAAAAAGTGCCACGAGCGGGAAACCCGCCGGCGTGTCGGCGGCGTGTCGCGCCTCTGTTGGCACTTTTTCAGAATGGGGTGGCGGCGTCCGACGCAGTGCCAACGCACAAAAAGGTCGCCGCGCGTTCATGCAATGACTGTGTCTGAAATTGCGCTCTGACCCTAGGATTTAGAGCGACGTGCACAGCTATCAGAGCGAACAGCACAGGCAGTAGAGCGACGAAACGGGGTGCAGGAGTGCGAGACGAATTCGGCGAGTTGGACCGATCCCATTGGGCGAACCCGAAGAAAGAGCAGCGCGACCGATTCGAGCGCATCAACACC
Source organism: Gulosibacter sp. (assembly GCF_052090685.1). Taxonomy (NCBI): domain Bacteria; kingdom Bacillati; phylum Actinomycetota; class Actinomycetes; order Micrococcales; family Microbacteriaceae; genus Gulosibacter; species Gulosibacter sp. The sequence continues at coordinate 1,575 of NZ_JBQDBE010000028.1, read as the reverse complement.
ACGACCACGGGCGTGCCTATTGCACCCTCACCCGACATTGACGATTTCGTCTCTTCGGCGCCGGTGCTCGGCACCTCGACCACGCCGATCACCACCTCAATCTCACTCGAGGAAGCGCGCCGTCTCGAGGGTGCTGGCCGCCCCGTCCCAAAAGACCTCTTCGGATTCCTCAATAAGATCGACCCACGCGTGGTCGCTCTCATGGGCTCCCTCGCGGTCGGCATGAACCCAGTGCTCACACGCATGTCGGGCGAAAACGCAGCCACCGCGGTGTTCTTCCGCTTCGCAATTGCGCTGATCCCGCTCGCGGTATTCGCGATCATGGAATGGCGCATGAACGGCCCGATGAAGGCACGCCCGGTCATCCTGCACCTGCTCGCCGGAGTCTTCTTCGGCCTCGACGTCGGGCTCTGGATCCCCGGAGTCATGCTCGCGGGCGCCGGCATCGCAACCGTGGCCGGCAATCTCCAGGTGATCATCGTGCCACTGCTCGCATTCGTGATTTTCCGCGAAAAAATGACGCTGCCCTTCATCGCGGCAATTCCCGTGATGCTCGGCGGCGTGGTCCTCCTCAGCGGCGTGATCGAGCAGGGCGATCTCACCGGGGATGCGTTCCTCGGCGTTGCCCTCGCGGTCGCCGGTGGCTTCGCCTACGCGGGCTACATCATGATCATCGGCCGCTCACGACCCACAGGTCACGCCTCCACGAACGTGTTCCTCTCCTCCTTCACCGCCATGATCGTCGGTACCGCGGTCGCATCCTTCTTCGGCGCACCAAACTTCACGCCGGACTTCACGCCACTGATGATCCTCATCGCGATGGCGCTCCTGAGCCAGGTGATTGGCTGGGTCACGACCTCGAGCGCCCTGCCGCGACTCGACTCATCCACCGGATCAATGCTGCTGCTCACCCAGCCGCTCGTGGCAGTGGTTGGTGGGGTACTGATCCTCAATGAGCAGATCTCGATTCTGCAGTGGGTCGGGATTGTCGCGATCATTCTCGCGGTCTGGTTCACCTCGGTGGCTTCAGCGAGACGCCGCCGTCGCCTCGAAGCCAACTAGACTGGCACGGATGCGCCCCTCCCGTTTTCTCCACGTCGCCTCGATCGTCGAGGCCTGCACCTGGGCGTTCCTCATCCTCGCGATGCTCACGAAGTACGTGTGGGCACCCGAACTCGGGGATGTGCTGGTCGCGTTCGCGGGAGCGGCGCACGGTGTCGCATTCCTCGGCTACATCTTTGTTGCCTGGGTGGTCGGGCTCAATGGGCGCTGGTCGTGGTGGATGTTCCTGGTCGCCTGGGCCTGCTCCATCCCGCCGTTCTTCACGCTACTTTTCGACTGGTGGGTGCATCGACAGGGCCTTGTAAAACACGACTGGCTGGATTCGAATCTCACTCAGCAACGCGGGGAACTTCACAGGCGATCCGAGGGAATTATCCGCTGGACAATCTCGCGACCGATCACCCAAATTGCGATCATCGTTGCGGCGTACCTGTTCATCCTGACCCCCTCGCTCGCGAGCTAGTGTGTCGCGTCAATAATTCGTTTCTAGTTTTGTAGAATGGAGTATGGCAA
>NZ_JBQDBE010000027.1:0-37342 GCF_052090685.1 Gulosibacter sp. | reverse complement strand
ATTCAAATGAGGCAACGTATCGAGCTACGCGGAGGTTTCTTATGAGTCAACGCGCATACTGGTTGGCTTCTGAGCCACTTCGCTATACTTCTCTAGCAGCCCTGACAGGAGGTCGGGGCTTCTGTCTTATTAGAGGAGATGTTCATGACCGCCCAGTCCGACTCAACTTGGCTCACACAGGAGACTTTCGATCGCCTGAAGGAAGAGCACGAGTTCCTGTCGTCGACGCGGCGACAGGAGATCACCAGGGAGATTCAGGAAGCTCGCGAAGACGGCGATCTCAAGGAGAACGCTGGCTACCACGCAGCCCGCGAGGAACAGGGTCGCATTGAAGCCCGAATCACCGAACTGGAGTACATGCTCAAGAACTCGGTCGTCACCGAGGCGCCAGAAGCCAATGGGAAGGTCGTGCTCGGCACCGTGGTGACCGCGAAGATCGGCAGCCGCGAGCAGAAGTTCCTCTTCGCCAGCCCCGAGCTGGAAAGCCAGACGGACCTTCGCGTGTTCTCCCCCGAAAGCCCAATCGGTCAGGCCATCGACGGCCTCAAGACCGGCGATACGGCCACCTATGAGACCCCGACCGGCGGCAACATGCAGGTCGAGATCCTCAATGTGGAGACCTTCCGCGGTTAGCGGGACTCTGCGCAACGCGCGACCCTTTCCCGCCGTATAGATCCGGCACACCCCACAGCTACAGCGAGGCGTTTGGGTCCACCTTCGGGTGGTACCCCGCCTCGCGTAGGCGTTCAAGCACCTGCTGAGCGTGTTCTGTGCCCCGCGTCTCTACCGCGATCTCGAGTTCGACTTCTTGGATCTGCAGTCCCTTGTTGTGACGCGTGTGCAGCACCTCGATCACGTTCGCATTGATTTCCGCGAGAATCGCGGCGATACGTGCGAGGTGCCCAGGGGTATCGCGCAGCCCGATGTTCATCTTCATGTAGCGCTCAGACGCGGTCAGCCCCGAGGCGATTACCTTTTCGAGCATCATCGGATCGATATTGCCGCCGGTGAGTACCGCGACGGTATTGCCCGGTTCTTTGATTTTGCCGGCAATGATCGCGGCCACCGGCGTCGCTCCTGCGGCTTCTACGACGAGCTTGGCGCGCTCGAGGAGCAACAGAATCGCGCGCGAAATATCGTCCTCGGAGACTGTCACAACCTCATCCACGTACTTGCGGACGAGTTCAAACGAAAGCGATCCCGGCACATCCACCGCGATACCGTCGGCAATTGTTGCTTTTGCGTCAATCTTGACCGGATGCCCCTCCTCGATTGAGACGGGGAACGGGGCCGAATTTTCTGTCTGCACACCGATCACGCGCACTTCACGACCGGCCTTCGCGGCAAGCTGCTTCGCGATTGCGCCTACACCGGAGGCGAGCCCGCCGCCACCAATTGGGATAATGATCGTATCGATGTCCGGTTGCTGTTCGAAGAGGTCAACCGCGAGCGTTCCCTGGCCCGTGATGATGTCGGGGTGGTTATAAGGATGGATGAACACGGCACCGGTTCGTTCGGCGAAGGCTTGCGCACCGGCGAGCGAAGCCGCGACGTTTTCTCCTTCCAGGACAACCTCAGCACCGTAGTTCCGCGTCGCCTCAAGCTTCGGGATAGGCACACCGGTGGGCATGAAGATCGTCGCTTTGATACCCAGCTCGCGCGCGGCAAATGCAACTCCCTGCGCGTGATTACCGGCAGATGCGGCCACAACCCCGCGAGCTCGCTCTTCTTCGCTCAGCTGCGAGAGTCGATAGGTCGCGCCACGGATCTTGTAGGAGCCCGTTCGCTGCATGTTTTCGCACTTGAGATAGACCTGTCCGCCGGTGTGGTTCCGGAGGAAACGAGCCGAGTCAAGGAGCGTGACGCGGGTAGTCTGCTGCACAATTGCACGCGCAGCTTCCACGGTGTCGAGCTGCGGTTCAAAAGTGATGTCGACTGGGTCAATCACGAGTTAGGTACCTTCTTCTTTCTGCGTCTCGAAACGAGCGGGTGTCGAGCTGGCACCTTCGCTGAGTCATCATCGTCTTCTTCACCCAGGCCGTCGGTCGGGTCGCGCTGATCCCGCCATTTACCTGAAGATATGTATTTCACCATAGTTTTGGCCGCGGCCACGACTGGCACAGCGAAGACCGCACCGCCGACACCCGCGAAAATGGATCCGGCGCTCACCGAAACCAACACCACGAGCGGGTGTAGCTTCATCGCCGGGCCCATGATGAGCGGCTGCAGCACATTCGACTCGAGCGCCATCACGGCAACCACGATGATCAGCATAATGATCGCGTTCCAGAAGCCGTTTGCAATGAACGCCAACACCACTGCAAGTGCGCCGGAAAGGAAGGCACCGATCAGTGGCACAAAGGCAAACAGAAACACGATGATGCCGATCGCAAGCGAATAGGGCACCTGCAGGATCACCGCTCCGAGGAAGATTCCCACGGCATCGATGAGCGCAACCACGACCTGCACTCGAACATAGTGACCGGTGGTAATCCAGGCGCGTTCACCCGCACCGTCAACCGCCGCGCGGGCCGCACGGGGAAAGAGCGAGACAAACCCCAGCCAAATGCGGCGACCATCGAGCAGGTAGAACACGATCGCAAAGAGCGTGAATACCGATCCGGTCGCGACCCCGGCGACGGTGGTACCCGCGGCCAGCGTGGACTCGATCAGGGTGCCAACATTCGCTTGAATCCACGCGAGGATCTCTGCGAGGGCTTCGTCGAGCACCGCCTGGCTGATCTGCAACGGCGACTCTTCGAGCCAGTGGAGGGTTTCTTGATAGCGACGGGTGAAGTCAGTGAGATCAAATTGCTGGCCGCTGCGGAAGGCGAGGATCACGAGCAGAATTAATGCCGCGATGGACGCAAAGAGCACCGCCAGAGCCGCGATCAGCGCCAGCCATTTGGGCCAGCGATAGCGCAGCGTGAGGGTATTGGTCAGTGGCACCAGCAGCGCGGTAAAGAGCATCGCTACCAGCAAGGGCACCACGATGATGCCGGCTTTGCCGATGAGCCAAATCACCGGAATCACGGCCAGGATGATGACGATCGTTCGCCAGCTCCAGGCCGCGGCTATGCGCACCGGACGCGAAACCAGCTCAGAATCTGGTTCTACCGACGACCATCCAGCAGGCCGCGGTGCTCGTGTGGAACCCGCCATTGGTGCTAGAACTGCACCCGGGGAGGTTCGGAGATTGCTGCGCGGTCGGCCACTTCAAAGAACTCTCGTTCTTGGAATCCCATCATTCCGGCAAGCAAGTTATTCGGGAATGATCGCACCGAGGTGTTGAGCTGGCGCACGCTGCCATTGAAGTAGCGACGCGAAGCCTGAATCTTGTTCTCGGTCTGTACGAGGTCGCTTTGCAGCTGCGAGAAGTTCGAGCTTGCCTGCAACTGCGGGTAAGCCTCTGCCACCGCAAACAGGCTGCGCAGTGCACCCTGTACGTGGTTCTCGGCGTTGGATGCGGAAGCCGGTGAGTCGGCAGCGAGCGTTTCGCTGCGTGCCTGGGTCACATCCTCAAACACTTGTGATTCGTGTTTCGCGTAAGACCGCACTGTCTCAACGATATTCGGAATCAAGTCGGCACGTCGTTTGAGCTGCACGGTGATGTCGCTCCACGCCTCATCGACGCGCACATTGTGTTTGGTGAGTTTGTTGTAGGTAACCCACGCCCATACGAGAAGAATGAGGATGAGTGCGACAACAATTACTACCGGGATAAGCCAGCCGAGTTGTTCCATAACCGCAAGTCTACCGACGGCGGGTAACCACTCGTGGAGGATCTTATCGGTCTCGGCGTACCCTCACGGCATGACGTCACGGGCCTCACTCACTGCTGGCCCCGGAAGCCCGACGACGCAGACCGATCGCAAGGCCAATGCTCGCGACCACGGCACCGACTGCGACCAGCAAGAGGGTCAGCGGCATCACCTCGGAGCCCTGATGCTCGATCACCACCCCGATGAGCCACGGTGCGAAGGCCTGGCCCACCATGGATGCGGCAACGACATACGAGAACCGGTGGCCGTGTGCGTGGCCCGAACGAGCGAGCCAGGTCAGCCCATTGGGGAAGATCGGTCCAATAAATAAGCCGCACACCATGAATGCCCACACAGCGCTCGGCGCATGGGTCATGGCCCAGACGAGCGACCCTGCCATACCGAGGCAGCTGACCACCACGAGTGTCGGGATCGAAATGAATCGCGTCAAGGCGGCGGCACCGAAGCGGCCAATCACCATCGCAAACCAATAGCCCGAGGTCGCCCAAGCCGCGGCGGATGCACTGAAGTCAAGATCCGCGAGAAAGGTCGGCTCCCAGGTACCGATGCCCGACTGCACGCCGAAGTGCGACACGTACAGCACAATAAAGCCGAAGACCACGGCGGCACCGACATACCAGCGACTGCGCGAAGCAATAGGTGATTTCGTGTCCTCCGCGGACGGAGCGTCAACCGGTGTGGGTCGCGGAGCAAGCCCGCGCATCGTGAAGAACGCAAACGCGTTGGCGACACCAACCGCCGCGAAAATGATCCAGTATCGTTCCGTGCCGATCACGGCGAGGATGCCGGGCGAGATCACCGTTCCCACACCAAAGAAGCCGTGCGCGACATTGACGAGTGCCGGTCCTCGCACGCCCGCGCCGATAATCAGCAACTGCGTAATGAGCATGTCGACCCCGCCGAGCCCAAGTCCGGCAATCGTCGCGGAAATGAGCACCATGGGCCAGGAAAACGCGAAGGCCAACGCGAGTCCGCCACCGCCCAGGAGCACGATCGACACCATCATGGTCATTCGATTCCCGAACGGTTTTAATGCGAAGGGAGCGGCGAGAACGCCAACCACGGCGCCCGCGGACTGCATCGCTAAGCCACCGCCGGCCACCGCATCCGAGATACCGAATTGCGCTTTGAAGCTTGGAATCGCAAGGCCATAGGTCGACAGCAGCAGGCCGATCGTGGTCATGACGACCATGCATCCGATGATTGCGGCGCGATTGAACAGCGTCGGCTGGGTACGCACAGACTCTCCTTTGGGATGGCGCACGCGACCCGGAGGCTGCGATTGAAACTGGTGACAATTCGGTCAGTTGTCCCCCCGGCGGGACTCGAACCCGCACTGAATCGATTTTAAGTCGACTGCCTCTGCCATTGGGCTACGAGGGGAAGTGGCTACGGAAACGAACTGTCGCTGCCGCATCCTAAAAGGATACGGCAGCGACAGTCAGGCGCTAAACCACACGCGCTGGGCCCTGGGCAATCCAGCGTGCTGGCTCGACCCGGAAGAAACTACTTCGCGTCTGCGGGAGCCGCAGGCTTGGGTGCGTCGGCTGGCTTGGCTGCTGCGGGCTTCGCAGCCGCGGGCTTCGCCTCAGCTGGCTTAGCGTCCGCAGCGGGACGCGGGCGAGCCGCGTAACGTTCGAAGAATGCCTTGGGCTGATCAACATCGGGCAGCGAAACGAAGTCGCGGCCGAGCAAGATCTGTCCTGCCCAGTCTCCGAACACGCGAACCTTGCGCTCGAGGGTCGGGATCGCTGCGCCGTGGTAACCACGGTGCATTGCCCAAGCGGTGAAACCGGTGATCCCGGTGTCGCCCGACTGAAAGGCACCCACGCCGACACCGAGGCCAGCAACGGCGCCGATGTTCTCGTGGTAGTAGTCGGTCGGAGTGTCGCCGCGAAGCGTGGCCACAATGTTCTCGGCGAGCACTGCTGCCTGACGCACTGCGTGCTGCGCGTTCGGGACGCAGAATCCCGCGACGCCACCGCCCGAGAGGTCGGGTACCGCAGCGACGTCACCGGCGCCCCAAGCATCCTTGACGACACCCTCGTCACCCTCGACGCGGAGGTCGGCGCGCACGCGCAGGTTGCCGCGTTCGTTGACGGGAAGGTCAGTGAAGCCCTTCACGAATGGGTTTGCCATCTGACCGGCAGTCCAGACGAGCACGTCGGTGGGGAATACGTCGCCCGCTGAGGTTTCGACGTTGCCGTCGACAGCCGAAGAGCACTGGGTGTTGAGGTGGACAGTTGCCCCGCGTTCGGCGAGGTTCTTGATCACCCAAAGTGCGGTCTCTTCCGAAACTTCCGGCATGATGCGGCCAGCCGCCTCGATGAGGTGGAACTGCACATCATCAAACTGCAGCGACGGGTAGTCAGCGAGCAGCGCCGTGGCGAGCGAACGCATTTCGGCGAACGCTTCGATTCCGGCGAAACCGCCACCGACGACAACGAAGGTCAGGAGGCGCGAACGCTCGGGACCGGGTGCCATCGTGGATGCACGGTTGAAGTTGTCAATGATCTTGTCACGAACCCAGATGGCTTCTTCGATGCGCTTCACACCGATTGCCTGGTCGGCGACGCCAGCGATGGGGAACGTACGGCTCACGGCGCCTGCGGTGACTACGACGATGTCATAGCTGAGGGTGTACTCGTCCGCATCCGCAGGCTTGACCGTTGCGGTCTTGCTGTCGTGGTCGATCTTGGTCACTTCTGCCGTCACAACGCGAGTGCGCTTGAGGTGACGGCGGTGCGAGACCACCGCGTGGCGGGGCTCAATCGAACCACCGATCACTTCCGGAAGGAAGGGCTGGTAGGTCATGTAGGGCAGCGGGTCGACAATCGTCACCTGCGCCTCACCTGGGTTGAGCTGCTTTTCAAGCTGGCGTGCAGTGGTAAACCCTGCGTAGCCACCACCAACAATCAAAATCTTGGTCACGCGTCCACTCCTCACTGTGGTCTTTCTCAATACGAGATCGGCTAAAGCTTAGTCGCCTTATTTGTCGGCTTGCTGACTTTAAACGTTGTCAACTGACGTTTGTGCACCAGGGTTTGCACACTGGCACACGGAGGGGCTCCAGGCAGATTCTCGGAGCGCCCAATCTCCAATGGGGTTAATTCCTTCTCCCACCGCAAGTGAATGCGCCGCGAGCGCGTGCAAGCATTTCACTCGCGTCGGCATCCCGCCTGCGGTCACGGTCGCGATCTCCGCAACGTGCTGAACCGACTCGCGGTCCGCAAGATAGCGCTCGTGCGCACGCTGATACTGTGACTGAAGTTCATCATCTTGTCCCAGCGCATCCTGCATTTCGACCATGAGATGCGCGCCTTCGAGACGCGACATTTCAATCGTTGCTTCCGGATGCGTCAGGTAATAGAGCGTCGGGAACGGCGTACCGTCGTCCAGCCGTGGCGCGGTAATCACCACGACCGGGTTCCCGCACACGCAGCGCGCACCGATTCCGATTACGCCGCGTGCCTGGCGCCCGAGCTGTTCCGTGACCACCGCGATGTCATGTTCGCTTGCGGGTGGAAATGTGCTCACGGAGTCTCCTGTGGTGCGTCGGCGGTGGCTGATCGGATCAGGGAATCGAGATATAACTCCCCCGAGTCGGTGCGAGTTTCGTGCACTTCGACCGACACATCGACCGGGTCGGGTGGCGCCTGCGGCGTTGATTCGTCAACGACCACATAGGTGGTGTCCCCCGGTTCAACGAAGAGAAGTCTGCCACGTGCCTGCGCTTTCACGAAAGCGGGGTCTTCCCAGCGGGCCTGTCCCTGCTCAAGCGCTTCGATTTCTTCCGTGGTCAGCGCGATTTCTTCTTCGAGCTGCGCAATGTGCTGGCGCTGGCCGATGAGTTGCTGCACGGTGGGCGTCAGGGTCGCCACAGCCACGACAAGCGCGATGAGGATGAGCACCGACCCACCTGTGGGCCGGTGCTCAATTCCCCGTCGCTTACTCAAATCGCGCTAGCTCAATCCTGACTTGCTGGTTCCTATGCTTCGGAAGTCTGGAACCGTGGGAACGCATCCGCGCCCGCGTACACGGCCTGCTCGCCCAGCTCTTCTTCAATACGAAGCAGCTCATTGTACTTGGCAACGCGGTCGGTGCGGGCCGGCGCACCGGTCTTGATCTGACCGCAGTTGGTGGCCACCGCGAGGTGGGCGATCGTGGTGTCTTCGGTCTCACCCGAGCGGTGCGAGAGCACGGCCGAGTAGCCGTTGCGCTGCGCGAGGTTCACGGCGTCGAGGGTCTCCGAAAGGGTACCGATCTGGTTTACCTTGATCAGGATCGAGTTACCGGCGCCGGTCTCGAGGCCGCGCTGGAGACGCTCGGGGTTCGTGACGAAGAGATCGTCACCAACGATCTGTACCTTGTCACCAATGCGTTCGGTGAGCTCGGTGTAACCGTCCCAATCTTCTTCGTCCAGCGGGTCTTCGATCGAGACGATCGGGTACTCGGCGATGAGTTCCTCGTAGAAGGTCACCATTTCGCTCGCGCTGTGTTCCTTACCCTCGAAGGAGTAGACCCCATTTTCGTAGAATTCTGAGGATGCGACGTCAAGTCCGAGCGCGACGTCACGGCCGAGCTCGAAGTTGGTCTCCCCGATAGCCTCAGTAATGAGGTTGAGGGCGTCGCGGGTCGAGGCCACGTCGGGAGCGAAACCACCCTCGTCGCCGAGACCGGTGGAAAGGCCCTTCGCCTTGATGGTCTTCTTCAGCTGGTGGTAGATCTCCGCACCCCATTGGAGCGCCTCGCGGAAGGTCGATGCGCCGATGGGGAGGATCATGAACTCCTGCACATCCACGCCGGTGTCCGCGTGTGCGCCACCGTTGATGATGTTCATCATCGGCACGGGCAGCACGTGTGCGTTCGCGCCGCCGACGTAACGGAAGAGCGAAAGTTCGCTCGACTCGGCAGCAGCCTTGGCTGCTGCGAGGCTCACGCCGAGAATTGCGTTCGCGCCGAGGCGCTCCTTATTGGGGGTGCCGTCGAGCTCGATCAGTTCGACGTCAAGCGCACGCTGATCGGTCACGTCGAAGAATTCGATTCCGGGGTTAATTTCGTCGGCGATACCCTGAACGGCCTTCTCAACGCCCTTTCCGAGATAGCGGTCGGCTTCACCGTCGCGCAGCTCATAGGCCTCGAAAGCACCGGTGGATGCGCCTGACGGCACGGCAGCACGGCCCATTGCGCCATTGTCGAGGGTGACCTCAACTTCAACGGTGGGGTTACCTCGGGAGTCAAGGATTTCTCTTGCAAAGACGTCAACGATGAACGACACAGTGATCCTCCGATTGGGAATATTTGACGGTGGCAGGTTGAGTCTAGCGATGCCGACGGACACTGAGGCTTAGTTCTCCCTCAAGATGCAGTGCTCAGTGCGGAGTTTTCGACCAATTGCCGCACCTCGCCTTCAATTTCTTCAAGCGAGTACGTCTCGCTACCGGCCGCCGTACCCACCACCAAAGTTCGTGGCGCATCCGCGTTTGCAGCCACATTTGCGACCTGCAGCTGGAGTTCATCAGCGGCGCGCCGCCCCAATGCAAAGACCACGAGGTCTGCTGAGATCCGCCGTTGGCATCGCGCTCGCAGCCCTCGGGCTCGGCGCTCTTCTGGGTCCGGCGACAGCAGGACTCCGCGGACTTTGGACCAGCCGCGCACAGAAAAAACCTGTGCGAGCGGTGCTTGGGCAACAACCGCTACTCCCGCAGCGCGCAACCGCTGCGCCACGGCGCGGGTTTGTTCGCGATCGCCGACCAACACCGCCCGTCGCCCCGGCTGCACCCCGTCGACCTCTGCCAGCTTGACTGCCGCATCCGCGAGCATCGATCCGGGCAGGTCTGCACCCGCGACCAAGGGAGGCAGTTCGTAACTGCCATTGGCGAGAACGAGATTCTGTACCTCAATCTCCATCCGCCTCGGCCCATCGGCAGAATCAGGCTGTGCGACGACCAGGGTTCGGTCGAAAATTCCCACTACCGTTCCGGACACTAATTCAATAGCCGGTTGTGTTTTGGCCTTCTCGGTCAGCTCAGCGAGCAAGTCCTTTGGTTTTCGTGCTCCCTGTGCGGTTCGGATTTCTGCCCGGCGAACTCGGCTCCGTTGTAAGTTCGCTCGGGTGTCGATGAGCATCACGCGCCTGCCAGCGGTGGCGATGGCGAGGGCCGCGGCGAGACCGCTCACTCCCGCGCCCACCACAACGAATTCCTCGCGATGGCGCGTGACTCTGCGAGCGGTGAACTGTGCCGCACCTGCCGGGGTAGGTATCCGACCGCCGCCAGCGAGTCGGCCGAGGATGCTTCCGGCGATTTTGCTGAGGCGAGGATGCTGGCGGAAGAGTGTGAATTGAAACCCGGCTCCAATGCGGGCACGAAGGAGGTCCGCGGTGCGAAAGATATCAACTTCCGTGTTCGGCCACCCCTGTTCACGAACCACCGTGTCCCCGCCTCGCACCAGCGTCGCGCAGGCCGGAGTGCCGGGACTTCCGTCGACGGTCACCAGGCAGTTTCCGCACGCACCGAATCCGCAGTGGAAGCCACGTGGGCGATGAAATTTTGTGCTTCTCGAGAGCGTACGAACGCCATCCGCGTGTAGCGCAGCGGCAATGGATTGACCCGGCCGCGCTCGAAGGTGCCGCTGCTCAAAGTTGAACACGAGCTCAAGTGAGCCGCCCGCTTCACGTCGTGCAATGCTATTCACCGGTATGCCTCCTTAGATCTCTGCTTCGACGACGAGTGACCCTTCACGAATCCAGTCACCGCGGTGGACGCGGTCAATTCCCATGGCCGCCATGCGTGGATCGATCCTGCCCGTGGTGAGGTATTCCGCGATGAGCTCGCCCGCAGCTGGCGCTCCCATGAATCCGTACACCCATCCGACTGACAGCACGAGGCCGGGGACTTCCTCGACCGGGCCAAGTACCGGAGCGAGGTCCGGCGTTTGGCTTACGGTGCCAGCCCAGTGGCGAAGTAGTTTTGCTCCCGCGAGGAGAGGAAAGAGGCGCACGAATTTTGTCGCCATATCTTGAAGGAGATTCCAAGAGCCGTTCACGCTCGAAGTCCGGTCCGGTTCTGGCAGCTCCGTGCCGCCAACGAATTCGCCACGACCGGTCTGGTGGCAGTATCCGAGCAGCTCCAACGCTGCCAAGCCGGGGCGGAGGAAGGGTCGGAGCGATTGGGTCACGATCATTTCGAGTCTCGCCGCGGTCAATGGCAGTTCGAGGTTCGCCATCCGGTTGATTACGCCAGCGTGCCCGCCCGCAGCATTGACCACGGTGTCCGCGCGGATCATCCGACCGTCGGCAAGCTCGACGCCGATAACACGGTCGGACTGTCGCAGGAGCCCGGTCACTTCCACTCCGCAGCAGACTTGGACTCCCATCCGTGCCGCATTCAGGAGGTAGCCCGCGACCACACTGTCGTGGTGCGCGAAGCCCGCATCCTCTTGAATCACCGCGCCACGCACCAGAGCCGGGTTTACCGCTGGCAAGTAGGCACGCGCATCTTGCTCCTCAAGCAGCTGTGATTCGATACCGAGCTGTTGCTGAAACGCGTGATCCGCACGACACTGTTGCCACTGCTGCTCGGTGGAAGCGAGCACGGCATATCCCGTGCGATTGAATAGCACGTTTACATCGAGCTCACTCGACAGTCCCAGCCATTTTTGACGCGACAGTTCGAAAAATTCACACCATTCGCGTGAGGCGAATGCGGATCGAATCAACTCTCCATTTCTGCCGCTGGCCCCACCACCTGGCCACGACCGGTCGAGCACAAGGACGTCCGCGTGGCCACGCCGAGCCAGTTCATAGGCGATCGCAAGCCCCTGCACGCCGGCGCCGACGATCACGGTCTCATAGCCGGATCGAAGCGGTTCCGAAGAGACACCGGGAAGAGCCATTAGCGTTCCTCCCCCGACTTGAGGTCATCCGGCTCGACGTCATCGCGAAGATCCACGAACATCCCCAGCGGCGTCGGAACTAGAGGAACCCTCACCGTGGGTCGTCGAACGTGATCCGGCTCCTCGACTCCGTGACGAATGAGCAGTTCTTGAACAAGGGGCGCGCAGTATTTCCCCTGGCACATCCCCATGTAGACCGCGGTGGCACGCTTAATGGTCTCCGGATGCGTGTGTCCAGTGTGGATCGCATTTTCAATATCCGCTTCGGTCACGTCATGACAGGGACACACGATGCGATCTCTGGCGTGTTGTCGACGGCACGGCATAGCGCCTCCTCAATGGCTTTGACCCGTTGCTAGCGATGCGGCGTTGCTGATCAACGTTGAACAGCAACATTTACAGTATAGCGTTATTGAAAATAGCGTTTCCTGCCTGGTTGCAGTGGACGCTGTGCCTATAATCTCGCCATGGCCGCTCCCGGTAGACCACCCCTTGACCCCGCTCAGCTCGAACCAATTCTCGTTGCGGTCATGGACCTGGTTGCGACAAAAAGCTCTCGGGAAATTTCCTACCGAGATGTCGCCAACTCTGCGGGGGTATCGGTCGGGAAACTGCAGCACCACTTTGGCACCCGCGATGAACTGATCCGCAAAGCCTTCGAACTTCGTTTGCTGCAAGTCACCCACGCACTGCACGAGATTCGAGATCAACCGGGAACACCAACGCAACGACTCACGGCAGCGGCGGACGAAGTGGCACTGCGAGGCGCATGGCGACGCTCAACAATCTGGATCGATCTCTTGCATCGTTCCGTTGACTCGTCGGAATATCGCGACCTGGTGGTGCGAGTCAATGACTCGTGGAGAAACGTGTTCACCGCCCTCATCCGGGACGGGATTAGCACCGGCGAGTTTTCACTCGAGGGCCCGATTGAGGATGCGGTACAGCAAATCATCATCACCGCCGACGGCTTGACCGTACACGCGCTAGTTCACGGCCGGGAGTATGCAAAGGATGAGGCCGCAGCAATTCGCGGCATATTTACCCGCACCCTCCACGCCACGCTTGGCGTCCGAGTGTGAAGTCTTCGATGACAGTGAGTTCGCGTCGCTTGTGTAATATCTAGTATGGTCGTATTGGAAATTCGGGAGGCAACGAGGCTTCCACGGTTTAACCGGATTTTTTCCAGCTCACGAAAGGGTTCGCAATGGTGCCAGCACTGATAACCAGTTTCGTCGTCGGCGGTGTACCGCTGATAGCAACGCTCATCACCTGGGTGATTGTGCGCAAGGCGTATAAGGCGGACAGCTGATGTTCGCACTCGCAATTCTCGGTAGCTTTGTCCTCTATCTCATCATCGGTGCGGTCGTCGGACGCTCTGTAAAGACCACCGATGACTACTATGTCTCCGGTCGCAACGCTCCCACCTTCCTGGTGGCGGGTACCCTTGTCGCGTCCTTCGTCTCCACTGTCTCCTTCATGGGTGAGCTCGGATTCTCCTACGACGGATACGCCGTCCCGATGCTCATCCTCGCTTCGATTAATATTTCGGGATACGCGGTCGGCGTGCTTCTCTTCGGAAGGTATCTGCGCCGGTCGGAAGCGCTCACCGTCCCGGAATACTTCGGGCAGCGCTTCAATTCCAAGAAGATCCAAGCCATCGCCGGAATCATGGTGGTGATCGGAATCGGGCTCTACCTCGTATCTGTCTCGCATGGCCTGGCACTCATCATCGGTCAACTGATCGATATCCCCGAGTGGGTCATCATCATCATCGTGTGGGTCGCCTACACCTCATTTACGCTCTTGAGCGGTTCGAAGGGCATCCTCATTAACGACACCATCATGTTCGTGGTGTTCACCGTCGCCGCGGTGGTCGGGATGGGATTCGTCATCGGTGGCGCCGGTGGCCCTATTGCCGCCACCGAAAAGATGACGCAGTTTATGCAGAAACCTGACGGCATCTCCTGGCACGGACTCACTGGTGAGAATTCGTATATGGGTAGCCCCGGTGAAGTGCTGATCTATGCCATCACTCTAGGTATCGTCTGGGCCCTGGTAGTCGCGGTGAGCCCGTGGCAGTCGAGTCGATTCCTCATGGCTAAGAACGAACACGTCGCGATTCGCTCCGGCATGTTCGCCACCGGAGCGTTGATCGTGCTGTACCTCTTCCTTACGCTCGGAGGCTTCGCGATCAACCTCATCAATCCGAATATTGAACCGAGCGAAGTCGCGTTTATCTGGATCGCGCAGAACCATTTGCCCGGGATCATCGGCATTTTGATCGTGACCGGAATTGTCGCAGCGGGACTTTCTTCGGCAGCGTCGTTCCTCTCGATTGTCGGTTTCTCGGCAGCCAATGACATCCTTCCCGCATTCTCAAAGCGACCCGAATTCGCTTCCGCAACCGCGGCGCAAGTAGAATCCGGTGGACTTGCCAAGAAGGGACGCGACCAGTCCCTCGCCACCGCCAATATTGACGTAGATCTCGCCCGGGACGCCGACAAAATTAAGCTCCGCACCTCGCGGAACGTGATGTTGCTCGTGAGTGTGGCAGTGCTCATCCTCACGTTCGTTATGCCGCCGGTCATCATGACCATCGCTTACTTTGCGGCCACGCTCTTTGCCGCATCTTGGGGTCCGGTGGCGATTTGGTCCACGCAGAGTCGACGCATCACTGCTCGAGGCGCCATCTTCGGCATGATCGCTGGGTTCGTTGTTTCGGCTGGTCTGCAGACCATTAACGAATTCACGCCATATACCTTGCCGACACTGGCCGACCCGGTCATCCTGGGCCTTATTGCCTGCATCCTCGGTATCTATATCGGAAACTTCCGCAACCAGCCTTCGAAAGAGGAAGTCGCGTACTTCGAGAAGCTGCAGATTACGCCAGCGCATGAACGTGACCCGAAACGGATCCGCCAGACGGGCTACATGGCCTGGGGCGTGGCAATTATCTGCTTCCTCGTGTTCGTCGCACTCGTATTCTTCTACGCGATCCCCTACGGGCAGATTGTCGGATAACGGAGGTCAGAAGAATGCAACCAAGCACGTATACGGAGATCTTCCGGCCGCTCCAAGTCGGGCCAATGACGGTAAAGAACCGGATCTTCTCTTCCGCCCACCAGACCACTCTCATCCACGACAACATGCCCACCCCGGAGTTCTTGGCGTATCACCGGGAACGAGCCCGCGGTGGCGCTGGCGCAATCTTTGTTGAAGCCACGGCGGTTCACCCCTCCGGTCTCCTCACCCCGAAAACCATCGCTGGCTACCGGCCCGAAATCGTGTCCGGACTCGGTGAGGTGGCCGACACGCTGCACGAGCACGACACCAGGATGCTGGTCCAGCTTTTCCACGGTGGTCGAGAACAAATCGCGAGCGCACCGAAGGCTCCCGCACTCGGACCGAGCGCGGTCCCTTCCTCGCGTTTCCACGTGGAGCCTCGAGCGCTCACCCTCGTTGAGATTAGGGAGCTGATCGACGGCTATGCCCTCACGGCAGAGCAAATGCTGCGTGCCGGGCTCGACGGGGTAGAGATCTCTTCCTCCCACGCCTACCTGCCATCGCAGTTCTTCACTCGACGAAGTAACCACCGGTCAGATCAATACAGCATCGAGCATCCACTTCGTTTTCTCACCGAAGTCATCGCCGCGGTCCGCGACCGCGTGGGTGACAAGCTGGCGGTGGGCTGTCGACTGGCGCTCGACGAAATGTCCGAGTCGGGTCTCTCCGAGGCCGAGTGTCTGGAGTTCTCGCAGACTATCTCCGAGTCGTTGCCGGTGGATTTCATTTCCTACACCATGGGCGACTCGGCGACTTTCGCAGGCGGTGCGTTCATCGCACCCCGACCCAAATCCATGCCCGAAAGCATCCTCAGCCGGTTACCCGAACGCAAGGCTGCAGGCGCGCCGGTGGTCATGGCCACGACTCGAGTTGTCGACCTCGAGGATGCGGAAGCGGCCCTCGCTCAGGGGCTCACGGACATGGTCGGGATGACGCGGGCACAAATTGCCGATCCGCACTTGGTTCGTAAGGCCCAGGAGGGTGAGCCAATCATCCCGTGCATCGGTTGCAACGTCGGATGCATTGGTCACTATCATGCGGGACTGCCGATTTCGTGCGTGGTGAATCAGGCCACCGGCCGCGAGGTCGACTTGCCGCAACCGGTGGTGCGCCGCGGTACGGCACCGGACACTGCTCACCGAACTGCGGTTCTGGGTGCCGGTGTCGCTGGCATGGCCGCAGCAGCGGAACTTGCTGCTGGCGGAGTACCAGTGACCGTATTCGAAAAGGACAGTGATATCGGCGGTCAATTGCGCACTGCCGGTTTAGCGCCGGACCACGAGTTCACGTGGACAAGTTGGCGGAACTGGCAGCGCGAGCTAGTTGACAATGTCGGCATCGATCTCAAACTTGGCGCGGCTCCCACTGCGTCAGACCTGGCCGAGTTCCAGCACGTGATCGATGCCCGCGGTGCCCAGGTGTATCTGGATGAGAGATTCTCCACCGTCGATCACGTACGCATTGTGGATGCGTGGACCTTCATCCGGTCGCCAGAGGAGTATCTCGATGGTGGGATTCTGGTCAGTGACTGGGGTGGCGAACCGACCGGCCTCGACTGCGTGGAAATCGCGCTCCAACACGGGGAGACGGTGCGCTACGCCTACGGAGGCGCGATGCCTGCGGTGAATATTCACTACTACCAGCAGTTTGGGTATCTCAAGCGCATCGACGTCCCGGAGTGCACCGTCATTCCGTTCACTCAGGCTGATGTGGTCGATGGTCAAGTCGTCCTGCGAGGATCTTTCTCCGATCGCGTGACCGAATTACCGCGGGAGGTTTCGACCGTGGTGATCGCGCATGGACGGGTACCCGCGGTCGATTCGGAAGATACTCTCGGCACTCGAATTGGTGACGTTGACGGGCCTCGGGCCCTGGAAGAGGCAGCCCTCGAAGGCTACTTAGCCGCCCAATCCGTCCTCGAAGCGGTAGGAACCTTACTGCCTAACCGAGCGGCTCGAGCGTAATGGTCGAGGGATCCTCCACCTGAGCATCCCGAACGTGCGCGACGTGAGTGAACCCCTCAGCACTCGCTCGATCGAGTAGGCCGCGCACGTTCTTGGGCCGCCGCTCCACTCGGATGCGGCGGCCTGGTTGCAAGAGGGACTGCTTCATGCGCATGACGTCCCCGACGGACAGTTTCTTATCCACGAGCAGAATCACCGCTTCTTCCTCGTCTTCAGGCAAGTCTGAAACGAGGTCGACGATTCGCTCAAATCCGATCGAGAATCCGCAAGCCGGCACATCCTGGCCCAAGAAACGGCCGATCATGCCGTCGTAACGGCCGCCGCCACCAACAGACGAGCCCGATTCGGGGTGCGCTACCTCAAAGATCGTGCCCGTGTAATAGCCCATCCCTCGTACCAGGGTTGGGTCGAACACGAGTGACAGCGCTCCCCCACCCGCTTGTACGGCGTCTGCGACCTCGCCGAGCGACTCGGCGGCTTCGACGGCCGCCGCCTGCTCCCGCAGGCCTTCCGGCAGCGAGGCGAGGATGCTCTCGGTCGTGAGCGGGATACCCGCTTTGATTCCTTCGGCCCAGTTATTGAGGGCCTGGTGGATGCGCTCAGCTGCTTCCGGGTCGGTTTGGGCGAGTTCTTCGACGACACCCTTGGTGCCAATTTTGTCGAGCTTGTCGATCGAGATGAGAGCCTGTGGCTGGTGCTCTTCAGCAAACCCGCACCACTCGAGCAGCGCGTTGAGGAGCCGTCGGTCATTGACGCGGATCGTGCAGCTCGTCAGCCCCAAAGACGCGAGGGCGGCGGAACCGGCAACGAGCAGCTCCGCTTCCGCGAGTGCTCCGGGCTCCCCGAGGATGTCGATATCGCACTGCACGAACTGGCGGTACCGGCCTTTCTGGGGCCGCTCCGCGCGCCACACCGGGCCAATGTGCAAGCTTCGGAATACGTTTGGCAGCGTGCCACGGTGCGTGGCCATGAAGCGGGCGAGCGGCACGGTGAGGTCGAAGCGCAGGCCGAGATCGCTCAATGCCAGCGGGTCGGCCTGGTCGGCAGCATCCTGGAGCGCGGCGTCATCGAGCCCGCGACGCATGATGGCAAAGGAGAGCTTTTCATTGTCTCCGCCCATCCCCGAGTGGAGGCGGTCAGAGTCTTCAACGACGGGGGTCTCAATCTCGTCAAATCCATGTGCCGTATACGCTTCGCGAATCTTCGAAAGCACGCGCTCACGGCGACGCTTTTCGGCGGGCACGAAATCGCGCATTCCGCGCGGAGGATTAATCTGAGTTGCCATTAGTCCATTATGACTCGTGCGCGGCGCCGTCTTGTGCAGCGCCCGCCTGTGCACGTTCGCGCTCCACGTTGCGAATCTGCTCCATTAGGCGACGCACCGCTTGGCGCAGTGCCCGTTCCGAGTCTAAGCCCGCATCCCGCCCCGCGGCGACGGCCGCCAACAGGGACTGGCCAAACGCATCCTCAGTGCTCTCATCGCCTGCATGCTCTCCACCCGCTGCCTGCGCGGTCAACTCCTCCGGTGACACGTTCATCCCGGGTTCCTCCGCTCGGCCAAGCACCTTGGCCGCGAGCGCAAGTGCGGGCATCCCCGGCGCAATACCGTCCAGTACGGAAGTACGATGCTGTTTCTGCTGCGCCTTTGCTTCGGTCCACAGTCGAATGATCTCGTCGACGTCGCGGGTTGGCGTATCGCCGAACACGTGCGGATTTCGCTGCCGCAGTTTCGCGGCCTGGTCCCGTGCGACATCCTCGAGCGTGAAATGTCCTTCGGAACGGGCAATATCGGCGTGAAAGAGGACTTGAAAGAGCAGATCGCCGAGTTCTTCTCGGAGGTCATCCGGGGTGCCGGTCTCGATGGCGTCGATGACCTCGGCAGATTCCTCGGTGAGATAGGGAACGAGCGACTCGTGAGTCTGCTGCTCATGCCACGCGCATCCCTGTTCGCCTCGAAAGCGGTTCATGAGTTCGGCGAGGGCGAGCAGTTCTGGATGCGATGCCTGGCCGGTGTGCGCGTCGTGCATGGGCCCCAGGTTAGCCTGGAGCTATGGCCACTCTTCGTCGCGTCCCGACTCTCGTTCACATTATTTGCCTCGTCGCGGGACTCTTTGTGGCGGCAGGTATCGGTGCGGCGATCTGGTTCGAGGCGGCCGAAGCGCTTCGTGTGGAGCAGGGTGGCGAAGCAAATATGCAGGTGGGCCTCGCCTATGGATTCTTTGGCGGCATCATTCCGGTGTTTACCCTGCTCGCCGCGGGAATCTCCTCCGGAATTTTGATTGCGCGTCGAACGCGCGCCCGTCAGGATGCTGGCCTCATCCGACAGGGTTGGCCGAAACGGACGCTCACCTCGCTCGGGTTCATGTTGCTCGAATTTGCTGCTGTCGCGGTGCTGGTAGGGCTCATTTGGTTTGGGATCGACGCCGCCATGCAACGCGCGTACGGGGATCTCGCGAGTGAGAGTGACATGGTCCGCAGTCTCGGTACCGTGTTGGGGCTCGTATTCGGTCCGGGGATGACCGGTGCGTTGCCGGCGATTCTGCTCACCGCGAGTGCACCCGGCCCCAACGACGAAGAAGTCGATTAACGCAGCAAATCTACAGTGGTCGGTAGCGCTTCACGCCGTCGCTTGAGGTGGCGAGAATGCGCGTGAGTACCCGGTGAACTCACCACTGACCGGCCAGTACTGCGCGCTCTTTGCCTCGAGTGCAGGGATCAATCAACTCGGACACCGTGCGCGTGGCAACACTGATTCTTGGTCATACTTGAGGCATTACGTGGGTCTCGCACTCACTCGTTCACCCGCCAGCGTCACTGCCGAGGAAGGCCAGACCGATGCGCCGTGCTGTTGTTGTAATCCGTGTTTTGATCGCAGCCGCAGTTCTCGCCGTGCTCGGGTGGCTGCCAACCACCGCTGCCACCGCTGCCATCGACACGGACCAGGACCCGAGCGATGAAGCGATCTGTGCCGCGATGCTCAGCACCCTTGGTCCGGATGCGCAGGACAAAGTCGATGACCTCGGACTCACGCTGAGCATTCCGTCGTATCCGAGTTCCGATTTCGCCTTCCTCGGTGGCACGCATTGTGAGTGGATGGACCCGTCCGGTGGCGCGGTGATGCACTTAGTTGCGTCGAATATCTCACTTGCGATGGTCACCACGGCAAGTGCTGCGCTAGATGACTATTTCTCCATGTCTCCTGGCTCCCTGGACGAGGACTGGATCATGGGCACGGCCCACTTCGAAGAACGCGGCGCCATTCGTGACGGTTGGTTCTACAAGACTTACCTGCAGTTTGCATCGCTGGACTTCGAATTCACCGCCGTGGACACTGACGCACTTCACGTGGCGGTCACTGACTTGTACGAGGATGCTCAGGACAACGTCACCGAGGCCGATGCGACGACCGATGCTGACGAAACCAATACTGGTCCCCGATGGGCCTACGGCGAAGAGCTCACCTGCGATGGGCTATTGGATGAGGCGACGCTCGAGAGCCTCGCACAATCTGGCTACGTCCCCATTGAGCGTCCGGCGGACGACCCCTTCCTCGCCCTCGGTGGCCTGTCTTGCATGTGGGGCGTCCCCCAATCCGATGCGAGTGTGTCAGTCGGATACGCGCAGGTTACTGAAGAGCAAGCCCAAGCCGAGATCGATGAGTTATTGACGCAGGGCTACACAAGCGTCGTCGTGGACGAACCGGCAGGCGAAACGACGAGGGTCGATGTCGATATGTCGGATCCAATGTGGGCCGGTGCGCCCGTCACCTTCGATTTTCGACACGAATTCACCGCGACCGGCGAGTGGTTTTACGTGTCAGATACCCCGATGATGGATGAGCTGCGCGCTAATGTTGCCGCCTACGATGCCTCGCAAGTGCTTGCGGAAACCGAAGAGGTGGCGTTGTCGGAGGACGAGGACGAGGCCTTCACCGCCGATGAGCCTTCGGTGCTCAGTTCATTGAGAACCATTGACGATCTCAATTTCACGGCGGCAACCGCGACAGCCACTGTGGCGGGCATCGGTGTGTTCGTCGTCCTACTCGGTTTGCCGGCCAAACTCATTGAATCCGCGATCGGTAATAACTACGAACGGCTACGGTCCGGGACACTTGCACGCTTCGCGCCGGCCAGGATGCTCGACTCCCTTGGCAAGCGATTGGCTCGGATCCCGAGATGGGTCGGCGTGGTCTTCGGCGTCATCGTGGTGAGTATCCTCGCCGGGTTCGTGGAACCAGACTTTGGTTTCAACGCCGGTTCGGCTCGCGTGCTACTCACGGTGTTCACCACGATGGTTGTGGAATCAGTGCTCGCCGCGCTCATTATCGTGCTGGTGATGGCAAGACGAGGCCTCGCCGCCGCCCCGAGATTCCGCTTCGGGTCAATCCTCATCGTGCTCGCGGCCGTCGCGTTTACGCTTCTGACCGGATTCCAGCCTGGCCTCGTATTCGGTGCCATCATCACCGTGGCATTCCTCTCACAGCCAAAGCCTGCAGACGATCGGGATGCGACAGCGATCGAACTCATCTACCTCTTTACTATCGGCGTGGTCGCTTGGATCGCATTTAGCGCATTTGCCCGCAACGGTGCCACAGCGAGCGGAGACGTTGGCCTGCTGTTTGTGAGCGAAGTGCTTGCAGCACTTACCATTGGAGCGCTATCAGCGCTCCCGATTCTCCTCGCGCCGGTGCCGGGACTGCCCGGTCACGACCTGTTCCGTTGGAGTTGGCAAGCCTGGGCTGGGATTTACGCTGTCGTGGCCGCGGCGTTCGCGCTCGTGCTGATCCCCTTCCCCGAAAGTTGGGAGACGGTCAATACGCCGATTCTCGTGTGGGCAGGTCTCTACGTTGTGTACGCGTTGATTGCAATAGCGGTGTGGGTATCGCTGCGCCGACAGCAACAAAAGTCGATGATAGCCAATCCCCAAGAGCCGTACGTTCTCGACGAATTGCAGGAACCGCGCCGCTAAACCACGATGATTCACACACACTTCACTGAATTCTGATGAATAATTCCTTAACCCTTACCAAGTAAGCAGGACCATTGCTACTATGCAGATAGGAATTCACTCGCAAAGACCAGAAAAGCAACTGCGAGCTGGCCAATCGCATAGTTAATAGAACGGAATACGACGCATCCGAATTAGCTATTCTGTGTATTCCGTGCTTCATTTTTCTATCCGAAAAATCGGCAGTAATCGTCGCGGCCAAAGTGCGCAATTAATTCCTGCCACGTTTCAACGCAAGAAAGACAGAGATGTTATCGACGCGCGCATTGCTATGGACCATCGGGAGCGTAATCACCGCCTCGGTGGTCGTCGGCGGGGTATCTGGCTGGGCGCTGACGGGCCCACTCGCCGAGCCCAACGGCTCAGATTCAGCGAACGGATCAGACTCGGAAGCGGCGCTGCACGCAGTTCCCGAGGTATTCATCGGGAATGAGCTGGAAGCACTCCTGCTTACTGATGAAGAAGTAGCATCCCTATTTCCAGAAACCTCTAACCCGGAGGCAGCGTCCCCCGTGTTTTGGCACGCGGGTGAATCCGAAGGCGCGACCGGTGAACCAGCCACGTGCTTTCCCCTCATCATGAATGATGCCGCCGCGGTCGTTGGCGCACGGCATCAGCGACACGAAACTGCGCTTTCCGATCTCAGCGGCGGTGGGGATCGCCTCCACCAATACGCAATGCAATACGCTGATATTTCAACGGCGGATCGCATGTGGGAGTATTACGTCGACGCAACATCAAATTGTACGGAATTCAATTTTATGTCCTCAGATTTTTATGAGAGTACGTCCACAACGCCTGATGTCATCTATACACAATTGGCACAGGAGTCTCGCGAGGACGTGGAAGTCATCGTCGGCTCGCTCGAAATGCAATACGGCTCGGAAATCGGGATCTACGCGCACACCGCAAACACGGTAGTGAGAATAAGCATGCCGCAAGAAACTGCGATGAATACCGACCCAGAGGTCATCGCAAATACTCTTGCCGATCGGCTAGAAACCGCATTGCAACAACTTGAAGAGGGATCGCTGTGAACAATACTGCCAATGCCGCTCCCAGAAACGCGCGCGGTCCCCTACTGTGGATTCTTGCCATCATCGCCGTCATTACGCTCGGTGCCGCGGTGGCAATCGGCTCGGTAGCGACCGCGCGAGCCGTCGAGCAGGGCGTGTTTTCTCCCTCCGAAACCACCACGGTCAACGATGAGCGTCAGGAAATCGCCGGTGCGGATTCCACCACTGCGCCGGTTTCTAGCGATGCGACACCGGTGGTGATCATTCTGGACGCGTCAGGTTCAATGGTCCGAGAAACAGCAAATGGCAGTACTCGGATGGATGTCGCGCGGGAAGCGGTTGCCACCACGATCGCCAATCTGCCGGAGGGCGCAGAGGTCGGCCTGCTCGTATTCGGTACCGGCACGGGCAACACCGACGCTGAGCGAGAGGCTGGGTGTCAGGATGTTGTGACGCTTTCCGAAATTGGGCCGGTCGACCACGCTGAGCTCCAGAACTCGGTGAGCGGGATTGAAGCCTCTGGTTTCACCCCGCTTGGCCCGGCACTAACCCAAGCCTCGAGCATGTTTGGTGATGGTCAATCGGGAAACATCGTATTGATCTCGGATGGTGTGGATACTTGTTCCCCGCCACCGGCTTGCGAAATCGCATCTGAATTGCACTCCAGCAACTCGGGCCTCGCGATTCACGTGGTTGGTTTTAGCCTGGACGATGACGAGCAGACGCAGCAGCAGCTCCAGTGCATCGGCGAGACCGGTGGCGGAAGCTATACCGAAGCGAATAACATCGAGCAACTCACTTCGAAGCTCAACATCGCGGTGGATCCCGAGCTCGAAGGGCATTCACTGTCCGAGTCGGGGTTCAATGACGTTGGGATGGGAATGCGTCTTGACGAAGTTCTCTCACTGGTCCCCGACGCCGAAGTGCAATCCCAGGAAACACGTGACGGTATCGAGTACGTGTATGTGGACTGCGGTTGGGGCACAATCGAGCTCCAAGACGATGGCGTAACGCAGATCATTCCCGTCGAAGCGACGCCCACTCGAGATGGTCTCGCTGTTGGGGATCCCATTGCCGATGCGGAGACGCTCTACGGTCCCGCTGTGGATTCCGGCACTGATGACCACGGAGCCTTTGGGATCTATGCCATCGACACCGGTATCCGTACTGGATACCGCGTGTACGAAGACTCCGGAACCATCACTCAAATCACCGTGTGTCTCTGTGTGCCGGTCGAGGAGTCCGCGAGCGAGTTGTCATCTTGGGAAGTCGAGTTTGACCGGATCGGACCAATCCGGCTCGGCGACTCGATGGAACAAGTCCAGCGTGCGGTGCCCTGGCTTCAAGCTCCCGTAGAGGGCGAGAATTTCTATGCCATGGAATCCTATTCCGGCGAAACCGGTGGCTACCAGTGGACCCACTATGAGGGTTCTGATTCTTCCGGTTATCCGGCCCAGCTCATTACTCTCGAATTGAACCCGGATCGGACCGTTCGACTGATCCAAGTCGGCAATCAGTGGGCCAGCAGCCTCGAGGATTTTCCCGACGGTTCGCTCCTGCCTGCAGCTCGAGGCATCCGTGTCGGTGATACCGCCCTCACCGCGCGCTATGCGTATCCAGACGGTACCGTGTTCGTCAATGACGTGGGCGGCGCCTGGCGATATGCGGTAACCGATCGTGAAGGGCACAGTCTCGCGTTCGTGTTGAGCGCAAGCTCGACTGAGAATTTCAGTGGCGCTGTGAGTGACTTCGATGGTGCTCTCATCATGGGGATCCAAATCGAAGACGGCACGAAACGGTCATCCTGGTACGACATGATCCCGTACATACTCGAGGACCAGGGACTTGGCGGAGACTCCGTGACGGAGACAGATCCGGAAGCTGCTGGCAATATAGACAGTGACACTGGTTCGTTAACCGCTCTGGAGCGATTCGATCCCTGGGCTGACGGCAGTGTTGTGGCATCGGCTGAAGAGGGTGAGGCGCTCATAGCCTGCGGCCGAGATGGCTACCGCTCCGACTTGGTGAGTTGTGTCTACGACGAAAAATGTTATTTGAACGATGGCGAATCCGAGATGCTGTGTGTGGGCATCGTCGGCACTTCAATCGGATGGACCTTGCACCCCGTCGAGGAGCAAATTGGCGAATCAGGTTCGGCGAGTGAAGAAGCCCGACCGGTATTGCTTGAACTCTCTGATGGAAGAGTGTGTTTCTTTGGCACAGGTGCAGCACCGGAACCGGCCGAGGGCTTCGGCGGCTATTCTGGTGCATGTCAATCGCCGAATGTTCCCGACGAATTCGAAACGTTGTGGGCATATCCGCTCGAAGGCGAGGCCGAATTCTTGCCGTATTACTTTGTGGAACCAGGCATATCGGGTTTCCTCCGTGTTGGTGTCGGCGGCGATGGATACGGCGCAAAGACAGAACTGGTCGACGTGGTCACGATGTACTGGTAGCGAGCTTCTCGACGTGCGGTGGTCCGCCTAGAGCGCTTGCGCGAGCATCACGATAATGCCCTTGGCCCACGCACGTAGGTGAGCTTGTACGCATCCTGATACCTCGCGACGCCGCGAAGCGGCTGACAACCCTGCTTCGCCACTCCTGTCCCTCATCCTCGAATCTGGCGCAGAATCGCTTGCAAACCCCACGCCACAAGACCGGTGATCGCACCCACCACAACGCCGGTGAACAAGCTCGACATCGCGGCGAAGAACCGCATGATCATCTCTTGGATGCTCGGGTCAAGATTCGCGAGATTCCCGCCAAGCCGAGGCGGCGAGTCACCGAAGCTAATCCCCCACAGCAGCTGGTGCCCGAGCGCAAGGAGCACACCGTAGAACGCGCCGATCACGAGGACCGTCACGAATGCATTTGGGACTCGTCGCCACAGTACGACAACAATCCACACGATCAACGGCACAAACACAAAGACCGCATTCACGACCGTGCCTTCATGCAGGAGGTGTAGATCGTGGAGCACCACCCGCGGTATTCCGAGGAGCGCCAAACCGATCAGAGCGATGATCGGCATTCCGAGTCCTCGCTGCTTCCGGACCGGACCGGTTCGCCCGGCACTGTTCCCAGTGTCGTTGTCAGTGAATTTATTCATGTGTTTCACGCTACGAAGAGCCCGACGCTGGCGAATCCGCAGCCACGCTCGCTTCCAGTACGTCGAAAAGCGACAGTTCGCATCGCTTCCGAACGACTGCACACCGATCTCGAGCGACCTACTCTTGAACCATGGGTGGAACCGTTTCGGGTCGCGAAGGAGCAAGGAGTCGCGAAGGCGCGCGCGCCCGAATTCCTCACTGGGTCGTCGACGCTCTCCTCGGGGTGACCGTCTCTGCTGTCGTAAGTCTCTCGATCAGCGCGAATCTTGCCAGTAGAACTGAGCCGGATGCCCTCGCCTACCTTTGGGCCGTCGGGCTCGGTGCGCTCATGCTCGTCCGACGGCGATTCCCGGTGATTGTGCTAGGGATTACGGTGTTCGGTTTATTCGCGTATTACGCGGCGGGTTATCCTGCCGTCGGTGTTGCAGTGCCGGTGGCTGCGGCGCTGTTTTCGGCTGCCGAAGTCGGAAAGCTGCGCTGGGCGATCCTCGCGAGCGTGGTGGTCCTCGTCGTCAGTTTGTCATTCCGACTCCTCGAGGGCCAAGATGCCTCGGTGGTTGTGGGCTACGAACTCGGCGGTCACGTCCTGCTCATGGCCGCCGCGATCGCATTCGGCGACAGCATTCGCGCGCGCCGCGAACTGCTCGCCCGCAGCGAGCAACTCGTCGCCCTCACTGCGCAACAGGCCCGGCAGGACGCGGAAGCGCAGGCACAAGCGAGCCGCATTGCGCTCGCGCGCGACCTGCACGACTCGGTCGGTCACGCGATTTCGGTGATTTCGCTGCACTCGGAGGTATCGCGCGAAGCAATCGCTCGCGGGGATGAGCAGGCAGCAACGGACGCCCTCGTCCTGGTCAAAGACACGAGCACCGCGGTCATGAGCGACCTGCGGCGTACCGTGACGGCGCTGCGCGGGACGGAGTCATCGAACCGCCAATCACTGCGGCTCAACGACCTCGACGCCCTGACCGAGTCGATCGCGGGAATCCAGTTCACCACCGAGATTGACGTCCCCGAGTCGCTTTCGAGTTCGCTCGAATCCACCGTGTACCGCGTCGTTCAAGAGGCCGTGACGAATATCGCGCGCCACTCCGATGCGACTGACGCACGTATCGAAATCCGCGCCAAGAACAAGCGCCTCGGCATCCGAGTCGCCGATAACGGCACCGTGATCGCACCCGTGCGCGAAGGACACGGCATCAGCGGGATGCGAGAACGCGTCGAATCGCTCGGCGGTCAGTTCCGGGCTCAGGCAACCGATCGCGGATTTCTCGTCACCGCCGAAATCCCCCTCGAGGAGGAGCAATGATTCGCGTGCTCATTGCCGATGACCAAGACCTGGTCCGCGCTGGATTGCGGTCACTGCTCGCAAATGCCGAAGATATCGAGGTCGTAGGCGAGGCGATCAACGGTAAGGATGCGGTAGCCCAGGTTCGCAGCCAGCACCCGGAAGTGGTGCTCATGGACATTCGCATGCCGGGTAGCGACGGCATTGAAGCGACCCGCCGCATCCGCGCCGATGAGGAGCTTCACAGCACCGCGGTGCTCATTCTCACGACCTTCGATGACGATGCAGACATTCTCGATGCGATTCGTCTGGGCGCGGCGGGGTACCTCCTCAAAGACACCTCGGCGGATGCGCTCCGGGATGCGATTCGCACCGTCGCAGCGGGCGACAGCGTCCTCTCCCCCGCAATCACGCGCCGAATCATGGCGCACCTCGCGTCACTACCCGAACCGCGAGCGCGAGATGGGCGTCTCGAAGAGCTCACCGAGCGCGAACTCGAAGTGCTCGCGCGAATCGGACGCGGCGAGAACAACGAGGAAATTGGTCAGTCGCTCCACATCAGCACCGCGACCGCACGCACCTATGTGAGCCGGATTCTTGGCAAACTGCACGCCCGCGACCGCACCGAGCTCGCGATTCTGGCGCATCGTTCCGGGCTCGTGGAAGACTAGTGGGCGCAAACGCCGATCGAACCAGCCGAGCGATGCTGTGCGTCTAGCCCCCGGGCTTGTCGCGCGTTTCCTCGGTTTCTTCGACCGATTCCTCGGTCGCATCGAAGAGCGCCCGGAAGACGCTGCGTACCCACTCGAGGATTTCCTCATCGCTCGGGGTCTCACCCATCCGCCCCGCGGGAAGCGGCAGGTTCACCACGTGCCCCGCTTCGAGGTATTTCCCACCCGGATACATGCGCCGCAGCCGCAGCTGCTTCGATTCCGAGAGCTGCGCGGGCGCAATGCGCAGGTTCTTGCCGAGGGCTACCACTTCCGAGAGCCCGAGCTTGACGGCCATCCGGCGGATGCGCGAGACGGCGAAGAGCGTCGCCACCGTATCCGGCGGTTCACCGTAGCGGTCGTGGAGTTCCTCCGCGACGAGGTCGAGTGCCCCCGGCCTCGCGCCCGGGGATGCTGCCGCCGACAGTTTCTGATAGGCCTCGAGCCGCAGTCGCTCGGAGTCGATGTACTCATCCGGAATACGCGCATCCACCGGCAGCTCGAGTCGCAATTCGGTTTGCATATCGGGCGTTTCGCCGCGGAACGCATCCACGGCCTCGCCGATCATGCGCAAATACAGGTCGAATCCGACCCCGGCAATGTGGCCCGACTGTTCGCCGCCGAGCACGTTACCGGCACCGCGAATTTCGAGGTCCTTCATCGCCACCTGCATACCCGATCCGAGCTCGTTATTCGCCGCGATCGTCTCGAGTCGATCGTGCGCGGTTTCGGTGAGCGGACGATTGCCGTCGTAGAGGAAGTACGCGTACGCACGCTCGCGACCGCGCCCCACTCGACCGCGCAACTGGTGCAGCTGGCTGAGGCCGTAGCGTTCCGCATCGTCGATGATGAGCGTATTCGCGTTCGGGATATCGAGACCGGTTTCCACGATCGTGGTGGTGACCAGCACATCGAATTTCCGCTCCCAGAAGTCGACAATCACCTGCTCGAGCCGTTTCTCGCTGAGCCGACCGTGCGCCACGGCGATCCGAGCTTCCGGTACGAGTTCGGCGATGTGCGCCGCGACCGCATTAATGCTCGCGGTGCGATTGTGCACATAAAACACCTGGCCCTCACGCAACAGTTCGCGACGAATTGCGGCGGTGATCTGCTTATCCGACTTCGGCCCAACGAAGGTGAGAATGGGGTGCCGGTCCTCCGGTGGCGTCGCGAGTGTGGACATCTCCCGGATCCCGGTCACTGCCATCTCGAGCGTGCGCGGGATGGGCGTGGCACTCATCGAGAGCACGTCAACGTTGGTCTTGAGTGACTTCAGCTTCTCTTTGTGTTCGACACCGAAGCGCTGCTCCTCGTCGATAACGATCAGGCCGAGATCCTTATACGTGAAATTATCCGAAAGGATGCGGTGGGTTCCGATTACGACGTCCACCGAGCCGTCGGCGAGTCCCTGGCGCGTATCCTCGACCTCTTTCGCGGTCTGGAAGCGGCTCACGGCACGCACCTGTACGGGGAATCCAGCCATCCGGTCATTGAAGGTTTCGGTGTGCTGTCGCACCAGTAGCGTCGTCGGCACGAGCAAGACGACCTGCTTACCGTCCTGCACTGCCTTGAACGCGGCGCGGACGGCCACCTCGGTTTTACCGAAGCCAACATCGCCCGAAAGGAGCCGGTCCATGGGGATCTCGCGCTCCATATCGCGCTTAACCTCGTCGATGGTCTGCAGCTGGTCGGGTGTCTCGATGAACGGGAAGGCCTCCTCGAACTCGTGCTGCCAGGGGGTGTCCTGCGAAAACGCGAATCCCTTCGAGGCGGCGCGGGCCGAATAGAGCTTCACGAGCCCCACCGCAATGTCCTTCGTTGCCTTGCGGGCCTTCTGTTTCGTTGCGGCCCAGTCGCTGCCGCCCATTTTCGAAAGCCCGGGCGCTTCCCCGCCAACGTATCGAGTGAGCTGCGAAAGTTGGTCGGTGGGCACAAGCAGCTTGTCGCCGGGGTGACCGC
Source organism: Gulosibacter sp. (assembly GCF_052090685.1). Taxonomy (NCBI): domain Bacteria; kingdom Bacillati; phylum Actinomycetota; class Actinomycetes; order Micrococcales; family Microbacteriaceae; genus Gulosibacter; species Gulosibacter sp. Next base: position 7,544 of record NZ_JBQDBE010000027.1, on the reverse strand, counting down.
GCTTGGATGGCGCATATTCAAGCACGAGATATTCGCGTACCGATTTCTTACCGCGCGTGCCCGGCACCGGGACCTCGCGTTGCTCGAGCCGCAGGAATTTACCGACACCGTGCTGGTCATGCACCACATAGTCACCGGCCTTGAGCTGCAGCGGATCCACCACCGCGTTTGCGCGCCTGCGCGCGAGTTTCTTCGGCGCGGAGGCGTTGTACCCGACGGCGCGACCATAGAAATCCGACTCGGTCACGAGCGCAATCTTGTGCTTCGGCAGTTGCACGCCCGCGGTCAGCGGCGCTTGCACGAGGTAGGCCACGCCAGCTTCAAGCTCTGACTCTGGCAGCGCATCCACTGGCCGACCGGCAGCGCCACGATCAGAAAGCACCTGCTGTGCACGCTCGACGAGGCCATGCCCGTTCGCCGCCATGACGACAGTCCACCCGTCCTGCAACAGCTCGACGGTGTGATCGATGGCGCCATCGGAGTTTCCCGCAAAGGACGGCACCGGCTCGCCGTTGACGTGGAAGGTCCCGTCATCATCCCCGCCGAAGGGTGAGAGCGTCCACCAAGGCCGCTGCCCCTTGAGCGCTCGCAGCTCGCGCAGCGAAATATAGTCACCACCGGAGAGGTCGATCGGCGCATCCGCCCCGGCGGTCACCGCGCTCCAGGCCGCGTCAAGGAACTCCTTATTCGTTTCGCGCAGATCGGATGCGCGGCTCACCACGCGTTCCGGGGCCAGTACCGCAATCGCGGCATCCTGCGGCAAGTAGTCAACAATCGGAATGAGCTTGTCCACCAGTGCCGGAGCGAGTGATTCCATCCCCTCAACCGGGATGCCCTCAGCAATCTTGCTGAGCAGCCCTTCAATGTTGGGAAACTCGGGGGCCATTTCGCGGGCGCGGTTTCGCACCGCTTCGGTGAGGAGCAACTCGCGGCTGGGCGTCAGCAGTGCCTCGTCGACGGTGTCCTCAAAGGTCCGCTGATCGGCGACGCCAAAGGGCCGGATTTCGTCGATCTCATCGCCGAAGAAGTCCACTCGAAGCGCGTGCGCGGAGTCGGAAGGGAAGACGTCGAGGATTCCGCCGCGGACCGCGAACTCGCCTCGACGGGTGACCATATCCACGCGCTGATACGCGAGTTCCACGAGCCGGGTCGCGATCTGCTCGAGGTCGTGGCCCCGAGTACCCGTGCGAAGCTCGATGGTGAGCGGCGCATCCAAGCCGGGCATGAGCGGCTGCAACGCCGCCCGAACCGAGGCAAACAGCACGAATGGCTGCCGGGGCTGTGCCTCCTCTTGCCACTTACCGAGTGCGCGCATTGCTGCCAGGCGCCGCCCGGTGACATCCGCGGAGGGGCTGAGTCGTTCGTGCGGCAACGTCTCCCAGGCGGGAAACTCCACGATCTGGGCTGCGGGGAGGAACGCGGCGAGGTCGCTCGCGAACTGCTCGGCCTCACGACTCGTCGCGGTAATGGCGAGCAGCATCGGCTGCTTGCCGGTGATGCTGGCACGCTCCTCGATGAGAGAGGAAAGTACGGGTGCCCGCAACCCGTCGACGAGGGTGAAATCGGCGTCGCGATCCGCCCTTCTCGCAACATTTGCAAAGGTCGGAGACGTCTCAAGAACAGCTAATAATCCGTGCAGACTCACCAGTAAAGTCTAGGCGATCTCAGCAGAATCGAGCAGGACGGTGAAGGGACCCTCATTTACTGACGAGACCCGCATCATGGCGCCGAATACCCCGGACTCGACGTGGAGTCCGTCGGCGCGGAGCATATCTGCGAGCCTTTCCAGGAGTGGCTCGGCGACCGAGCCCGGCGCCGCATTCGACCAGGATGGTCGGCGACCTTTGCGGGCGTCACCGTAGAGGGTGAACTGGCTCACGAGCAGCAAAGGCGCATTGAGGTCGAGTGCGCTCTGCTCCTCGTCGAGGATGCGCAGACCGGCAAGCTTGCGGGCGATTTTTTGGCAGTCCCGCTCGTCATCGGTGTGCGTGACGCCGACGAGGACAAGCAGGCCCGGCTTCGGCAGCTGACCGACGATTTCGCCGTCAACTTCGACAGCGGCCGAGCTGCAACGGGTGACGACAGCGCGCACTATTTGACCTTGGCGTGCACAACCTGCTGCGCATCCACGAGGCCGCGTTCCATGATGAGTTCCACCGCATCAGCGGCGTCCTGCAGCAGTACGCCGAGAGTGTCGCGCTCGGTGGAACCAAAGGGGCGCAGTACGTAATCGGCAGCATCCTGACGTCCGGGAGGCCGACCGACACCAACCCGCACCCGCAAATAGTCGGGGCCGAGGGCGGAAGAAATATCGCGCAGGCCGTTGTGGCCACCGTGGCCACCGCCGCGCTTGAGTTTGAGCGTGTCGAAGGGCAGATCAAGCTCGTCATGAATCACGATGAGCTGCTCGATCGGCACGGAATAGTACTGCGCGAGCTGCGATACCGGCCCGCCAGAGACATTCATGAATCCATTGGATTTCGCCAAAACGAGCTTCGGGCCGCCCGGCACCGGGCGGCCCTCCACCACGACGGCGTTCGCTCGCGGGTGGCGGCGGAATGACTCCCCCATCCGACCCGCGAGCTCGTCAACCACCATGTGACCGACGTTGTGACGGGTGGCTCGATAGCGGTCTCCGGGATTCCCGAGACCGACTGCGAGCCACACATCCGTTGCCATACTGAGAGCAGACTACTCCGAGTCTTCGCTTTCGCCCTCGGACTCGGCGGCGCCCTCTGCGCCTTCCTCGTCGGTCTCCTCGGGCTCTTCCTGAGGCTCCATGATCGAGAGCAGCACGATCTCAGCTTCGGCATCCGGCAAGGTTGAGCCTTCAGGGAGTTTCACATCCTGAATCGCGATCGACGCGCCGGCCTCGAGGCCTTCAACGTCAACCTCGATGTTCTCCGGAATGTTGGTGGCGTCTGCGAGGACGGCGATGGTGACCGCATCCTGCACCACGATGGTGCCGGGGTAAGGCTCGCCGACGACGAGTCCGGGAACCTCAACCTCAACCTGCTCACCCTTGCGGACGAGAATGAGGTCGACGTGTTCGATGATCTGGCGAACTGGGTCGCGCTGCACGTCCTTCACGAGCGAAAGCTGCTTGGTGCCTTCGATGTCCAGCTCGATCAGCGCGTTCGCACGGCGCAGGAGCAGCATGGTCTGGTGGCCGGGGAGGATGATGTGCTCAGGCTCCGAACCGTGACCGTAGAGCACTGCCGGGATGCGGTCGGTCGCGCGGATCTTGCGCGCGGCACCCTTACCGAATGAGGTGCGCTTTTCAACGCTGAGTTTGTTCTCAACAGTTGCCATTGAGGTGTCCTTTCAAGGGGAGATGTTCCCGTGTGAGTTGCGGCACAACGCACGCGAACGCGTGGATGCGCCAAATGAAAGGCCCCACTCGACCGCGTCGATAACGGATGCGGATGCATCCCTCGCCGAAGTACAACGATTCAGTCTACACACCTCGCGGCATAGAACGAAGCGCTTTCTTCGCACCCGATCGTCGGGCAAAGTGCGCGCCGATACCCGCGGCAAGCATGAAAAAGGCAATCGGAATGAGTATGGGCAGCGAAAGGCCAATGAACTGGTTGACGCCGCCGCCGAGCCAGTCCATGGGGACGAACAAAAACACCGCCGAACCCAGCGCAAGTAGCGCGCCAAAAATTGCTGCGCCTAAACCAGACAGTGCGAGTGTGAGTCCGCTAATCAGCAGCAGCACACCAATCACAATCGAAACCGAATTAATAACGACCGCAAACGGGACTGGAATTTCTCGCACCGCAGTAATAATGACCGAGTTCATGGTTTGCACGCCCATGTAGTCCCACACCGCCAAAACAAGTCCGATTGTGACAAAGAAATTAATGACCACCGATGCCACCCGCGCGCCACTCGATGGGCCCTTCGAAACGTTGCGTGTTACGTCGCCCTGGTAGGGCGTGAATGCCGGTTGCTGGACGTATTGGGGCTGCTGCGCATACTGCGACGGCACCTGTTGCCGCGACTGCGCTTGCGGTCGCGTCGCCGCGACATCCTCATACCCGGGCATGGGCTCATAGCGCTGCTCTTGCTTCGGCAGGGCCACGGTCGGCTCTTCTGTACGCGAATCCGCAGCGGTGTAGGAGTCTGAGCGCCCAGAGTCTGAGCGCCCAGAGTCATGCTGTCCGGATGCGGGCATCGCCCGGGTGCGATCGCTCACGTCCTGTGGAATCTCAATCTCGTCCGTCGGGGTGTCGCTACCCGTTGCACGCTGCCAATCGGGCTCCCCGGACTGCTGTTGATCTTCAAACTCTCGGTAGTCGAAAGCCTTCGTGGGTTCGTTTTCGCTGTTTTGATCCGGGTCGTTCTGTCGACTCATCAGCAATCCTCCTAAACTGGGGGCTTCTTAGTCAGGTTAACGGCATCCACCGACGCAAACCGGATAATAGATCTATTGGACTACCCGAAAGGCGCAAAATGACATCCACAGACTCCGCGCAGACCACCGCATCCGCAAATATTGGTGTGGTTGGCCTCGCCGTGATGGGAGCCAACCTGGCGCGCAATCTCGCGTCGCGAGAAGGCAATACTGTAGCCGTATACAACCGGTCTCCCGAACGCACACGAACTCTCGTGAGTGAGCACCCCGAGGCAAATTTTGTGGCGACGGAGTCGGTCGCTGAATTCGCACAGTCACTGCAGCGCCCGCGCACCGCGATCATCATGGTTCAAGCCGGTGCCGGTACCGATGCTGTCATTGATCAGCTCAGCGACGTGTTCGAGCCCGGCGACATCATCGTCGACGGTGGTAACGCGCTGTTTACCGACACGATTCGTCGCGAGGCAGCGGTCCGTGCCAAGGGCATCCACTTTGTCGGCGCCGGTATCTCGGGTGGCGAAGAGGGGGCCCTCAACGGACCTTCGATCATGCCCGGAGGGACCGCAGAGTCCTACGAAACGCTCGGTCCCATCCTGGAATCCATCGCTGCCCGCGCGCCGGAAGACGGCTCCCCCTGCGTCACGCACGTCGGTACCGATGGCGCCGGACACTTCGTCAAGATGGTGCACAACGGCATCGAGTATGCCGATATGCAGCTCATCGCCGAGGCCTATGACCTCCTGCGCCGCGTGGGTGGCCTTGAACCCGCGCAGATCGCCGATGTATTCACCGAGTGGAACAAGGGTGAGCTCGAGTCCTACCTGATTGAGATCACCGCCGAGGTGCTCCGCCACGTCGATGCAGAAACCGGCAAGCCGTTCATCGACATCATTGTCGACCAGGCGGGGATGAAGGGCACCGGCACCTGGACCGTGCAAAATGCGCTCTCGCTCGCGGTACCGGTCTCCGGCATTGGCGAGGCAGTCTTCGCGCGTGGCGTCTCGGGACGCGTCGAACAGCGCGAAGCCGTCCGCCCCACGATCACCGCGCAGCCAGAAGCGCCTGAGGTGGACGAGAACTTCGTCGAAGACGTGCGCCGTGCGCTCTACTCCTCAAAGGTCATCGCCTACGCGCAGGGCTTTGACCTGATTCTTGCCGGTGCCGAGGAATACAACTGGGACATCAACCCGGGTGCCGTGGCAAAGATCTGGCGTGCTGGCTGCATCATCCGCGCGCGATTCCTCAACCGCATTGCCGAAGCCTACGACCGCGATGCATCCCTCCAGTCGCTGATTGCAGACCCTTACTTCGCGGCAGAGGTCGCAGACGGTGGCGCTGCGTGGCGCCGAGTCGTTGCGACCGCAGCGTACGCGGGCGTCCCCGCGCCGGCATTCTCGGCCACGCTCTCCTACTATGATTCGCTCGCGAGTGACCGGCTCCCCGCAGCCCTCGTCCAGGGCCAGCGCGATTTCTTTGGCGCACACACCTATGGCCGCGTCGACCGCCCCGGAGCCTTCCACACGAACTGGTCGGCAGACCGCAACGAGGTACAACTATGACCCAGCCCTCAGAAGAAACAATCGAACTCGCGAATCGCCTGTTCGACTATGCGCGCGAGGGCCGCACCGAGGAGCTCGCCGCATACCTCGAAGCCGGTGCGCCCGTGAACATGCGCAATTCGGGTGGCGATTCTTTCTTGACGCTCGCCGCCTATCACGACGCCACCGACACGGTGCAGATGCTCCTCGAACGCGGCGCCGACCTCGAAGCGGCGAATGACCGCGGGCAACGCGCGCTCACCTGCGCGGTGTTCAAGCAGGATGAGTCGACCGTGCGCGTCTTGCTCGCTGCGGGTGCCGATCCGGATGCCGGTCAGCCCTCCGCGCGCGGCACCGCGCAGGTATTCGGCTGGCCCGAGTTCGAGAAGATTCTTTCCTCCGTCCTCGGCAATGAGAGCGAGAAAGTGACCCGAGAATGACCGCGACACGCGTCCCCAGGCGGCTGGGATTCATCCACCTCGTACCGACCTCGCGAACTAACCCACGGCGGGGGCTCGAGGATGCGATTGAGCTTTTTCGGTTCGCCGAGGAGCTCGGTCTTGACAGCGGATGGATTCGCACCCGGCACATGCAGTACGGGCTCTCTGCGCCTGCCGTGTTGCAGGCCGCGATCGCGCAACACACCACGCGCATCCATCTCGGTAATGCGGTGATCCCGGTCGGCTTTGAGAACCCATTCCGCCTTGCCGAAGACCTCGCAACGGCCGACCTCCTTTCGGGTGGCCGTCTCGAGCCGGGGCTCAGCGTCCACGGACCGGGGTACCCGGATGATGCGCTCAACGACCTCGTCTACGACTCGGGTTGGCGGGAAGAAGACTACACTTATGCCCGCATCGAGCGGCTGCGCTCATTCCTGCGCGGAGACAAAGTGCGCGAGAAGCCCGAGTACTTGGGATTCGGTGGCGATGTTGATTCGGAGCGAGTGGAGCCGCACAGCCCTGGGCTTGCCGAGCGGCTCTGGTACGGCGGCGGGTCGCTGCGCTCGGCGGAATGGGCCGGCGCGAATCGCTTCAACTGGCTGATGAGCAATATCTCGTCAACCGAAAACGGCGTGCGAGAGTTCGACCTGGCACAGCAGGCGCAGATCGAGACCTTCCACGGTGCGACTCCGGCCGACCATCGCGGTCACGTCTCAGTCGCGCGCGTGATCGTCCCCACCGACGGTGCCACCGATCATCAGATCGCGCGCTACCGCGACTACGTCGAGGCGCGCACGCCACGCACGAAGAAGGTGCACGGGAAGAACACGATTATCGCGTTGGATGTGCTCGGTTCCCTCGATGAGATCCTTGAATACATCAAGACCGACGCGGCCTTCCAAAGCGGTGACGACTATCTCTTCGAGCTGCCGTTTGAACTCGAGCTGGATGACTGGAAGCAGATGCTCACGCAACTCGCGACCCGCATCGGCCCGTCACTCGGCTGGGAGCCCGGAGCTCCGCTCTAGGCGGTTGCGCATCCGCGCCCATTCCGCAGAGTGGTCAATGGTTGTTGGAATTCCTGCGGGAAGCAACAACCAATGGCCACTCTGCGTGAGGCGAGGTGAGGCGAGCGTCGCGGCGCGCAGCCGCCTAGGTGTTCTTCCCATGGAGGTTGTGGACAGCGTGGCGTAACGGAATGAGGTG